>DVGG01000034.1 GCA_018712825.1 Candidatus Faecousia excrementipullorum | reverse complement strand
CCCCAGGCGAAGCCTGGGAACTTCTTACCTATTACCTATTCACTATTCACTAAAAAGCTTTCCCTTTTCCACATAGGTTGGTACTTTGAAGAAGTGCCAACTGTGAATCCCTCAGTCACGGCTACGCCGTGCCAGCTCCCTTTGGCAAGGGAGCCTTTGGGATGCGGTATCGATACTGGGCGGGTCAGGGAAGTGACGATTAGCTGAAAGTTACCGTGCGGAATTGACAGCGGCGGCACGCCGCTCTTTATGGTTTAGCCTTCAATCAATATGCGCAGGGCTTCCGGGTCTTCTGACCGGAAGAAGGCGGAGCCTGCTACCAGGACGTCGGCGCCGCTTTCCATGCAGGTGCGGCAGGTTCCTTTGTCCACGCCTCCGTCCACTTCCACGTGGCAGGAGGGGTTCACCTTGTCCAGCAGCTGCCGCAGGCGGGTGACCTTGGGCATCATGGAGGCCATGAACTTCTGTCCTCCGAAACCCGGCTCCACGGTCATCACCAGCACCATATCCACCAGGGGCAGAAATTCCTCTGCCGCCTCTGCCGGGGTTCCGGGCTTCAGCACGATGCCCGGGCGCACTCCCAGGCCACGGATTTTCTCCAGGGCAGCACGGATATTCTCCCGGCTGTCTGCCTCCACGTGAATGGTGAGATAGTCCGCCCCGGCCCGGCAGAAGTCCTCCACATACCGGATGGGCTTTTCAATCATCAGGTGCACGTCCAGGGTGAGGCTTGTAGCCTTGCGCATAGCCGCCACGGTGGAATAGGTGAAGCTGGAAAGATTGGGCACAAAGCAGCCGTCCATCACGTCCACATGGAGCCACTGGGCTCCGGCGGCTTCCGCTCGCTTCATTTCCTTCCCCAGGTTCAGGGGGTCTGCTGCCAGCAAAGATGGACTCAGGATTGCCATGGTTTACTCCTCCTGTAAGAAATCGGCTCAGCCCTCTGTCTGCCCGGTGGGTTTGGGCTTTCTGTGACGGTAATTGGGGCGGCGGCGGTGGGGCTTGTTGGCCTTGGCCTCCGGCTCAGCCCCTTCCTGCCGCTGCTTCCGCTCCTGCTTGGGCTTTTGCTCCTGCTTCTGCTCCGGTTGGGCGGACTTGGGCTGCTGGGCTTCTCCTCCCTCCCGGGGCTTCCGGTTTCTCCGGCGGGAGCGGCTCCGGGACTGCTCCTGGGGAGCTTCCTGCCGGGGCTGTTCCGGCTGCTCCGTCACCACCGATTCCGTGCTGTACCGGAAGCGGATGGGGTCCAGGAAGGCCGGCTCCTCCGGGGTTTCCTCCTCCCGGGGCTTCTGACCGGCGCCGGAGATGGGGGCCCAATCCTCAGGGATAGGGGGATCGTTCTTCTTGGCCTTGCCGTTGCGCAGCACGGCAATGTCCTCATTTTTGTGCCATACCAGGTTGTCCGGCTGATTTTCCAGCCGCACCTTCACCCGCTGCCGCAGCAGATCCACCTCGGCTACCGTACCCCGTCCGTCGGGGGTGTCCACAAAGGAATCGGCCTTGGGGCTGCGCTTCAGCAAATCCTCATAGGCATCCTGCTCGTATTTCAGGCAGCACATGAGCCTGCCGCAGGTGCCGGAAATCTTGGTGGGGTTCAGGCTGAGATTCTGGGTTTTTGCCATTTTGATGGATACGGGCTGGAAATCCTCCAGGAAGCTGGCGCAGCAGAAGGGTCTGCCGCAGATGCCCAGGCCGCCTACCATCTTGGCCTTGTCCCGGACGCCAATCTGCCGCAGCTCAATCCGGGTGTGAAACACGGAAGCCAGGCTCTTCACCAGCTCCCGGAAGTCCACCCGCTCGTCGGCGGTGAAGAAAAACAGGAGCTTGCTGCCGTCAAAGGCGCACTCGGCGCTTACCAGCTGCATATCCAGCCCCAGGTGGCGGATTTTTTCCAGGCAGACCCCGAAGGCCTTGGCCTCCTTGACCCGGTTGTCGGCGGCGATTTTCTCGTCCTGGGCCGTTGCCAGCCGCAGCACCGGCCGCAAAGGCGCCACCACCTCCCGCTGGGAAATCATATGGTTTCCGGCGGTGCAGTAGCCGTACTCCGCCCCCCGGGCGGTGTCGATGATCACATGGTCTCCGGCGTGGCAGGTAAGGCCTGCCGGTTCAAAATAATATACCTTCTGCCCGGGGCGGAACTGGATGTCCACCACTTCCACCGGAGCCTGGGCAGTTACTTCTACTTGTTCTTCCATGAAAAACTCCTTCTTGGGGTTCATCCCAGCTCCCACAGGAGCCAGCCGCAGACAGCACCCA
Organism: Candidatus Faecousia excrementipullorum; assembly: GCA_018712825.1. Classification (GTDB taxonomy): domain Bacteria; phylum Bacillota; class Clostridia; order Oscillospirales; family Oscillospiraceae; genus Faecousia; species Faecousia excrementipullorum. The sequence continues at coordinate 519 of DVGG01000034.1, read as the reverse complement.
CGGACACATTGCCCTGGGCATACTGCACCGCCTTTTTCAGCCGGGCGATTCCCCGATTTATTTTCTCTGCGGAGCACTGGGTCACCCCAGTGTGGCTATGGATTCCGGGCATCCCGGATTTTTCCAGCAGGGCCTCCCCCAGAAGGGTCTGCCACTGCTCCAACTCTTCAATCAGCTGCTCCCGCTTCCACCGCTCCATGGGGGAGAGCACCTGCAAAAGTCCTAAGTTGTCTCCCCGGGCGAAGCTGTCCAAAAAGCCCTGGGTCTGGGGGGACTGGGTATTCTCCCCTGAGAGAAGCTCCATGGCCTGTCCCAGAAAGCCCCCGCTTCTTACCATGGCTGCCGCCAGAGAATCGGAAGAGGCTTCCGGGTGGGCCTCCTGCAAAGCCTTTCGGAGCACAGGCTCCGGCAGGTTCCCCATGGCCAGGGCCACGCCCCGGGAGCGGATGGTGGGCAGCAGCTTTTCCGGGTTGTCGGTGAGCAGCAGGAACACGCCGTATTCCGGCGGCTCCTCCAGCA
>DVGG01000033.1 GCA_018712825.1 Candidatus Faecousia excrementipullorum | reverse complement strand
AGCGGATCTTTTTCGCCATCCATGCAGAATGAAAAACGGGAAATACATACAGTATTCCGCCGTTTTCCATTCTTTTGTCTGACGAAAAATCTCTCGCTGCCAGCTCTTGCCTATTTATTCAGAGTTTCCTTTAGAGAAAAGGCCCTCTGCCAGGGCAGCGGGCCTTTCTGATTTTCCCCGATTATTCTGCGGAAATCATATAATAATATACAGGCTGACCGCCCCGGAGCAGGTTCACGTCTGCATTGGGGCAGATATTGCTGAACAGGTCAGCGGTTTTCTGGGCGTGCTTTTCCTTGATGTCCTCGCCATAGTAGATGGTGATAAACTCCTTGCCGGAGTCCCGCACCTTCTCTGCCAGGGCCCGGAGCAGCACCTTGATGTCCTGGCTGGTGCCAAAGAGGGAGCTGCCGTAGATGGCCAGGTAGTCACCCTCGTGGATGTCATGGCCGTCAAAGTCGGAGTTCCGGGCGGCGTAGGTAATCTGCATGGTGTCCACAGTGCCAAGAGACTCGGTCATAGCCTCGGTGTTCTCCTCCACGGAGCCTTCGGGATTGAAGTTCAGCATGGCGGTCACGCCCTGGGGCACGGTCTTGCTGGGGATAACCACCACGTGCTTGGGGGTCAGCTCATCCACCTGCTGGGCGGCCATGATGATGTTCTTGTTATTGGGCAGCACCAGCACCGTTTCCGCCGGGACCTTGTTCACCGCCTCCAGGATGTCCTGGGTGCTGGGGTTCATGGTCTGGCCGCCGGAGATGATGCCGTCCACCCCCAGGTTGGCAAACACGTCCGCAAGGCCGCTGCCGGCGCACACGGACACCACGCCGATGGGCTTTTCCGGCTCTGCAATCTTGGGAGCAAGCTCCTGCTCGCTCATCACCTTTTCGGTGTGCTGCAGGCGCATATTCTCAATCTTCACCGTGACGAAGCTGCCGTACTTCACAGCCTCGTGGAGGGCTGCGCCGGGGTCGTTGGTGTGGACATGGACCTTGATAATCTCATCATCGTCCACCAGCACCAGGCTGTCCCCCAGCTCGTTCAGGAACGCCCGCAGGTCCTCCGGATTTCCGTCCCCTTCCCGGGATACGATGAACTCGGTGCAGTAGGTGAAGGTAATGTCCTCATCGGCAAAGTCGGAGAAGTCCGCCTGCTCCTTTACCTCTACCGCACCCTCAGGAACGGCGATGTCCTCACCCCGCAGGGCGCTGAGCATAGCCTCCAGGGCAAAGAGCCAGCCCTTGCCGCCGGCGTCCACCACCCCGGCCTTCTTCAGCACCGGGTTCTGGTTCACCGTATCCGCCAGGGCCACCTTGGCCTCGGCAATGGCAGCCTCATGGACGAACTCCAGGTAGTTATTCTCCCGGGCGGCAGTGGCAGCCTTGGAGGCAGCCAGCCGGGCAACCGTCAAAATGGTACCCTCGGTGGGCTTCATGATGGCCTTGTAGGCAGCGTCCACGCCCTCCTGGAGCGCATGGGCCCACAGGGTGCCGTCGCACTCCTCGTGGCCCTTCAGAGCCTTGGCCATGCCCCGCATCAGAAGGGACAGAATCACGCCGGAGTTACCCCGGGCGCCCCGGAGCATGGCGGAGGCGGTGACGGAGGAGGCCTTCTCCAGGGAGGGGTCCTCGGTCTTCCGCAGCTCGGCAGCGGCGGCGGAGATGGTCATGGACATATTGGTGCCGGTATCGCCGTCCGGCACGGGGAATACGTTCAGCTCGTTGAGCTGCTGCTTGTGAATCTCGATGGACGCCGCAGCGCTGATGAGCATTCTGCGGAAATCCGAACCGTTAATAATCTCGCGCAATGGTTCCTACCTCCAAATTATCCAATCATCATGGAATCTATATATACATTCACCTTCCGAACCTTGGTATCGGTGGAATTCTCCACCACATAGCGCACTTCGGAAATGATGGAGCTGCCTACGGTGGCCAGGTTGACCCCGTTGTCCACCATGATATGCAGATCAATGGAGATGGACTTGTCCGGATGGAACTCCACCCGAACGCCCTTGCCCATGGATTCCCGCCGCAGCAGATGGTAAAGGCCATCCGTCACAGAACGGGCTGCCATGCCCTTGACGCCAAAGCAGTAGGATGCGGCGGTGCCTGCAATTTCCACATAGGCCTCGGTGGTAATACACACATTGCCCTTCTGGTTTTCCTGACAAATCATACTCCGTACCTCCTTATAAAATCGGGGTTACACCATGCTCTGCTCCCAGCAGTCAGGAGCAGTCAGGCCCATCATCTTCACAATGGTGGGAGCCACATTGGCAAGGCCGTAGTGACCCTCCCGGATGACCCAGGTCTTATCCTTGTCGTAGATGATGAAGGGAACCGGGTTCAGGGAGTGGGCAGTCCGCACAGAGGTCTTGCCATTCTTGGTTTCCGTCATCTGGTCGGCGTTGCCGTGGTCGGCAGTGACCAGAACCATATAGCCGTACTTGTCGGCGGCCTCCAGGATGGCTGCCAGGCCCTTATCCACACACTCCATACCGTAGATAACTGCCTCCATGACGCCGGTGTGACCCACCATGTCGCCGTTGGGGTAGTTGCAACGCAGGAACTGGAACTTGCCGGAGGCCATAGCCGCCACCATCTTCTCGGTGATTTCCTTGGACTTCATGGCAGGAGCCTGCTCGAAGGGAATCACGTCGGAGGGCACTTCCTCGTAAACCTCCAGGTCCTCGCAGACCTTGCCGGAGCGGTTGCCGTTCCAGAAATAGGTCACATGGCCGTACTTCTGGGTCTCGGACAGGGCATACTCGTGGATGCCGGCCTTGCACAAAACCTCGGTGAGGGTGTTGGTAATCACAGGGGGCTGCACCAGATAATGCTCGGGGATGTTCAGGTCTCCGTCGTACTGAAGCATTCCCGCAAACTTCACACCGGTGTAGTCACCCCGGTCAAACTTGTCGAAGTCCTTCCGGTCAAAGGCCAGGGAAATCTCCTGGGCCCGGTCGCCCCGGAAGTTGAAGAGCACCACGCTGTCGCCGTTGGCAATCTTGGCCACAGGCTCCCCGTTTCTTGCCACCACGAAGGGAGGCAGGTCCTGGTCGATGCAGCCGGTCTCCTTCCGGTAGGTCTCCACAGCTTCCGCAGCGGAAGAGAACTGCCGGCCGATGCCCTGGACATGGGTGCGCCAGCCCAGCTCCACCATGCCCCAGTTGGCCTCGTAACGGTCCATGGTCACCTGCATACGGCCGCCGCCGGAGGCGATGGCGTAGTCGCAGCCTTCGGTGTTCAGCTCCCGGAGAACTGCCTCCAGCTGGGCAACATACTCCAAAGCGGAAGTGGCGGGCACATCCCGGCCGTCCAGGAGAATATGGCAGTAGGCCTTCTTCACACCGGCAGCATGGGCAGCCTTCAGAAGGGCAATCAGGTGGCTGATGTTGGAGTGGACGTTGCCGTCGGACAGCAGGCCCAGGAAATGCATGGCCTTGCCGGACTTAGCATTTTCCACCAGGTCAATCCAGGTGTGGGAGGCAAACAGGGTGCCGTTTTCGATGGACTCGCCAACCAGCTTCGCACCCTGGGAGTAAACCTGGCCGCAGCCCAGGGCATTGTGACCTACCTCGGAGTTGCCCATATCCTCATCGGAGGGCAGACCCACGGCGGTGCCATGGGCTTTCAGGTAGGTGTGGGGGCAGGTGGCAAGCAGACGGTCCAGGGTGGGGGTGTTGGCCTGGGCAACAGCATCGCCGCTGCCGCCGTCTCCCTTGCCTACGCCGTCCATAATTACAAGTACAATGGGTTTTTCCATAGGTATTCCCTCCGTAAAACATATCGATTATGTATTTTTTGCGCTTTATCAGTCGTACTATTTTACTACATTTCCCGGAAAGTTACAAGCCATTTTTGAAATTTTCTGTTCTAAAGGAAAAATCTCTGAAAATTCGCCGTTTTTTGGGCAATTTCTCAGAGATTTTTTCTTTTTTTAGTTCATGGCTGGGCCGCCCTCCCGGAACAGGACGCTGATGCGCCGCCGCAGGGCCTCCGCCTCCGGGGTGTTTCCCGTGCCCTGGGTGTCAATCCAGGCAACCGCCGCCTGCTGGGCCTGCTGAAGGGTAGTAAGGTCTGTCCCCAGATTTCCCATGCGGAAGGCCGGAAGTCCCGACTGGCGGGAGCCAAAAAAGTCCCCGGGGCCCCGGAGCTTCAAATCCTCCTGGGCAATCTGGAAGCCGTCGTTGGTCTTACAAAAGGCCTTCAGCCGCTCCAGGGTCTGCACATTCCGGTTTTGGGTGGTGAGGATGCAGTAGCTTTTGGCAGAGCCTCTGCCTACCCGGCCCCGGAGCTGGTGGAGCTGGCTCAGGCCAAACCGGTCTGCATCTTCGATAATCATTAAGGTGGCATTCGGCACGTCCACCCCCACCTCAATGACTGTGGTGGCAACCAGCACATCCCCATCCCCCCGGGCAAAGGCGGACATGACTGCGTCCTTCTCGGCGGACTTCATCTGCCCGTGAAGGAGCAGCACCTTCAAATCGGGAAACACCCGCTTTTGCAGGGTCTCCGCCCAGGTTTCCGCCGCTTTCAGGTTCAGTTCCTGGTTCTCCTCCACCGCCGGGCAAACCACGAAGCACTGGTGCCCCTCCTGGGCCTGCTTGCGCACAAAGGCGTTCATCCGGCTGCGGTAGCTTTCGTTCACTAAAAACGTATCCACCGGCTGCCGTCCGGGAGGCAGCTCATCCACAATGGAAACATCCAGATCTCCATACATTAAAAGGGCCAGGGTTCTGGGAATGGGAGTTGCGGACATGACCAGCACATGGGGGCTGTTCCCCAGCTGGGAGAGCTTTGCCCGCTGGGAAACCCCGAACCGGTGCTGCTCGTCGGTAATCACCAGCCCCAGGTTGGAGAAGCTGCCGCTTCCTGCCACCAGGGCGTGGGTACCCACCACAATCTGAGCCTCCCCGGAGGCCATGGCATCCTGCACCAGCCGCCGCTGTCCCTGAGGCAACGACCCGGTGAGCAATTCCACCCGGATGCCCAGGGGGACAAAGAGCTTTCCAAGGGAGGCGGCGTGCTGCTCCGCCAGAATTTCCGTGGGGGCCATCATAGCGGCCTGGAAGCCGTTTTTTACTGCAAGATAAGCAGCAGCTGCCGCCACCATGGTTTTGCCGCTGCCCACGTCTCCCTGAACCAGCCGGTTCATCACCCGGCCCTTTGTAAAGTCTCCCACAATCTCCCCGATGGCCCGGTTCTGGGCATTGGTGAGGGCAAAGGGCAGCGCCTGATAAAAGGGGGTCAGATCCAAATCTGTGAGCACCGCCCCGGGCTTTTCCTCCCGGGTGTACCGCAGAAGGGCAAGGCCGGCGGAAAAGAGGAAAAACTCCTCAAAAATCATCCGCTTCCGGGCCTGCGCCGCCTCCTCCATGGAAGCGGGGCTGTGAATCATCCGGTAAGCCTCTGCCGCCGGTAAAATCCCGTATTCTGCCCGCACCTGGGGAGGAAGAATCTCCTCCGGAGGGTCGCAAAGGGCCAGAGCCTGGGAAACCGCCTTGCATAGGGCCGTATTGGAAAGGCCGGCAGTCAGGGGGTACACCGGAAGCACCCGGCGGGTCATCACCGGGGGGCTGTCCGGGGCCTCAAACACCGGGTTGGTCATGCCGTAGCCGCCGTAATCCCCCGACAGCTGTCCATAGAAGATATACTCTTTTCCATATTCCAGCTGTCCTGCGGAGAATTTCCGGTTGAAGAAGGTCAGGGTCAGCCGGGCGGTGTGGTCTGCCACCTGCACCCGGGTCAGGTCCAGGCCCTTGCGGATATGGGCCGCCCGGGGACTGCCTGCCACCATGGCCCGGAAGCAGGCCGGCACCCCCTCCTCCAGCTCCCCAATGGTCACAAGCCGGGTTCTGTCCTCATAGCCCCGGGGAAAATGGCAGATCAGGTCCTGGAGCGTCCGGATGCCCAGCCCCTCCAGCTGCTTGGCCCGGGTAAAGCCCACCCCTTTTAAGATGGTTACCGGGTCTTGTAATCTTGCCATGGTCACGCCCTCCTTTCCAAAATAAACCCGCAGGAAACTCTGAATACATCGACAAGCGTCGGCGGCGAGAGGTTTTTCGTCAGACAAAAGAATGGAAAACCGGGGAATACTTTGTGTATTTCCGGTTTTTCATTCTGCATGGATGGCGGAAAAGCTCCGCCGTATAAAATGAAAAAACTCCCTCCAAGCACTGCTCGGAAGGAGATATTTTCAGAGAAATCAGGCCAGCTTGTTCAGCCGCAGGGTCATGCTGCTCTTCTTCCGGGCAGCAGTGTTCTTGTGCAAAAGACCCTTACCGACAGCCTTGTCAACCGCAGTCACAGCAGTCTTGTAGGCAGCCTCGGCAGCGGCAGGGTTGCCGCCCTCCAGGGAAGCCTCAAACTTCTTGATGACAGTCTTCAGAGCGGACTTGGCAGCCTTGTTCTTCTCATAAGCAACCTTAGACAGTTCCACACGCTTCTTTGCGGACTTGATGTTGGGCATGGTCACACCTCCTGTTCTGTGTTTTATCTCATGCGTTTACTGATTATACCTTGACTTTCCCATAAAATCAATACCTTTTTCAAAAAAATTTCCCCGAACCGGAAAGAAAGAGGAAATTTCCTCCCCGGAGCCCCCTTCCCCCGGCGGGATACACCTTGTCAAGACCAAATTTTTTCCGTTTCTTTACAATGCCGTCGATTTTTTCCTCTGCAGAAAAAGGGGAAAAAAGTCGAAACCGGGGAAAAACTCTTATGTCAACCGTTTTGCATACGGCCTGTGGATAAGCCTTGTGGATAACTCTTGTGGAAAACTCTGTGGAGAATGTGGAAAACTCCCAGTTATCAACAGGTATTTTTCCCCTTTGCTCTTTTGGCCCCTGTGGAAAGGCTGCATACGAAAAATGCATAACCTGTGGAATACCCCCGGGTTTTTCGTGTTATGTTTCCAGGATTCCCCCGGCCGTTATGGAGGGTCTCCGTCGAAAAAGTTGGGAATTTTTCCGGCCCTCCCGATTTACGGCGGCTCCCGGAGAAAGAGGCTTTGAAAATTTTGTGAACATTCCACAAATTTCTTCCGGGTATGATTTTTCCTTCCCCGGAAATACTATCCATCAGGTTCTGCACAGGAGGTTTGTATGCAAGGAAAGGTAGAAATCTGCGGTGTGAACACCGCACAGCTGAAAATGCTCCCCCAGGCAGAGATGGAACAGCTTCTCCTACAGGCCAAAAACGGGGACAGTCAGGCCCGGGAACGGCTGATTGAGGGAAATCTGCGGCTGGTGCTGTCGGTTTTGCAGCGGTTTGACCGTCGGGGGGACTGCCCGGACGATTTGTTTCAGGTGGGGTGCATCGGCCTCATCAAGGCCATCTCCAACTTTGACCCCACCAAGCAGGTGCGCTTCTCCACCTACGGCGTGCCCATGATTGCAGGAGAAATCCGCAGGTATCTCCGGGACAACGCCCCCATACGGGTATCCCGCTCCATCCGGGATGTGGCCTACCGGGTGCTCCAATGCAAGGAGGCCATGGTTGCAAAGCTGGGGCGGGACCCCACCCTGGAGGAGCTTTCCCGGGAGCTGGACATCCCGCTAAAGGATGTAGCCGAGGCCATGGATGCGGTGTGTGCTCCCATGAGCCTGTACGACCCGGTGTATGCCGATGGGGGCGACCCCCTCACCGTCATGGACCAGGTTCGGGACACCCGGAACACCGACGAGCATTGGATGGAGCACATCGCCCTCCGGGACGCCTTCAACACCCTCTCCCCCCGGGAAAAGCAGATTCTCTGCCTGCGGTTTTACGACGGCAAGACCCAGATGGAGGTGGCCGGGTCTCTGGGCATCTCCCAGGCCCAGGTGTCCCGGCTGGAGAAAAACGCCATTGCCGCCATGCGGAAAAAGGTCAGCATCATTTCTTCTTAAAGGTTCTATTCTGCCCTCCCCGCCCATAGACTGTGGCAAGTAACTTCCAGGAGGGGATGGGTATGTCCTTTACAGAGCTGCGGTGCAAAGAGGTCATCTGTGTCAGCGACGGCCGGCGTCTGGGCTTCGTGTGCGACGTCATCATCAAGGTGCCGGAGGGCTGTATTGAGGCGATCCTGGTTCCCGGCCCCAGCAAGTTCTTCGGACTCTGGGGCCCGGGGGAGGACTATGTGATTCCCTGGGGGCGGATCTGCAAGGTGGGGCCGGATATCATCTTGGTGGACATCGACCCGGAGCGCTGCCGCCGTCCCAGGGAGCGCAAGGGCCTTCCCTTCTGAAAAAGCTTAAAAAACCGGGATTTTTTTCAAAATACCCCTTGCAAAATGTCAATTCATCCGATATAATGAATCAGCATGGGCTTTGCCCATAGTATTTTACACCACACACCCGGGGATCGCCGGAGATTGTGCTTATTTTTAAGTGAGCCGGCGGGATGATCGGGGTGGAGGAACAACAAAAGGAGAAAATTAAAATGGCTGTCGTATCTATGAAGCAACTGCTGGAGGCCGGTGTACACTTCGGTCACCAGACCCGTCGTTGGAACCCCAAAATGGCTCCCTACATCTACACCGATCGGAACGGTATCTACATCATCGACCTGCAGAAGACCGTGAAGAAGCTGGAGGAGGCCTACAACTTCGTCCGTGACACTGCTGCGGGTGGCGGCAACATCCTGTTCGTGGGCACCAAGAAGCAGGCTCAGGACGCTATCAAGGAAGAGGCTGCCCGTTGCGGCGGTTACTATGTGAACGCCCGTTGGCTGGGCGGTATGCTCACCAACTTCCGCACCATGCGTACCCGTATCGACCGTCTGGCCCAGCTGCGGAAGATGGAAGAGGACGGCACCTTCGCCATGCTGCCCAAGAAGGAAGTCATCAAGCACCAGGGCGAGATTGCCAAGCTGGAGAAGTACCTGGGCGGCGTGAAGGAAATGAAGAAGATCCCCGCTGCTCTGTTTATCGTTGACCCCCGGAAGGAGCGCAACGCCATCGCTGAGGCCCGGAAGCTGAACATCCCCATCGTGGCCATCGTGGACACCAACTGCGATCCCGATGAGATCGATTACGTGATCCCCGGCAACGATGACGCCATCCGCGCCATCCGCCTGATTGCCGCTACCATGGCCAACGCTGCCATCGAGGGCCGTCAGGGCACCGATGCTCCCGAGACCGTGGAGGCCGCTGAGACTCCCGAGGCTCAGGAAGCTGCCGAGTAATTTCTATTGTATACGACGGGAGCCCGGAAACGGGCTCCCATAACAGAAAACAGGAGGATTTAAAGTTATGGCTTTTACCGCTCAGGATGTTAAGAAGCTCCGCGAAATGACCAACGTGGGCATGATGGACTGCAAGAAGGCTCTGGCTGCCACCGACGGCGACATGGACAAGGCTGTGGACTGGCTCCGGGAGAAGGGCCTGGCCAAGGCTGCCAAGAAGGCTGACCGGGTTGCCGCTGAGGGCGTGGCTTACGCCGCTGTCATCAATGGCGTGGGCGTGGTCATCGAGGTAAACTCCGAGACCGACTTCGCTGCCAAGACCGACGCTTTCATGGACCTGGTGAAGAACCTGGCTACCGTGGTTGCCACCGACGCTCCCGCTGACGTGGAAGCTCTGAAGGCTTGCAAGTACCCGGGCTCCGACCTGACTGTCACCGAGATCATGCAGGAGAAGGTTATGTCCATCGGTGAGAATATGCAGATCCGCCGGTTCGCCCGGTTTGCCGACAACACCTCCGTGGCTTACGTCCACGCCGGCGGCACCCACGGCGTTTTGGTTAACCTGGCCGTGGAGGGCGGCATTGACGCCACCGAAATCGGCAAGAACGTGGCTATGCAGATTGCTGCCATGGGCGCTAAGTACTGGGACAAGTCCCTGGTTCCCCAGGCTGACATTGACCATGAGATGTCCGTGCAGATGGCCCTCATGGACAACGATCCCAAGATGGCCAGCAAGCCCGCTCAGATCAAGGAGAAGATTGCTGCCGGTAAGCTGAACGCTTTCTTCAAGGAGATCTGCCTGCTGCAGCAGGACTTCGTCCGTTCCGACCTGTTCCAGGGCTCCGTGGAAGGCTACATTGCCGACGCCGCCAAGAAGCTGGGCGGTTCCGTGAAGTTCGTGGACGCCGTTCACTATGTGAAGGGCGAGGGCATCGAGAAGAAGGAAGAGAACTTCGCTGCCGAGGTTGCCGCTCAGATCGCCGGCGCTTCCAAGTAATTTCCCCCGCTTGCATACCCCCAGCCTTTTGGCTGGGGGTTTTGTGATTTTGTCACAGAAAGGAAATGTCTTTTGGTGTATGATAAGGCCACAAGCAAGAGATACTACCAAAGAAAAGGTAGTCACCAAAAAGATTATTTCAGGAGGAATTTACTATGTCTGCCATTACTGTAACCAGTGAAAACTTTCAGGATGTTGTGATGAACAGCGATAAGCCCGTGCTGCTGGATTTCTGGGCTCCCTGGTGCGGCCCCTGCCGGATGGTGGGCCCCATCATCGACGAGATTGCCGGTGAGCGCAGCGACATCACCGTGGGCAAGGTCAATGTGGATGAGCAGGTGGCTCTGGCCCAGCAGTTCCGGGTCATGACCATCCCCACCCTCATGGTCATCAAAAACGGCCAGGTGGTTCACCAGTCCGCCGGCGCCCGCCCCAAGGCTCAGATTCTGGAGCTGCTGTAAAGCAACCCCTCCCTCAGCCAATCCCCACCCGGGATTGGCTGAGGTTTTTTATTGGGTTTGTTTTATAGAACAAGTCCTTCTGCTTTAGCTTCTGTATGATTTCCGCCTGTCCCTTTATACTATCTTTAGACCGAAACGATGTTCTAAAGAGGAGTGGGAAGTATGGATGCCAAGGCTGTGGGGCAGCGAATCAAGGCTGCCAGAGAGAAGAAAAATCTCACCCAGGAGGATTTGGCTGCCCTCATTGATATCAGCCCCACCCATATCAGCGTGATTGAGCGGGGTGCCAAAATCCCCCGGATGGATACCTTTGTGGCCATTGCCAATGTGCTGGAGGTACCTGCGGATTCCCTGCTGGTGGATGTGGTAAATCATGCAGCCGAGGGCGTTGCTTCGGAGCTTTCCTCCGCCATTGCTCAGCTCCCCCAAGATGAAAAAATGCGAATGCTCAAAGTCGTCAGTGCCTTAATTGACAAGTAATTGGGGGCTTTTCTATTTTTCCTTCAATCGGAAAGATTTACATGACTTCTACAACGCTAAGAACTTATACAAACGCGAATGACGGAGGAAACCCATGAAAAACTTTCAGAAAATCATCAAAAAGATTGCAAAGGAAAACGGAACCACCCCGGAGCAGGTACTGGCTGAAATGCAGAAAGTGATTGACGAGGCATACAGCCACCACACCGGGGAGGCAGACCCCCTCTGGAACAAAATAGCTCCCGACGGTCAAAAACCCACACCGGAAGCCTTTGTAGCCCAGCTCCACCGGATACTGGGCAAGGAAAATATACCATAAAGAGCCGTCATTTCGCCGCCCGGTATCGTTACCTTGCAGAGGGGTTCCGTAGATACCTCCCTCCGGGAGGGAGGTGTCTTGGGGCGCAGCCCCAAGACGGAGGGAGCCAGCGGGCGTATAGTCAATTCCCAGGATAGGGGTGGTACCTCTCCGGGGGTGTCAGGTTTCCTGTGCCGACGAGACGAAAGGCCCCGGTAAAATCGGTATGGGGTATCGACACCACAAGCAAGTACCAACCTATCCGCAAACCGCCAGCTTATCCCCCGCTTGCTCCCTCAGTCACCTGCGGTGACAGCTCCCTCCCGGAGGGAGCTATGGGGTGCATACCTTTCCACATAGGTTTGTGCTTATGGAAAGTGCCTGCTGTGCAATCCCTCAGTCACGCCTCCGGCGTGCCAGCTCCCTTTGACAAGGGAGCCTTTGGGTGCAGTATCGATACCGACCAAAAAGTAAAAAGAGCCCGGTGGGGCTCTTTTTATTTGTTTTCGTCCCTGGAGGTTTTGTTTCCCAGGCCTGCCAGCCAGCAAAGGGCGCCCAGAATCAGGTAGAAGGCAGCAAAGCTTGTGTGGAGCCAGGCGGTGATATACCGGGGCCAGAAAAGGGCAGGAATGATATAGCTCAGCTGGAGAGAGGTTCCCAGCAGGTTATTGACTGCTTCTGCACATATTCAAAGGGTATCCGGCAGGAGCATCAAGGCCACCACTGCGGTTACAACCAGAACCACCCGGCGGAAGATAACCCACTTTTTCCCCCACAGGGGCGTTAGCTTTCCTGTGAGGGACCCCAGCTGCATCAGTTCCCAGCCCAGCAGAAACAGACTCAGAGGACGCAAAACCCATTCCGCAAGTATCGCCCACCCTATAAGCAATTTTGCCGGATTCAGTCCCGCCACATAAAGCCGTGCTCCCCACACAACCGCCAGGGCAGCGCCTCCAACCGCCAGCCGGATCAGGGCAGGTTTCCGGCAAGGGGACTGGGGCGGGCCGTAGAGAATCGCCGTCGCATCCGTATCCAGCACCTGGGCGATGTTCAGGAGCATATCCAGGTCTGGCCTTGAGCGGCCGTTTTCGTAGTTGGACACGGTCTGCCGGGTGACAAACAGGGCCGCCGTCAAATCCTCCTGGGACATTCCCTTGGCCGTGCGAAGGGTTTTTATGTTCTTTCCGATGTCTCTCATCTTAATCACCTCGGCCCCATTGTACCCCTATCCCTAAGAAAAAAGCAAGCAAAGTTCCTTTTACATGGGGTATTTTCCCATTGATAATCGAATCGCCCTGCCTTTTACCCCATCACGGAGAAACCCTGCTCCCGGCTTCCCAGGTAGAACCGCTGGCCCGGCTGGAGCTGTACCCCCTGGTGGGGGAGCAGACGCTGGCCGTTTTCCAGCCAGGTGCCGGTTTCCGAGCCCAGGTCCGCCAGATAGAGCTTTCCCTCCACCGGGAACACCCGGCAGTGGCAGGGGCTGACGGTTTCCAGATTTCTGGGATACACCAGCTGATTTTTCATGGGGTCGGTACCCAGGTTCAGCACTTCCCCCACTGCAAACTGCCGCCCGGCAAACAGGCCCGTCTCTCCCCACAGGAGGAAATTGCCGCCGGTCTGCACCGGAGCAGCCACCGGCTTCCGGCTCTTTTTTCCCTTGGTCAGGACAATCACAATCACCACCAGCACCACAGCGCCGGCTCCTACCGCCACCGGGATTTTCCAATCCTTACTCCCCCGGAGATTGTAGGGGATGTTCAGCTCCTCCAGGGTGTCCCGGACATAGTCGATGTAAATGGCGTAGTTATGGCTTTCCGCATCGGTGGCAGAGTAGGTATTGATGCCCACCACCCGTCCGGCAGCGTCAATCAGGGGGCCGCCGGAATTTCCTTGGTGAATGGTGGCATCGTGCTGGATCACCTGGACATTCTTTTCGGAAGTCATGGTGGTGTACCGGGAGATAATGCCGGTGGTAACAGTCACATCCTCCACCCGGGAGTTATAGGTGTGGGTAGCCGTGTAAATGGGATACTGGTAGCCGTTGTAGGCGTAGTAGTTTCCGGAATCCTCCCAGCCGGTTTCCGTTGTCAATTCGTCGCTGATACCGGGATAGCCCAGGGCGTACACCTGCTGTCCCACCCCCTGGCTGTCCCCCCGGGGTGCCAGCTCCATGGCCACCCGTCCCGGCACCTTCTCCTGGGCCTGCAAAATGGCGAAGTCGTAGTCCTCCGACACATACAGTACCTGGCAGGGAATCATCCGGTCCGTGTTGATGTCGTAAATCGTAGGCAAGTCATCCCGCAGGTACAGCTCGCCCCCGGAGAGGACGCTCCGCTGGGTGGTGGTAAGGGTGTTTTCCCCCACCATGATATACACCCGCTGGGCCTGGGTCAGGCTGCCGTCCTGGTTCTCTTCGGTAACCACATGGCGGTTGGTGACGAAAATATCCGTCTCCTCCCCGATGGTGCCCACGCCGAAGGCGGAGCCTGTTGCGCCAAGCTCCCGCCCGTTGGACAGCTGGGTCTGGGCATACACCTGCACCACGCCGTTTACCGCCTGGGATACAATCCCACTCTCTGTACCCGCCGCCTGGGCGGAAATGTTCAGGGCCATCCCCAGCACCAGCATAATCACAATCCATACTATCGCTTTTCTCATCACAAAATCCTCCTGTAACTGTTTCTTTGGGTTCGGTTCTTTGCCGCCCTTCTGCTTCTTGGACAGGAGGTCTTTTCAAAAAGTTTTATTTTTCAAAAAATTTTTCAAAAATTTCCCCAGAGGCAGCCTCCCGGTCTGGAAGGCCCCTCTGGGGGGTAAGGGTTATATCAGGGAAATCCACTGGGGCTCCGGGTTTGCCTCCAGGAAGGCCTGCTCCTCCGACGAGCCCATGATGAAGTCATACTCCGACAGCCACTGGGATTCCAGAGTATTGGCCCCACCGTTGAGGGTAATCCGGGATACGGAATACATTCCGGACATCCGGGAAAAGTCCGCTGTCAGCAGTCCCTGACCGTCCCCGGGAATCCGGATGGAGGCGGAAACCACCCCCTCCCCCACCATCCGGCTGAGGGCATAGCCTCCGTCCATTTCGGCACAGCGGAAGATGATACAGTCCATGCCGTAGAACACCTGACTGACCTGGCACCGGGCTCCCAGCACCAGCTCCGGAACACCGTCCCCGTCCAGATCCTTGATAAAATAGGACAGCTCCCCGGTATAGTCCTCCCCCTGGAACAGGCTCTGCCAGTCCCCGGTTTTCAGCTCCTCCAGAAACTTTGCATACAGCTCCTCCGGCCCCGCCGGCTCTCCCAGGTTCTCAATGGTGCGGATGCGGAATTTCCCCTCTGCATCCGGGGTCAGGACTGCCCGCTTTTGCAGGGTCACATCCTTTTGGCCCATATCATAGTAGGTTCTGTGCCAGGTATATTCCAGAATCATCTCCTCCGGGGTGTACCGGGCGGCGGTGATTTCCGTATCCCCGTCATAGTTGATGGTGGCCGGGGAGAAGCACAGCGCCTCGCCGTCAATCCGGTAGGTGGCAAAGTAATCCCCGCCGTTTGCCCCGGTATTCTCCGGGGAGAGCTGGAAGTCCGTAAACAGGTACAAAGCCCGGTTCACATCCGCCAGCACATAGCGGCTCACATATTGGGCATCGTAGCCCAGATACCCGATATACTGGGTTTCCGGGGGCAGGCTTTCACAGGACTGGCACATGGCGTTCACCGTCAGAAGCAAATCCATCCCTTCAATGCCCTGTTCGTCCAGGGTCTCCGGGCCGTAGGCAAGCAGCTGCTCCAGCTCCTGCCGGGTAAAGCCCCCGGCCAGCAGGCTTGCAAAGTCCCCGTCCTCCATTTCCTTTTCCACCGGCTCTGTTTCCGTGGTTTCCGTCGCCGACGGCTGGGTGTCAACAGGCTGGGTGACGGTGGTTTCCGGCTGGGTGGTCTGGGTGTCCTGGTTGTGGACAATGGCTGCTCCTCCGGCTGCCAGCCCCAACGCCACGGCAGTGCCTGCAATGGTCACGGTAATTTTCCCCGCAACCGTATGGATAAAGGCCGCAGCTTTTCCGGCCGTTGCTGCTTTTCCGGCGGCGGCCCCCATATGACGGGAAGCAGTCTCCCAGGCAGGCACCGCCACGCCGGGGGCTGTGAAGCCCTGCTCCTGGGCCAGCAGCCAGGCAAAGAGGGCCAGGGGTGCCACGGAGTAGAGCTTGTAGCCCTTCTTCTGGAGTTCTTCCGCCTTTTTCTTCAGATTCTTTCTGCCGTAGTTCAGCCGGGACTTGACGGTGTTTTCCGAGCAGCCCAGGGAGGCGGCAATGTCCTTAATGGGAATGCCCTCAATCTCGAACATGAGGATGCACACCCGCTGTTCCTCCGACAGGGCGTTGATCATCTCCCGCACCAGCTCCTGGGTCTCCTTCCGGGAGTAGGAAAGCTCCGGCTGGGCTTCTTCCCGGGTGTCCTCCACCTCCGGGATAAAGTCCTCATCCTCCTGGGTCTGAACCTCCGAAAACAGGAGGGGATTTTTCTTTTGCAGGGCGTTTTTGGCCTCGTTTGCCACAATCATACCCAGCCAGCCGGGGAAAGCCTCCGGCTCTTTCAGGGTGTCCAGCTTGGAAAAGGCCTTGGCATAGGCCTCCTGCAGCACATCCTCCGCCGCCTCCTGCCGGTTCATGTACTTCACCGCCAGATAGAATTTGCTTTGGTAGGTGCTTTCATACAAATAGCGGAATCCTTCCTCTTTCCCCTGCAAGGCAAGGGAAACCGCCTGGGAATAGGTCATTTTTCTTTCCGTCCTCTCTGTTTTTGGATGTTTTTGTAGAGTTTCTCCTTCTTTTTTCGGTTCACCGGGCTCTCCCTCATGGCCTTGCGCACCAGCGCCTGAAACCACCGGAGAACGTGTATCTCACCCATGGCTTTTGCCTCCTTTCCCTTCTAAGACAAAAGCCTGACCAAAAAAGTTTTCTCTTCCGGAAATTTTCTTTAAGGAAGCTCTGAATAAATAGGCAAGAGCTGGTAGCGAGGGATTTTTCGTCAGACAAAAGAATGGAAAACGGCGGAATACTGTATGTATTTCCCGTTTTTCATTCTGCATGGATGGCGAAAAAGATAAGCTTTCCAGCCGCAGACGATTTATTCAGAGTTTCCTTAATTCTACATCCAAAAACACATTCTGACAACCCGGGGAGAAACGTTAAAGAGCCTCCCTTTTGGGAGGCTCTTGGGGTTTTATCGGATTTCCCGGGAGGCCAGGTACTTGCGGACCATCAGGGCCACCTTGAACACGATGGCGTGGTCAAAGAGGCGCAGGTCCAGGCCGGTAATCTTCTTGATCTTCTCCAGACGGTACACCAGGGTGTTCCGGTGGACAAAGAGCTTCCGGGAGGTCTCGGATACGTTCAGGTTGTTCTCAAAGAACTTATTGATGGTAAAGAGGGTTTCCTGGTCCAGCGCGTCGATGGAGCTCTTCTTGAATACCTCGGACAGGAAGATGTCGCACAGGGTGGTAGGCAGCTGATAAATCAGACGGCCGATGCCCAGGTTCTCGTAGCTGATGATGCTCTTCTCCGTGTCGAACACCTTGCCCACATCAATGGCGGTCTGGGCTTCCTTGTAGGAGTCTGCCAGCTCCCGCAGGTGCTCGGTGACGGTGCCGATGCCGATGACGGTCTTGACATACAGCTCGTTTTTCAGGGTGTCCTCCATGGTCTGGGCGATCTTCTCCGTGACCTCGGGGGTTGCGCCGGGGGCCACCTGCTTCACCACCGCCACGTCGGTCTCGTTGATGCTCACCACAAAGTCCTGGGAGCGGTCCGGGAACAGGCCGGAGAGAATGTCCACCGCCGTCACTTCCCCGTGGCCCAGCTGCCGCACCAGAAACACCACTCTGGGGGCTTCCGTGGCGAAGTGGAGCTCCTTGGCCCGGATGTAGATGTCGCCGGGAAGGATGTTATCCATCAGGATATTCTTTACAAAGGTGCCCCGGTCGTGCTTTTCCTCATAGAAATTCTTGGCATCATTCAGGGCGATATAAGCCAGGGTGCAGTAGGTCTGAGCCAGCTGGTCATCCCCGGTGCAGAACACCGCATACTCAAAGCTGTTGGTGCTGCTGAGGATTCCCCGGAAGGTCTTGCCATCGAAGGTCTGCACAAGGGTGGGATTCTCCGCCACCCGCACAGCCGCTTCCGGCCACCGCTCACCCAAAAGCATCACATCGGTACAGGAAATGACACAGCCGTCGGTGTCGATTACACCAAAGATGCAGCCGGCGGCCTCCTTTAACTGCAAAATTACGCTCTGAAAAACACTGTTGGACATTTTCCAGCCTCCTTACTAATATTGCACAAATACGCATTTCACAAATCAGCATGCTTATTATATACTTCTTTTGCGCAAATTGCAAGTACCTTTTGACATATTACTGCAAAATGTCTTATCTTTTTTAGTGAAAATCCCCACCGTTGTACCTTCCCGGGAAGGTACCCTCCCGATCTGCCCGGCAATGTGCCTATTTTCCCTCCAGAGATGCCACTTCTTCCTCCGTCAGGAGCCGAACCTGGCCTCTTTGGAGATTTCCCAGGGTCAGTTCCCCTTCCTGCTGCCGTTCCAGATAGTTAACGTGCATCCCCCGGCTGGCCATCATCCGCCGCACCTGGTGGTACTTTCCCTCCCGGAGGGTAATGCGGCTCTCCCCCGGCCCCAGGGGCTCCAGCTCCGCCGGAAGGCACCGGGTGCCGTCGGCCAGGGTCAGCCCTGCCCGGAAGGCCGCCACATCCTCCGCCCCGGCGGTGCCCTCATGCCGGGCATAGTAGATTTTCGCCACCTCTTTTTTGGGGCTGATGAGCCGGTGAAGAAGGTCCCCGTCGTCGGTAAAGAGCAGAAGCCCCTCCGTGGCCTTGTCCAACCGTCCCACGGGACGGAGCTTCCGGTGGGCGTATTCCTTTGGAATCAGCTCCATGACAGTCCGTTCCCGGGCGTCCTCCGTGGCGGTGACGTAGCCCTCCGGCTTGTTGAGCATCAGCACCACCCGGTCTACCTTGCAAAGGGATTCCCCGTCCAGGGCAATGTCCTGGCTCAAAGGGTCGATTTTCCGGCTGCCGTCCCCTTCCGGCACCCCGTCCACCGTCACCCTTCCGGCTTTCAGAATATTTTTCACCTGGCTCCGGGTGGCAAGCCCCAGGCTGCACAGGAATTTGTCCAATCTTTCCATAGCTCCTCCGTTCTAACCCGTCCACCGGCGTAATAGGCTATAATGCCAACATTGCTTAGGAGGGATTTTCATTATGATGGTTATGACCGCCAAGGTGGATAAGAAAAAGATCCTCATGGTACTGGCGGGGGTGGCAGCTGCCATTTTGCTGCTGCTTCTGGTGTTTGGAGGCGGCGGGGAGACCCAGGACCCCACGGTTCAGACCGCCACCGGCAACGACAAGCGGGTGGCCTTTCTCCAGGAGTACGGCTGGGAAGTGAACGCCTCCCCTGTCCAATCCGGTGAGGTGCGGATTCCCGAAACCCCCACCAAGGCCTATGAGCGCTACAACGAGCTGCAAAAGAGCCAGGGGTACGACCTGACCCAATATGCCGGCCAGACGGTGATGCGCTATGTCTACAAGGTGACCAACTACCCCGGCGCCACCGATCCGGTGTACGCAACGCTTCTGGTGCATAAGGACGCCGTCATCGGCGGGGACATCACCGACACCTCTGCCAAGGGCAGAATCCACGGCTTCCGGATGCCCCAGTCGGTGAAGGAGCCTACGGAAAGCACCCAGCCGTCCCAGGATGCCACCACCGGCAGCTCTGACACTACACCCACCACCGACACCACCGATACGGACGCCACCACGCCTACCCAGCAGGAGACCACTGCCCCTGCCGCCTGATTATCCTGATTTTATCACAGAACCGGGGACTTGACAACCGGGGCAAAGCGTGGTAATGTGTAGGACAGCAACAGAATATGGATATCTTCAGGGCAGGGTGCAATTCCCGACCGGCGGTAAAGTCCGCGAGCGCTTCGGCGTTGAATCGGTGTAACTCCGATACCGACAGTATAGTCTGGATGGAAGAAGAGCGACAGGAACAAGAATCTTGTTACGCCTGGGGTATCTGTACCCTGGGCGTATTTTTATTTCCGGAAACTCCGATAAAATCGTCTGCGGCTGGGAAGCGGAGCTTTTCCGCCATCCAGGCAGCGGGAGTTTCCGGAAAAACAGAAAAGAGGTTTTTGTCATGTCCCAACTTCTCGCTGACCTGCAACAGAATTTAAGTTTTGTGCTGGTCTCCGCCCTTATTGTGGCGGTCATCATCCTTTTGTCCCGGCTGGGAGAGCGTTTTCTCCCGGATTTGCACCGTCCCAGCAAGGCCCGGTTTGTCACCATTGTGGGCATCTGCGCCGCTCTGGCGGCGGTGCTCTACACCCTGGACTTCCCCCTGCCCTTCCTGGCCCCGGACTTCTACAAGCTGGACTTTTCCGAGCTGCCGGTGATTCTCTGCGGCTTCTACTTAGGGCCCACAGCGGCTGTCACCTGCGAGGCCATTAAAATTATCCTGAAGCTTCTGCTGAAGGGCACCACCACCGCCTTTGTAGGGGATCTGGCCAACTTCGTGGTGGGCTGCAGCTTCGTGATTCCGGCGGTGATTCTCTACCACATCCACAAGACCCGGAAATGGGCCATCTGGGGCCTGGTGGCCGGCACTCTCGTAATGACGGTGTTCGGCAGCTTCTTCAACGCCGTGTATTTGCTGCCGAAGTTCGCCCAGCTGTATTTCGGCTCCGACCTGTCCCGGATTATCGCCATGGGCGGTGCCGTAAACCCCGCCATCTCCTCTGTCACCACCTTCGTGGTGCTGGCGGTAGCCCCCCTGAACCTCATCAAGGGCGTGCTCATCTCCGTCCTCACCCTGCTCCTTTACAAGCGGGTAGCCCGTCCCCTCTTCGGAAAATAAGCACCAAAACGGAAGAAGCCCCCGGCTTCTTCCGTTTTTTGTTAAATGCACCAGAAAAAAGGCTCCCTTGCCAAAGGGAGCTGGCACGGCGAAGCCGTGACTGAGGGATTCACAGTGGGGGCTTTCTCAAAAGTATAATCCCATGTGGACACCTGCCAGCCTGGGGAATCCCCCCGGTTTGGCTTTGCCAAACCACCCCCCTTTGGCAAGGGGGGCTTTGGGCTGTGCATCCGCTACCACCCGGTAACGATACCGGGCGGGTCAGGGAAGTAACGAATCGCTGAAAGCCACCGTGCGAAATTGTCCGCGGCGACTCGCCGCCCGCTTGACAGAAATTTTACATGGGGGAGGGGCGGCATGGGTTGACGGAGGAATACCACCATTATAAAATAGTATCAGATACAAAAGGAGGGATGCCTATGGCCATCCGGCTGGCGGTGCACACCGACCTGCCCCAGATTCTGGAAATTTACCGTCCCTATGTGGAAAAGACCCCCTACAGCTTCGAATATCGCCTCCCCACCCTGGAGGAATTTACCCGGCGGTTTGATACCATCACCGCCCAGTTCCCGTGGATTGTGTGGGAAGAGGACGGAACCGTCCTGGGCTACGCCTACGGCAGCGCTCCTTTCGAACGGGCTGCCTTTTCCTGGTGCGCAGAGCTGTCCATCTACCTGTCCCCGGCCATCCAGGGAAGAGGAATCGGTCAAAGGATGTACCGGATTCTGGAGCATATCCTGACTATGCAGGGTTATACCAGAGTTTATGCACTTATTGAGGGTTCCAACCGCCCTTCCCTTGCCTTCCATGAGGCCATGGGGTATCGGCAATTTGCCGATTTTCCCGATTGTGGGTACAAATTGGGGGGCTGGCACCACATTATTTGGATGGAAAAGCTGTTGAACCTTGTCGAAATGCCCAGTAATTTCCCCACGCCGTGCCCCCTTGTTGTGAAAAACAACATATCTTTGCAAAAGATTTTAGACATTTTGTCCATTTCCTAATCTTCAAATTTGTGCTATGCTATAGCTGGATATTTACACAGCAGACCTTCATTCTGACCGCAGGTTTGCTGAATCAAAAAAGGAGAGGTGCCTTTCTATGTACTTCCAGAAAAAACGTTGTATTGCCATGCTTTTGGCAGGCGGCCAGGGCAGCCGTCTGAAGGTTTTGACCCAGAATACTGCCAAGCCTGCCGTCCCCTTTGGGGGCAAATACCGCATCATCGATTTCCCCCTGTCCAACTGTGTCAACTCCGGCATTGACACCGTGGGAATCCTCACCCAGTATCAGCCTCTGGAGCTGAACGAATACATCGGCAACGGCCAGCCCTGGGGTCTGAACAAGTCCCACTGCTGCGCCCAGGTGCTGCCCCCCTACGAGCGCAACGACAAGAAGAGCGGCTGGTACAAGGGTACCGCCAACGCCATCTACCAGAACCTGGGCTTCATTGACCGGTACTCCCCGGAGTACGTGGTGGTGCTGGGCGGCGACCACATCTACAAGATGGACTACGCCGCCATGGTATCCTACCATGAGAAGTCCGGCGCCAGCTGCACCATCGCCGTGCGGAACGTCCCCCTGGAGGAGGCCAGCCGCTTCGGCATCATGAACACCAACCCCGACGGCTCCGTCTACGAGTTCGAGGAAAAGCCCAAGGTTCCCAAGTCCACCAATGCCTCCATGGGCATCTATGTATTCACCTGGAAGGTGCTGCGGGAGTTCCTGATTGCCGACGAGGAAGACCCCAATTCCTCCAACGACTTCGGCAAGAACATCATCCCCAACCTTCTGGCTGCCGGCCACAAGCTGATGGCCTATCAGTTTGACGGCTACTGGATGGACGTGGGCACCATCAACTCTTTGTGGGAGGCCAACATGGACCTGCTGGGCAAGGAGCCGGTGTTTGACCTGCGGGGCGGCGAGCACAGCAAGATCTACGCCCGGAACAATGCCTACCCCTCCAGCTACATAGACTCGGGTGCCGTCACCGTCAACTGCTTCATTGCAGAGGGCTCCAACATTTTCGGCACCGTCCGCCACAGCATCATCTCCATCGGCTCCTATGTGGGCGAGGGAGCGCTGGTAGAGGACTCCGTAATCATGCCCGGCGCCATCATTGAGTCCGGTGCCATCGTCCGCCACGCCATCATCGGCGAGGACAGCCACATCTGCAAGGGCGCGGTGGTAGGCGGCGCCTTCGGACCGGGAGAAACCAAAAAAATCAGCGTAACCCGCAAGGGAGCCGTGGTGGAAGCCAACACCGTGCTGCTCCCCGGGGAAATGCTCTAAGGGAGGAAATCGACTATGAATGCAATGGGTATTATCTTCGCCAACATCTATGACAGCTCTCTGGGCGAATTGACCAACAAGCGCACCATGGCCAGCCTTCCTTTCGGCGGCCGCTACCGTCAGATTGACTTCATTCTCTCCAACATGGCCAACTCCGGCATCCGCCGGGTGGGCATTATCTCCCGGTACAAGTACAACTCCCTGATGAACCACATCGGCTCCGGCGAGGAGTGGGATCTGGAGCTGCAGCAGGGCGGTCTGGAATTCCTGAACCCCTACTTCACCGGCAACGCTCCCAGCTACCAGGGCAAGCTGGACGCCCTCCACTCTGTGGCGGACTACCTGGAAGAGGGCAGCAAGGACGACTATGTAGTGCTGGCTGATCCCAGCGTCCTTTACAACATCGACCTGAACAAGGTGCTGGAAGCCCATGTTTCCAGCGGCAAGGACATTACCGTGGTCACCAAGGCCGGTATTGCCAACGGCAAGAAGCGGCTGGATCTGGCCATCAAGCTGGACGAGGCAGGAGAGATTTCCGACCTGACGGTGGACCTGGCAGCCCCCGAGGGGTATCTTGCCTCCATGGGTCTTTTCGTCATCGCCAAGGAGCTGCTGCTGTACCATGTGAGAGAGGCTGTGGCCCGGAACCGCTACCGCTTCGAGCGGGACTTCCTTTCCTTGCAGTTCCACGAGAACAACCTGACCGTTGGCGTGTACCAGCACGAGGGCGTGGTGCTCTTCAATGAGTCCACCCAGGAATATTTTGAGAGCAATCTGGCTATTCTCAAAAGAGATGTGTACCAGGATCTGTTCTTCGGCAACCACCCCATCTACACCAAGGTTCGTGACCGGGTTCCCACCTACTACGGGGAGAACAGCCAGATTTCCCACTGCTGCGTAGCAGACGGCTGTGTCCTGGACGGCGCCGTGAAGGACAGCATTCTGTTCCGGCAGGTGCAGATTGCCGCCGGTGCTCAGGTGGAGAACTGCGTCATCATGAACGACGCCGTCATCGGAGAGGGCTGCGTCCTGAAGAATGTGATTCTGGACAAGGATGTGGTGGTGCGCCCCGGCGCAACCCTCATCGGTTCCCCCACCACCCCTGTGATTATCAAACGAGGTGAAATTGTATGAAAATCGCCATGCTGGCCTCCGAAGGCGCACCCTATATCAAATCCGGCGGTCTGGGAGACGTGATGGAGGCCCTGCCCTCCGCCCTGGCCCGGATTCCCGGCAACGAGGTCGTGTTGATTCTTCCCTACTACAAGAAGATTCTGGACAACCCCAAGTATGAAGTGGAGCAGGTTTCCCAGTTTTATGTAAGCCTGGGCTGGCGGAATCAGTACGCCGGTGTCTACCGGCTGAAGAACCGGGAAGATGGGGTGCAGGTGTACTTCATCGACAGTCTGTACTACTTCGGCGCCAGAGAGGGCGCCATCTACGGCGACATTGACGACGGCGAACGCTTCGCCTTCTTCTCCAAGGCCTGCCTGGACACCCTGGTGAATCTGGATTTCATCCCCGATGTGATTCAGTGCAACGACTGGCAGACCGCCCTGGTTCCCACCCTGCTGAAGGCCCAGTATCAGCCCCTCCTGCCGGACACCAAGTGCGTGTTCACCATCCACAACGTGGAGTATCAGGGCTGGGCGGAAGGCAGCTTCTTCGACGATGTGCTGGCTCTGCCCTGGGAGTGGCGTCCCACCCTGGACATGAGCGGCTGCGTCAACATGATGAAGGGCGCCATTGAGACCGCTGACATGGTTTCCACCGTGTCCGAGACCTACGCCCAGGAGCTGATGTATCCCTACTATGCCCACGGGCTGGACAGCGTCCTGGCTCCCGCAGCCTGGAAGCTCACCGGCATCACCAACGGCATCGATGTGAACACCTTCAACCCGGAGACCGACCCGGCTCTCCCTGCCCACTACAACGCCGACACCTTCCGGGAAGGAAAGGCCGCCTGCAAGGCAGCCCTCCAGAAGGAAGTGGGTCTGCCCCAGGCGCCGGATGTGCCTCTCATGGTCATGGTCACCCGGCTGGTGGGTCACAAGGGACTGGATTTGCTGTGCCACATCGCCCGGCAGCTTATGTGGGAGGAAAACGCCCAGCTGCTGATTTTGGGCACCGGCGAGGCTCGCTTTGAGCAGTTCTTCAAGGAGCTGGCCGAGGAGTTCCCCGACCGGGTAGCTGCCAAGATTACCTTCAATCTGGGCCTGGCCTCCCGGATTTACGCCGGCGGCGACATCTACCTCATGCCCTCCAAGAGTGAACCCTGCGGCCTGAGCCAGATGAACGCCATGCGCTACGGCACCGTGCCTGTGGTTCACGCCACCGGCGGTCTGAAGGACACCGTGCCTCCCGTGGACGAAAAGGGCGAGGGCGGTCTGGGCTTCACCTTCCAGAGCTACAACGCCCACGACTTCCTGAACGCTTTGAAGCGGTGCCTGGAGCTGTATCATCACAACCCCCAGGCCTTCCAGAAACTGCAGTACGTGGAAATGTGCCAGGACTTCAGCTGGAATGTTCCCGCCGGGAAGTATATGCAGATGTTCCACAAAGTCTGCGGCGACTAACGCTTGACCCGAAAAGGGGCGGGTTCCCCGCCCCTTTTTTGACCCGTAAAAATTCATCATCCAGGAGCTTTTTATGCGTATTTTATACGATTCTAAAGAGCGTATGTATAAAGATCCCTTTGGGACGCTCACCCCTAACCAAAACTGCACCCTTCACATTCACATTCCCTCCTCCGTCCAGGCCACCAAGGTCATGGTGCAGTTTAATCATCAGGACGGAACCCCCAGCCACACGGTCCCCATGGAGTACCAGATCAAGCGTGGGGCCTATGACATCTACCAGGGCAAGTTCTCCCTGGCGCATACCGGGCTGTACTTCTACTATTTTTACATCACCACCAGAACCGGCGGCTTCCGCCTGTTCAAGCAGGGCAACGACACCAATATGGAAGCCGGGGACTGCTGGCAGCTCAGCTGTATTCCGGCGGACTTTACCACCCCGGACTGGGCAAAGGGCGCTACCATCTATCAGATTTTCCCCGACCGGTTCCATAAGGCCGGCCGCTGCGACCTTACCGGCAAGCTGGAGCCCTATACCGTCCACCAGGACTGGTACGAGGAGGTCTCCTGGCGTCCCACACCGGAGGGTGTGGTGCTGAACAACGACTTTTTCGGCGGCAATTTCCGGGGTATTACAGAGAAAATGGACTATATTGCCTCTTTGGGCACCACCATTTTGTACCTGAATCCCATCTCCAAGAGTTTTTCCAGCCACCGTTACGATACAGGCGATTACAAGACCCCCGACCCCATGCTGGGTACGGAGGCGGATTTTGCTGCCATGTGCAAGGCCGCCCACGCCCGGGGCATCCGGGTGATTCTGGACGGGGTCTATTCCCACACCGGCTCCAACAGTCTCTACTTTGACAAGGAGCGAACCTTCGGAGGCAAGGGAGCCTACTGCACCCAGAATTCCCCTTATTCCGGCTGGTACACCTTCTACCAGTGGCCGGACAACTACAACAGCTGGTGGGGCTTCGACACCCTGCCCACCGTGAACAAGATGGACAAGAGCTTCATCGAATACATCATCACCGGCCCCGACTCGGTGCTGGAGCACTGGCTGAAGCTGGGTGCCGACGGCTTCCGGCTGGATGTGGTGGATGAACTGCCCAACGAATTTGTACTTTTGCTTAAAAAGCGGCTACGGGAGCTGAAGCCCGACGCCCTGCTCATCGGCGAGGTGTGGGAGGATGCCTCCAACAAGGAGGCCTACGGCATCCGCCGCCGGTACTTTGTAGACGGGGTGCTGGACTCCTGCATGAACTACCCCTACCGCACCGCCATTTTGAACTATATGAAGGAGCGGGACGGCGGTCAGGGTCTGAAAGAGACCGTCATGTCCATCGTGGAGAACTATCCCCCCCAGGTGCTTTCCTGCAACATGAATATGCTGGGCACCCACGACACCCCCCGGATTCTCACTGCCCTGGTAGACGATTTTGACGGCACCTGGGAGGAGAAGTCCAAGCGGCACCTGTCCCGCTCCCAGCGGGATCTGGCGCTGGAGCGGCTGCAAATGGCTGCCTTCCTCCAGTACACCCTCCCCGGCTCCCCCAGCCTGTACTACGGTGACGAGGCGGGGATGGAAGGCTACAAAGACCCCTTCAACCGCCGCACCTACCCCTGGGGCCGGGAGGACCGGGAGCTTCTGGCCTTCTTCCAGCAGCTGGGTCAGCTGCGGAAGGGGCAGGAACCCCTCCGGCTGGGTGACATCTCCTTCTTTGAGGCAGGAGACGGCAAATTGGGCTTTACCCGGAGTGTGAACGGTCAGACTCTTCGCATTTATGTCAACCACAGCATGGATGCCTGGCAGGTGCCGGTGGGTCGGGTGCTCTTCGGTCACCACATCCACACCCTGGCGCCCACCTGGCTGTCCCTGTCCCCCATGGGCTTCTGCGTCACCCGGGAGGAATAAGCTTGGAACAGGAAACCTTCCTCTCCGGCTACTGCCGCTGCACAGACGGCAGCCGGATGGTGGCCGTGGTGACAGAGAATCAAACCCTTGTGGAAACGGACTGCAACTACCCGGACTGCCCCTACACCACCGAGTGCTGTATCGCCGCCGGAATCCGGGAGCTGTGCAAAACATAAGCCAAAAGGCAGGTGCTCCGGCGCCTGCCTTTTTTGTGTGGAAATTTTCCCGGAATTGTGATAAAATGCCCTTGTAAATGCATAAACTTTTCAAAAGGAGAGAGCCTATGCTTCCTCAGGAATTTTTACAGCGGATGCAGGCCCAGTTGGGGGCGGAGTATCCCGCTTTTTTGCAGAGCCTGGAGCGGCCCAGAGCCGTGGCTCTGCGGTTTAACCCCTTGAAGGGGGAGATACCCGCCCTGGATTTCGTCCGGGAGGCGGTGCCCTGGGAGCCTATGGGATACTATTATGATCCCCAATCCCGTCCCGGCCTGCACCCCTTCCACGAGGCCGGCGTATACTACCTGCAGGAGGCCAGCGCCATGTCGGCGGCGGCCCTCTTAGACCCCCAGCCGGGAGAGCGGATTTGCGATTTGTGCGCCGCCCCCGGGGGAAAAACCACCCAGATTGCCGGGAAAATGGGGGGAAAGGGCTTCCTGCTGTCCAACGAGATTCACCCCAAGCGGGCGAAAATCCTCAGCCGGAATGTGGAGCGGATGGGCATTGCCAACGCCCTTGTGACCAACACCGACCCCCAGACCCTGGCGAAAAAATACCCCGGGTACTTTCACCGGGTGCTCATCGACGCCCCCTGCTCCGGGGAGGGGATGTTCCGGAAGGAGGAGGCGGCGGTGACAGACTGGAGCCCGGAGACGGTAGCCATGTGCGCCCGGCGGCAGGGGGAAATTCTGGAAGCCGGGTCGAAGCTGGTGTGTCCCGGGGGACGGCTGGTGTACTCCACCTGCACCTTTGCTCCCCAGGAGAACGAGGAGGCGGTGGAGGCCTTCCTTTCCGCCCACCCGGATTTTGAGCCGGAGGACGTGGAAGCTCCCTGGTTTACCCGGACGGCTCCGGGCTTTTACCGCCTGTGGCCCCACAAGCTCCTGGGAGAAGGGCACTTTGTGGCGGTGCTCCGGCGAAAGGGACAGGAAAACCCGGAATCCTTTGAGGAAAAAGGAGAAAAGCTCCCCAAAGAGTGGGTTTCCTTTGCCAAAGAACTGGGAATCTCCCTGCCCCCGGGAAGAGCCCTGACCTTCGGCAGCCGCCTGTTCTGGGCGCCGGAGGGGATGCCTGACCTTGCAGGGCTCAAGGTGGAGCGCCCCGGCCTGGAGCTAGGAGAGGTGCGCAAAGGCAGGTTTGTCCCGGCCCACGCCCTGGCCCTGTGGCTCCGGGATTGCCTCTGCACCCAGGAATATTCCCCGGAAAGTCCGGAGATTTCCAGATACCTTCATGGGGAGACCCTGCCCACGGAAAAGGCCGGCTGGTGCCTGATTACCACAGGCGGTTACGGCATTGGCTGGGGAAAAGGGGATGGAAAAGTTATGAAAAATCACTATCCCAAGGGCATACGCCGATAAAAACCAAAAAGTTCCTTTACAAAAGAGCCGGAGTATGGTACAATTAGTTAATACCTAAATATGACTTTATCAAGGAGTGGATCACCCTTGGCAAAATATGAAATTATTGGCGGCACCCCGTTGGAGGGGAGCGTCACCATCAGCGGCGCCAAAAACGCCGCCGTGGCCATCCTCCCCGCCGCCCTTTTGGTGGATGGGGTGTGCCGGGTGGAGAATGTGCCGGACATCTCCGATGTACGGATTCTCCTGGAAATCCTCCGGGATATGGGTGTGCAGATTCGGGAGGAAGCCCCCGGCGTATTGCAGCTGGACGCCTCCCATATCACCAACCGCTGCCCCAATCCCGACCTGGTGCGGAAGATGCGGGCCAGCTACTATCTGATGGGTGCGCTCCTGAGCCGCTTCCACCAGGCGGATGTGGCCCTCCCCGGAGGGTGCAACTTTGCCTCCCGTCCCATCGACCAGCATGTGAAGGGCTTTGCCGCCCTGGGTGCGGATGTGGAGGAGACGGATGATTATGTATACCTGCGGGAAGGCCCCGACGGTCTCCACGGCAGCCGCATTACCCTGGACGTGGTAAGCGTTGGCGCTACCATCAATATCATCATGGCCGCCTGCCTCCTGCCCGGTCAGACCATTATCTACAACGCCGCAAGAGAGCCTCACATCGTGGATTTGGCCAACTTCCTGAACACCATGGGTGCCCGGATTTCCGGTGCCGGTACGGAAGTGGTGAAAATCTGGGGCGTGGAGCGGCTCCGGGGCGGTTCCTATGCCATCATCCCCGACCAGATTGAGGCGGGTACATACCTGGCTGCGGTAGCGGCAGTGGGCGGCAATGTGCTGGTGCAGAATGTCATCCCCAAGCACATGGACTGCATCACCTCCAAGCTCCAGGAGATGGGGGTATCCATCATCAACTATGACGATGCCATCCGCATTCGCTCCACCGGAAAGCTCCACCACACCACCGTAAAGACCCGGCCCTACCCCGGCTTCCCCACGGATATGCAGGCGCAAATCTGCGTGTGCATGACCCTGGCCAGCGGCATCAGCCGCCTGACGGAGAATGTGTACGAGACCCGGTTCTTCGGCTACTGCACGGAGCTTCAGTCCATGGGCGCCAACATCCTCATCACCGGCAAGACCGCCACGGTCACCGGCACCAAGCAGCTCACCGGCGCTACGGTATGCGCCCACGATCTGCGGGCAGGGGCAGCCCTGATTATCGCCGGCCTGGCAGCCCAGGGCACCACCGTGGTGGAGAACATTCACTTCGTGGAGCGGGGTTACGAACGGCTGGTGGAGAAGCTCACCGCTCTGGGAGCCCACATCCGCCGCATCGACGACTAAGGAAACTCTGAATAAATCGTCTGTGGCTGGATAGCGGATCTTTTTCGCCATCCATGCAGAATGAAAAACGGGAAATACATACAGTATTCCGCCGTTTTCCATTCTTTTGTCTGACGAAAAATCCCTCGCTACCAGCTCTTGCCTATTTATTCAGAGCTTCCTTAG
>DVGG01000032.1 GCA_018712825.1 Candidatus Faecousia excrementipullorum | reverse complement strand
ATTGCGTCAAACCATTTGAAAAGGAAAAACCCCGGAAACCGCGTAGTTCCGGGGTTTTTGACCACTTTTGATAAAGTTTAGCGCTTGCTGAACTGCGGAGCGCGACGGGCAGCCTTGAGGCCGTACTTCTTTCTTTCCTTCATTCTGGGGTCGCGGGTCAGGAAGCCGGAGGCCTTCAGGGAGCCGCGGAATTCGGGGTTCAGAGTCAGCAGGGCACGGGAGATGCCGTGACGGATAGCGCCGGCCTGGCCGGAAACGCCGCCGCCAGCCACATTGACAACCACATCCACTCTGTCAACCATGCCGGTGGAAACCAGGGGCTGACGGACAATGAGCTTCAGGGTGTCCAGGCCAAAGTACTCGTCGATGTCGCGGCCATTGACAATGATGGAACCGGTGCCGTTCTCGTATACACGAACACGGGCAACGGAGGACTTACGACGGCCGGTGCCGTAATGATACTTCTTCTTGCTCTCGTACATAATCGATTACCTCCAAATCAGTCCAGGGTCCAGGCTTCGGGCTTCTGGGCAGCGTGAGGATGCTCATTACCCTTGTACAGATGCAGACGGGTCATGCTGGTACGGCCCAGGGAATTCTTGGGCAGCATGCCCTTGACAGCCAGCTCCATGGCGTAGTCAGACCGCTTCTCCATCATGATGCGAGCCTTGGTCTCCTTCAGACCGCCGATCCAGCCGGATACCCGGTAGTAGATCTTCTGCTCAGCCTTCTTGCCGGTGAGAATGGCCTTGTCGGTGTTGATGATGATGACATAGTCACCGCAGTCAACATTGGGAGTGAAATCAACCTTGTGCTTGCCCCGCAGCAGGTTAGCAGCGATGACAGCGGTACGGCCCAGGGGCTTGCCGGCGGCATCCAGAACATACCACTTGCGCTCCAGGGTCTCCTTCTTTGCTAAAGTAGTGGACATTATGCGTTCCTCCAATTAGGTTAAAATATTTTGACAAATTCATGCGCAGGCATTACAATGTCTGCAAAACGCTTGATTTTTATATCACAGGATTGAAAAAATGTCAATTGGTTTTTGAGGGAAATTTATGAAACCAAATATAAACTCGTAAATGCTCTTAAATCCTCTGATATACTCTCGTTTTCTCGCTTGCTATTTTTCTATAAAAATTGGAGGAATTGTGCCTATGCAGAAGTTGGTTGGCCTTGTCCGCCGTTGTGTGGAAGATTATCATATGATTGAATCCGGGGATAAAATTGCCGTTGGGGTGTCCGGCGGAAAAGACTCTCTGGCACTGTTGGTTTTTTTGGCAGAATTGCGAAAATACAATCATATTCCCTTTGAGCTGGGAGCCATTACCATTGATATGGGGTTGGGGATGGACTATTCTGGCATTGAGAATCTGTGTCGGGAGCTGGATGTGCCCCTGCGGATTGTGAGAACGGAAATCGGCCCCATTATCTTTGACTACCGGAAAGAGAAGAATCCTTGCTCTATGTGCGCAAAAATGCGCAGGGGAGCGCTGAACCAGGCAATCCTGGACATGGGATACAATAAGCTGGCATTGGGTCACCACTACGACGATGCTGTGGAGACTTTTGTGATGTCACTGCTTTTTGAAGGGCGTATCAGCTGCTTTCAGCCGGTTACGGAACTGGACAGAACCGGAATTACCCAAATCCGGCCTATGCTATACATCCACGAAGTTACGATTGATAACTTCGCAGCCCGGGCAAAGCTGCCGGTGCTGACAAATCGCTGCCCGGTGGATAAGCATACCAAGCGGGAAGAGGTGAAGGAGTTGGTATACAGCCTGTCCAAAACCTATCCGGATTTGAAGGAGCGGATTTTTGGTGCCATGCAGCGCTATCCGCTGCCCGCCTGGGAGCCCCGGGGAAGATACAAACGCCCCAAAGACCAGGTATGAAAATTTTACCAATGGGACATACTGCCAATGAAGGAGGCGGTATGCCATGGTGAAAGGAATATCCAAGCAGGTAATTGTGGTTCAAGCTCCAGACCCAAAGCTGTTTGAGCAGGCAATCTTTATTCTGAAGGAAGGAGCTGTGGAGGCTGGCGGGGTGACAGATCAGCAGCTCCTCAGTGAAGCAAATCGGCTGATTCGCAGCGGCAGAGGGGAGAAACTGGGAATCCGGCGGATATACGGCCCCATTTGGGCCTGCGCAGGCGCATTGCTTACCGGCATTGCCTGGGTGATATGTGCTTTATTATAGATTGCAGAAAGAGCTTCTGTGTGCTATAATTCCTGGAAAGTACAGTTTTACAGATAGAAAGAGGTGCGAAAATGCACATTGGAAGCATAGAGATAGAAAATCCTCTGTTTTTGGGGCCCATGGCCGGGGTGACAGATTGGGCGTTCCGGGTAGTCTGTGCTGAGCAGGGAGCAAACGTTACGGTGACGGAAATGGTCTCCTCCCGGGCACTGGTATACCGGGACAAAAAAAGTGCAGCACTGCTGAAGAAAAACCCCGGTTCTGTCTGCGGTGCCCAGGTTTTCGGAAACGACCCGGCAATCATGGCGGAGGCTGCCCAACTGGCTTTGGAGATTTCCGGCTGTGATTTTCTGGATATTAATATGGGCTGCCCCATGCCAAAAATTGCCAATTCCGGGGATGGCTGCGGCCTTATGCGCACGCCGGAGCTGGCAGGGGAGATTGTCCGTGCTGTTACAGATGCGGTCAGCGTACCCGTAACGGTGAAATGCCGCCTTGGATGGGACAAGGGGAGTATCAATGTGCTGGATTTTACCCGGCGCATGGAACAAAACGGTGCAGCACTGGTGACGGTTCATGGACGCACCCGCTCCATGCTGTATACCGGTGTGGCAGACTGGGACATGATACGAAAGGTCAAGGAGCAGCTCTCCATCCCGGTGATTGCCAACGGCGATATTGTGGATGCAGCTTCGGCACTAAAATGCAGGAATTGGACCGGAGCTGACGGCTTGATGATTGGCAGAGCTTCATTTGGTGACCCCTGGATATTTGCCCAGGTACAGGCCGCCCTTTCCGGAAATCCTGTGCCGGAACGTCCGCCTTTGCGGGAGCGGGTAGAAACAGCCCTGAAACAGTTCCGTCTGGCCTATGAGGACAAAGGGGAGCACATCGCCTGCCTGGAGGCGAGAAAGCACTTTGCCTGGTATCTGCGGGGCGTTGCCCACAGTAACTATTATAAGGCGCAGATTTCCAATATTTCCACAATGGAGGATATTGAAAATATTGCCAGAGGTATCCAGCGGGATCTCCAATAATTGCATTGTATGATTGTTTCCGCCGTTTCACATGATAACCGGGAGGTGATTTGTGTGAAGCGGCGTGTTTTATTGTTATTGCTGATTTTCTTGGTTCCGGTACAGCCGGTGGAGGCGGAGCCAATCCGGTGGGTAGACTTTTCTGTTCCTTATGAATCCTTGAAATATGCCCTGGATACAGACATCGCCACTGCTGAACAGGAGCAGCATTTGGGCTGGATACAGACCTTGGCTCTGGCGGGATGCCGCACAGGGGGAAAGTGCGCCCTGACCTCCGTAAAACAGGCGGTGGTGGACTTGCGGACGGGGAAATCCCCTGAGGAACTTTTGGGTGCCTTATATAAGTATTATGATTATTATTTTAGGCTTACACGGCGGTTTTGGGCGGCCTTGTGGGGCATTATGCCATTTTGGACAATGGACAGTGGAAAGAAACTTATGGCCTGAAAGCCTTTTCTCCCATTGCTGCCGGTTATGGGTACAGCCATTGTTCGGATTTTGGAAACAGCCGCACCTATGGCTTTGCCAGAAAACATTTGGGCAACGACCTGATGGGCAGTCTGGGAACCCCTATTGTTGCAGTGGAAGGCGGCGTGGTGGAGGCTTTGGGCTGGAACCAGTATGGAGGTTGGCGGGTGGGAATCCGTTCCTTTGACGGAAAACGGTACTATTACTATGCCCACCTGCAAAAGGATCATCCTTTTGCGGAAAACCTGAAAGAGGGGGGATATGGTTCAGGCCGGAGATTTGATTGGATTCATGGGAAGAACCGGCTACTCCCAAAAGGAAAATGTAAACAACATTGAATCGGTACACCTGCATTTCGGTATGCAGCTGATTTTCGATGAGAGCCAGAAGGAGTGTAATTCTGAAATCTGGGTAAATGTATATCCTCTGGTTCGTCAGCTCTCCCAACACCGGTCCAGTCTGAAGAAAACAGATGCAGAGTGGCAACGGGTATATCCCTATAAGGATCTGGATACCGGGAGTCTGGATTTTTATCTTGGAAAAGACCCAAAAAGTATTTGACAAAAACTGACCTTTGTGATACAATCACCCGGATAAAAATATTAGGGGGAACGAAGCATGATGAACACCAAGATGAAGCTGAAAAGCGTTGGCTGTTCTATCCATCCTTCTTCTTTTTCCAATTCCGCTATGGAATTATTGTTTCCTTTTTTCAATTCCTCATATGTTGTTTTTCCCGGCTTTTG
This sequence comes from Candidatus Faecousia excrementipullorum, assembly GCA_018712825.1. Classification (GTDB taxonomy): domain Bacteria; phylum Bacillota; class Clostridia; order Oscillospirales; family Oscillospiraceae; genus Faecousia; species Faecousia excrementipullorum. The sequence goes on along the minus strand of DVGG01000032.1, from coordinate 55,359 downwards.
TGATGTGCATGTACATCTCAGAGAGCCGGGATTTTCTTATAAGGAAACAATCAAAACCGGAACGGCGGCTTGTGCAAGAGGTGGATACACCAGTGTGTGTGCCATGGCCAATCTGAAGCCCGTGCCGGACAGCCTGGAAAATCTGAAGGTGCAAAGACAGCTGATTGAAGACACGGCGTCCATTCATGTTTATCCTTACGGTGCGATTACCGTAGGGGAGCAGGGGGAAGTCCTGGCAGACCTGGAGGAAATGGCTCCGTATGTTGCCGGATTCTCCGATGACGGACGGGGCGTCCAAAGCCGGGAAATAATGAAGCAGGCTATGGAGAAGGCAAAAAGCCTGGGAAAAGTGATTGTGGCCCACTGCGAGGTAAATGAACTGCTGAAAGGCGGTTACATCCATGACGGCGCTTACTGTGCGGCCCATGGACACAAGGGCATTTGCAGTGCCAGCGAGTATGAGCAGATTGCAAGAGATCTGGAACTGGTGGCAGAAACCGGCTGCGCTTATCATGTGTGCCACATTTCCACAAAGGAAAGTGTGGACCTGATTCGCAAGGCGAAGAAACAGGGGCTGGATGTGACCTGTGAAACCGCCCCCCACTACCTGGTGATGGATGACAGCTTCCTGCAGGAGGATGGACGGTTCAAAATGAACCCGCCCCTGCGCAGCCCGGAGGATCGGATAGCGCTGGTGGAAGGTTTGCTGGACGGTACCATTGATATGATTGCCACAGATCACGCTCCCCACAGCCGGGAGGAAAAGAGTAAGGGCCTGGCAGGCAGTGCTTTTGGCGTGGTGGGTATTGAAACCGCATTCCCGGTGATGTATACCCACTTTGTGAAAACCGGACAGCTCACGCTGGAGCGGCTGGTCCAGTTGATTTCGGAAAATCCCCGGAAGCGGTTCCACCTGCCTATGGGTGATGATTTTACCGTGTGGGATTTGGATGAGGAATTTGCGGTAGACCCGGAGCAGTTCCTCTCCATGGGCAGAGCTACCCCCTTTGCAGGCTGGAAACTGAATGGCACCTGTGTGCTGACGGTTTGCCAGGGTAAGGTTGTATACAGCAGATAATTCAGGAGGTAAGTATTATGGCAAAAAGAACAGACATCAAGAAAATTTTGATTATCGGCTCCGGCCCCATTGTGATTGGACAGGCTGCGGAGTTTGACTATGCAGGCACCCAGGCCTGCCTGGCTTTGAAGGAGGAGGGCTACGAGGTTGTCCTGTGCAACTCCAATCCTGCCACCATTATGACCGACACCACCATCGCAGATAAGGTTTACATGGAGCCTCTGACTTTGGAGTACATTGCCAAGATCCTCCGTTATGAGCGGCCGGATGCCATTGTCCCCGGCATTGGCGGACAGACCGGCCTGAACTTAGCCATGCAGCTGGAGAAGAAGGGCGTTCTGAAGGAGTGCGGCGTGGAGCTTCTGGGCACCAGCAGCACATCCATTGAGCGGGCAGAGGATCGGGAGCTGTTCAAGGAGCTGTGCCAGTCCATCGGTGAGCCCACCATCCCCTCTGAGATTACTTACAATCTGGAGGAGGCCAAGGCTGCTGCTCTGCGGATTGGCTATCCTGTGGTTCTGCGTCCTGCCTTCACTCTGGGCGGCACCGGCGGCGGCTTTGCCAACAACGAAGAAGAGCTGATTGAAATCGGAATGAACGCCTTCAAGCTGTCTCCTGTGCACCAGGTGCTGATTGAAAAGAGCGTCAAGGGCTATAAGGAAATCGAGTTTGAGGTCATGCGTGACTCCAATGACCATGCCATCACCATCTGCGGCATGGAGAACATCGACCCGGTGGGTGTTCACACCGGTGACTCCATTGTGGTAGCCCCCATCATGACCCTCAACGACCACGACCTGAAGATGCTTAACGACAGCGCCATCAAGATTATCCGGGAGTTGAAGATTGAAGGCGGCTGCAATGTGCAGTTTGCCCTGAACCCCAACAGCAGCGAGTATTACCTCATTGAGGTCAACCCCAGAGTGTCCCGTTCCTCTGCATTGGCTTCCAAGGCCAGCGGCTATCCCATTGCCCGGGTGACCGCCAAGATTGCAGTGGGTATGGCTCTGGAGGATATCCAGATTGCCAACACCACCGCCGCTTTTGAGCCCTCTTTGGATTATGTGGTGGCAAAGCTTCCCAGATTCCCCTTCGATAAGTTTGCCTCCGCTAAGAACACCCTGGGCACCCAGATGAAGGCTACCGGCGAAGTTATGGGCATCGGCTCCAACCTGGAGGAGTGTCTGCTGAAGTCTGTCCGTTCCCTGGAAATCGGCGCCTGTCACTTCCATCTGCCCAAGTTTGACAGCTTCTCCACCCAGGAGCTGCTGGACTACATCAAAGAGTTCAAGGATGACAATATCTTCGCCATCACCGAGCTGCTGCGCCGGGATGTGCCCGTTGCTCAGCTCCACGAAATCACCAAGATTACCGCTTATTTCCTGGAATCTGTGAACCGGATTGTGGCCATGGAGCGGAGGCTCGCCGCCAATGTGGGAAGCGTGGAAGTACTGAAAGAGGCCAAGACCATGGGCTTCGGCGACAAATTCATCGCAAAGCTCTGGGGCTGGAAGGAGCTGGAGGTTTACAACCTGCGTAAGGAAGAGAAGATGTTCCCGGTGTACCGGATGGTGGACACCTGCCATACCGGCGCCTATATTCCTTACTTCTACTCCTCCTACACCGGAGAAAATGCCTCCCGTCTGACGGAAAAGAAGAAAATCGTGGTGCTGGGCGCCGGCCCCATCCGTATCGGTCAGGGCGTGGAATTTGACTACTCCACCGTCCATGCGGTTACCACCATTAAGAACTCCGGCTATGAGGCCATTATCATCAACAACAACCCGGAAACGGTTTCCACCGACTACACCACGGCAGACAAGCTGTACTTTGAGCCTCTGACTCCGGAAGATGTAATGAACATCATTGAGTTTGAGAAGCCGGAGGGTGTGATTGCCTCCCTGGGCGGTCAGACTGCCATCAACCTGGCCCAGCCTCTCATGGACCGAGGTGTGAAGATTATCGGTACCGACTGCCAGGCCATTGAGCGGGCAGAGAATCGGGACAGCTTCGAGAAGATTCTGAAGGATCTGAATATTCCCCAGCCCAAGGGCCATGCCGTTACCAAGATTGAAGACGGCATTGCCGCTGCCAACGAAATCGGCTATCCGGTGCTGGTGCGTCCCAGCTTCGTTCTGGGCGGCCGTGCCATGCAGATTGTTGCCAACGAGGAGCAGCTGCGCCACTACCTGAAGACCGCCGTGGAAATCGACGAGGACAAGCCTGTTCTGGTGGATAAGTACATTGAGGGCAGAGAGGTAGAGGTTGACGCTATCTGCGACGGCATCAATGTGTTTGTGCCTGGCATCATGGAGCTGGTAGAGCGCACCGGCGTCCACAGCGGCGACTCCATCAGCGTGTACCCCTCCTTCAGCATCTCCAACAAGGTGAAGGGCATTATCCTTCAGTACGCCAAGAAGCTGGGTCTGGGCATTGGCATCGTAGGCCTTTACAACATCCAGTTTATTGTGGATAAGGAAGACAATGTGTTTATCATTGAGGTGAATCCCCGTTCTTCCCGTACCGTACCCTTCCTGAGCAAGGCTACCGGCTACTCCCTGGCAGATATCGCCACGGAAGTGATTATGGGCAAGTCCCTGAAGGAGCAGGGTATCTTTGACATCTACCCGGAGGAGAGAAAGCGCTGGTATGTAAAGGTGCCTGTATTCTCCTTCAATAAGATTCGCGGTCTGGATGCCTACCTGTCCCCGGAGATGAAGTCCACCGGTGAGGCCATCGGCTATGACGACAAGATGAACCGCGCCCTGTATAAGGCACTTCAGGCCTCCGGTATGCACCTGCAGAATTACGGCACCGTCTTTGCCACCATTGCGGACAAGGACAAGGAGGAGGCTCTGCCCCTGATTCGCCGGTTCTATAACCTGGGCTTCAACATTGAAGCAACCGTGGGCACTGCCAACTTCCTGAAGAAGAACGGCATCCGTACCCGTGCTCTGGGCAAGATCAGCGAGGGCAACGAACAGATTCCTGAGGCTCTGCGCCAGGGACACATCGCCTATGTCATCAACACCAAGGAGCCCGGATCTGAGGGATCCGACAATGACGGCCACGCCATCCGTAGAATCGCCACGGAGAACAATGTGACGATTTTCACCGCTCTGGATACGGTTCGGGTGCTGCTGGATGTTCTGGAGGAGACCACTCTGACCATTTCCACCATTGACGCCTGATTAAAGTCTATCCCGGAAGAGGAACTCTTCCGGGATAGAAAAGCATGAAAGGAGCACAGATGAAGCAGGGATTTTTTGAAATCACGGAAAATGTACCCCTTACGGAAAATGTTTACAAAATGGTGCTGCGGGGGGATGTTTCTGCCATTACCGCCCCGGGTCAGTTTGTAAATATCCAGCTGGACGGGCTTTATCTCCGCCGGCCCATTTCCGTATGCGATGTGTCCGGGGATTGCTTGACCATTATTTATAAAGTAGTAGGGAAGGGGACTGCAAAGCTTTCCCAAATGCAAAGAGGCAGCCTCGACCTTCTCACCGGCCTGGGTAACGGCTATGATCTGTCCTGCGCAGGAGACCGCCCGGTGCTGCTGGGAGGCGGCGTGGGGGTTCCTCCCATGTACCTGCTGGCGAAAAGGCTTCTGGCAGAGGGAAAGCAGGTGCAGGTGATTCTGGGCTTCAACACCCAAAAGGAAGTCTTTTATGAAAAGGAATTCCGGGAACTGGGGGCCCAGGTGACGGTGACCACGGTGGACGGAAGCTACGGTACTCAGAGCTTTGTCACCGATGTACTGAAAGATATGGACTATACGTATTTCTATACCTGCGGCCCGGAGCCTATGCTGAAGGCCGTATACCGGGCAAGCCAAACCTCCGGGCAGATGAGCTTTGAGAAGCGTATGGGCTGCGGCTTTGGCGCCTGTATGGGCTGCTCCTGCAAGACCATTACCGGCTATAAGCGGATTTGCAAGGAAGGTCCTGTCATGCGGAAGGAGGAGATTCTGTGGGAAAGCTGAGTGTGAATCTGTGCGGGATTCCTCTGGAAAATCCCGTTATTCCTGCCAGCGGAACCTTTGGGTTCGGCTATGAATATGCGGAGCTTTACGACATCAACTGCCTGGGCACCTTCTCCTTTAAGGGTACCACCCGGGAAGCCCGGTTTGGAAATCCCACCCCCCGGATTGCGGAGTGCACTGCGGGTCTTATCAATGCGGTGGGTCTGCAGAATCCCGGAGTGGAGCAGGTGATTGCCCGGGAACTGCCCAAACTGAAAGAATGTTTCCACAAGCCTGTAATGGCCAATGTGAGCGGTTTTTCCGTGGAAGACTACGCCTACACCTGCCGTCTGCTGGATCAGCAGGATCAGGTGGGCTGGCTGGAAGTGAATGTCAGCTGCCCCAATGTCCACGGAGGCGGCATGAGCTTCGGTACAGACCCCAAGGCAGCTGCTGAGGTAACCGCTGCGGTCAAGAAGGTCACCACCAAGCCTGTGATTGTAAAGCTTTCTCCCAATGTGACGGATATTGTATCCATTGCCAAGGCCTGTGAGGATGCAGGCGCTGACGGCATCAGTTTGATTAACACCATGCTGGGTATGCGGATTGATTTGCGCAGCCGCAAGCCCATCATTGCCAATACCATGGGCGGCTTCTCCGGTCCGGCTATCTTCCCTGTGGCTGTGCGGATGGTTTACCAGGTAGCAAAGGCTGTAAAGGTACCGGTGATTGGTATGGGCGGCGTGTCCTCTGCCGAGGATGTGCTGGAGATGATGCTGGCCGGTGCCACGGCGGTGGAAGTGGGTGCTGCCAATCTGGTAAACCCCTATGCCTGCCGGGACATTATCCGTGACCTGCCAGAAACTATGGCGCGTTATGGAATTGAAAATCTTTGTGATATTATAGGAGGCGTAAAATAATGGGTAAAGATGTAATTGTAGCTTGCGATTTTGCCAGCGGGGAGCAGGTTTTCTCCTTCCTGGACAAGTTTACGGAGAAGAAGCCCTTTGTGAAAATCGGCATGGAGCTTTTCTATGCAGAAGGCCCGGAGATTGTACGGCAGATCAAGGCCAGAGGCCACAAGATTTTCCTGGACCTGAAGCTTCACGACATTCCCAACACCGTGAAGAAGGCAATGGCTGTGCTGTCCGACCTGGATGTGGACATCTGCAATCTCCACGCCGCCGGAACCACTGCTATGATGCAGGCCGCTCTGGAGGGCCTGACCCGGCCGGACGGCACCCGGCCTTTACTGATTGCCGTAACCCAGCTGACCTCCACCGATCAGGAGAGCATGGAGCGGGATTTGCTGATTCATGAGCCCATCGACCAGGTTGTCATGCACTACGCCAAGACTGCCAAGAATGCCGGTCTGGACGGTATCGTCTGTTCTCCTCTGGAGGCCGGAAAGGTGCATGAGGTTTGCGGCAAGGAGTTTCTGACCGTTACCCCCGGCGTTCGGTTTGCCGACGGGGATGCAGGGGACCAGAAGCGGATTATGACCCCCGCCCAGGCCAAGGAGATTGGCTCTGACTACATTGTGGTAGGCCGTCCCATCACCGCTGCTGCTGACCCTGTGGCAGCTTACAACCGCTGTGTTGCGGAATTTTGTGACTGAAGAAAAGGAGAAATTGACCATGGAAAAGCTGATTGCAAAGGATTTACTTTCCATTCAGGCGGTATTCTTCCGCCCGGAGGAGCCCTTCACCTGGGCCAGCGGCATCAAAAGCCCGGTTTACACCGATAACCGCTTGACCCTGACTGCACCCGAAGTGCGTACCCATGTGGAAGAGGGCCTGGCTGAGCTGATTCGGAAGAATTACCCGGATGTGGAAGTCCTTATGGGTACCTCCACCGCCGGTATTGCCCACGCAGCCATTGTGGGTCATATTATGAACCTGCCCATGGGCTATGTCCGCAGCGGCAGCAAGGACCATGGCCGTCAGAATCAGATTGAGGGCAAGCTCCTGCCCGGTCAGAAGGTGGTTGTGGTGGAGGATTTGATTTCCACCGGCGGCTCCTGCATCGAGGTGGTCAATGTCCTCCGGGAAGCCGGTGCCCATGTGCTGGGTATTGTGTCCATCTTCACCTATGGCATGCAGAAGGGTCTGGACCGTCTGGCTGCCGCCGATGTGAAGAACGTTTCCCTCACCAATTTTGATGTGATTGCCCAAGTGGCTGCTGACGAAGGGTACATCCGTCCCGAGGATGTGAAGCGTCTGATTACTTTCCGGAATAACCCCTCCGATGAAAGCTGGATTGGAGAGCAGAAGGTATGAGAAGTCTGATTGATATTACGGATTTTTCCGTAGAAGAGTTGGACGGCCTGCTTCACACCGCCTGCGATATTATCGAGAACCCTGCCAAGTACGCCGATAGCTGCCGGAGAAAGAAACTGGCGACCTTGTTCTTTGAGCCCTCTACACGCACCCGGCTGAGCTTCGAGGCGGCTATGCTGGAGCTGGGAGGAAGCGTGATTGGTTTCAGTCAGGCCAGCTCCTCCTCCGCCAGCAAGGGGGAGAGCATGGCAGATACCGCCAAGATTCTCTCCTGCTATGCAGATATCATGGCCATCCGCCATCCTCTGGAGGGCGCCCCTTATGTGGCTGCCAGAAATACTTCCGTGCCGGTCATCAATGCCGGTGACGGCGGACACTGCCACCCCACCCAGACTCTGGCAGACCTTCTGACCATTTACCGGGAGGAAGGCCGTCTGAATAATCTGACCGTGGGCTGCTGCGGCGATCTTAAGTACGGCAGAACTGTCCATTCTCTGCTGGCGGCTCTTTCCCGCTATGAAAATATCAAGGTAGTCCTGATTTCTCCGGAGGAGCTGCGCCTGCCCGGATATGTAAAATATGAGGTCCTGGACGGAAAGGGTATCTCCTACGAGGAGACCACCTCCCTGGAGGAGGCTATTCCTCAGCTGGATGTTCTGTATATGACAAGAATCCAGAGAGAGCGGTTTGACGACCTGGAAACCTATGAGCATCTGAAGGATTCCTATATTCTGACCCCCGAAAAGATGCAGGCTGCCAAGTCCACCATGCGGGTGCTGCACCCGCTGCCCCGGGTCAATGAAATCAGTGTCAAGGTGGATGCAGACCCCAGAGCGGCCTATTTCCGCCAGGCTCTGAACGGCAAATATATGCGTATGGCGCTGATTCTGAAGCTTTTGGATGAGGCGAAGAAGGGTGTCCAGATGCCGGAACCGGAGGATGTGCTGGTAGACCGGCTGCACTGTGACAACCCCAGATGTATCTGCACCACAGAGCAGGAGCTGGAGCATATGTTCAAGTGCGTGGACAAGGAACGCCGTATCTATCGCTGCATCTACTGTGAGGCGAAGAAGACTCTGGAAGATTGAGGACATTCTCATAATCTTCACCAAAAACCGACAGGTTTTTACGGGAGAAGGTGGTGAAAAAAGAGAAAGCCTCAAGCCGCATTTACGCCGTCTTGACATGATTTTTGCGGCATGTTAAAATCGAGAAGGAAAGTAAATAGCGTTCTTTGCGACTGACGGAATCAGTGGGTAACCACAGGGGAACAAAGAATGTAGAAAAAGCCGACCGTCTGGGCGCATTTAACCGCTATAGGTTAAGTGCGCCCTTTTGGATTCTATAAAGGGTCTCGGCCGTTTATAGAAAATGACTTATGGAGGTGTCTCATGAAAAAAGTAGGAATCGTCATGGGAAGCGACAGCGATCTGCCTATCGTTCAGAAGGCTGTGGATACGCTGAAGAGCCTGGATATCCCCTACGAGGTTCACATCTACTCTGCCCACAGAACACCTGTGGAGGCCAGAGATTTTGCGGTGAATGCCAGAGCCAACGGCTTTGGTGCAATCATTGCAGCCGCAGGCATGGCAGCCCATCTTGCCGGCGCCATTGCAGCCAATACTACATTACCGGTTATCGGAATCCCTTGCAAGGGACCCGTTTTAGACGGCATTGATGCCCTTTTATCAACAGTCCAGATGCCCTCCGGCATACCTGTCGCCACTGTTGCAATTAACGGAGCTGTCAATGCCGCTTTGCTTTGCGCTCAGATTCTGGGCGTATCCGAGCCTTCCATCGCCGAGAAGCTGGATGCGAAACGGGCTGCCGATGCAGAAAAGGTTCTGGCAAAAGACCGGGAACTGGCACAAAATCTGTAAAACTTTTCAATCAAAAGGAGAAAAAACATCATGGAAAAGAAACTCGTTTACACCGGAAAGACCAAGAATGTTTACGCACTGGACAACGGCAACTACCTGCTGAAGTTCAAGGATGACTGCACCGGCAAGGACGGCGTATTTGATCCCGGTGAAAACTCTGTTGGCTTGACCATTGACGGCGTGGGTGATGTGAATCTGCGGATGTCCGTTTACTTCTTTGAGAAGATCAATGCTGCCGGCATCAAGACCCACTATGTAAGTGCCAACCTGGACGACACCACTATGGAAGTGCTGCCTGCCAAGGTGTTCGGCAAGGGCCTGGAAGTTATCTGCCGTCACAAGGCTGTGGGCAGCTTCTTCCGCCGTTACTCCGACTACATTGAAGAGGGTGCCGATCTTCCCGAGTATGTGGAAATGACCTTCAAGAACGATGCCAAGGGCGATCCCCTGGTTACCAAGGAAGGCCTGATTGCTCTGGGCGTTATGACCAGCCAGCAGTATGACGACATGGTGGCCATGACCCAGAAGATTACCCGCATTGTTGCCGATGACCTGAAGGAAAAGGGCCTGGTGCTGTATGACATCAAGTTCGAGTTCGGCTACGATGCCGACGGCAAGGTAATGCTCATTGACGAGATTGCTTCCGGCAATATGCGTGTTTACAAGGACGGTCAGTACATCGACCCCATGACCCTTTCCAAGCTGTTCTTCGCTTGATGGCACACCTGTAAAGGAGGCACATTATGGGTGGCTTTTTTGGAGCCGTTGCACACCGGGACGTGGTTCTGGATGTGTTTTTCGGCGTGGACTACCACTCCCATCTGGGAAACCGGAGAGCGGGCATGGTGGTGTACGACGGAGAAAGCGGCTATCAAAGACAGATTCACAGTATTGAAAATACCCCTTTCCGTACCAAATTTGAGGCAGATTTGCACAAGTTCTCCGGTCACAGCGGAATCGGCTGTATCAGCGACACAGACCCCCAGCCCTTGCTGGTGCGGTCCCATCTGGGATTGTTCGCCATTTCTACTGTGGGAATCATCAACAATGCGGATGCTTTGGTTGAGAAGTACTTCTCCGACCATGGGCATCAGTTCATGGCTATGTCCTCCGGAGCCGTCAATGCTACGGAGCTGACAGCAGCCCTGATCAATGAAAAAGAGACCCTTATCGAGGGTATTCACCATGCCCAGCAGGTGATTGATGGGTCTGTGACCATTTTGATTTTGCAGGAAAACCGTATCATTGCGGCCCGGGATCGTCTGGGACGTCTGCCGGTTCTGGTTGGCAAGGGCGAAGACGGCTGCTGTGTGTCCTTCGAGTCCTTTGCCTACAGCAAGCTGGGCTATGCCGACCATTATGAGCTGGGGCCGGGAGAGATTGTATCGGTGACAGCTGAGGGTGTGGAACAGCTTAGCGCTCCTGGCAAAGAAATGAAAATCTGCGCCTTTTTGTGGACGTACTACGGTTATCCCAATTCCAACTATGAGGGCAGAAATGTGGAGGTCATGCGTTACCGCAACGGTGAAATCATGGCCCAGAAGGAGATGGCCCGGGGCACTTTGCCGGATGTGGACTACATCGCCGGCGTGCCGGATTCCGGCCTGCCTCATGCCATCGGCTATGCCAATTTCTGCCACAAACCCTTTGCAAGACCCTTTGTAAAGTACACCCCCACCTGGCCCCGTTCCTTTACCCCTGCCAGCCAGTCTGTGCGGAACCAGGTGGCAAAGATGAAGCAGATTCCTGTACCGGAGCTGATTCAGGGGAAGAAACTGCTGTTTGTGGACGATTCTATCGTCCGGGGAACCCAGCTGCGGGAGACAGTGGACTTCCTGTACGAAAGCGGTGCCAAGGAAGTGCATATGCGCTCTGCCTGCCCGCCTGTGCTGTTCAACTGTAAGTACCTGAACTTCTCCCGAAGCAACTCCGTCATGGAGCTGATTGCAAGAAAGACCATGTACGAGCTGGAAGGGGAGGAGGCGGACAAGCATATCGACGAATATGTGGAGTCCACCACCGAAAGAGGCCAGTGCCTGGCCAAGGCCATCTGCAAGAAGCTGGGCTTTGACTCTCTGGGCTACCAGTCCCTGGATGGACTGCTGGAGTCCATCGGCATTGACAAGGAGAAAATCTGCACTTATTGCTGGAACGGCAAAGAATAATGATTAAAGGAGCTTAACCTGCCATGGAGAAAAGTTATTCCGAGAGCTACGCTGCTGCCGGTGTTGACATTACCGCCGGCTACAAGTCCGTAGAACTGATGAAAAAGCATATTAAGCGCACCAGAAACGAGGGCTGCCTGGACGATGTGGGAGGCTTCGGCGGCTGCTTTGGCCTGAATCTGGAAGGCATTTCTCAGCCGGTGCTGGTATCCGGTACCGACGGGGTGGGAACAAAGCTGAAAATTGCCATGCTTCTTGACAAGCATGACACCATTGGCATCGACTGTGTTGCCATGTGCGTCAATGACATCATCTGCTGCGGCGCCAAGCCTCTGTTCTTCCTGGATTATATTGCCTGCGGCAAAAATATCCCCGAGAAGATTGCTGACATTGTGGGCGGCGTTGCAGAGGGCTGTGTCCGTGCCGGCTGCGCCCTGATTGGCGGCGAGACGGCAGAACACCCGGGCGTGATGGCAGAGGACGACTACGACCTGGCCGGCTACTGCACCGGTGTGGTGGACAAGTCCAAAATCATTGACAACAACACCATGAAAGCCGGGGATGTGGTGATTGCCCTGGCTTCCACCGGTGTCCATTCCAACGGCTTCTCCCTGGTGCGGAAGGTCTTCGACATTGAAAATGCCGATCTGACCTCCCCCAGAGAGGAACTGGAGGGAAAATCCCTGGGCGAGGCACTCCTGGAGCCCACCCGCATCTATGTGAAGAGTGTTCTGGCTCTTCTGGAAAAGGTACAGGTGAAGGGCATCTCCCACATCACCGGCGGCGGCTTCTATGAGAACATCCCCAGAAGCATCCCCGATGGTCTGGGTGCCCGGATTGACCGGAGTAAGGTCAAGATCCTGCCCATCTTCCAGCTGATTGCCAAGACTGGCAATATCCCCCAGCGGGATATGTTCAACACCTTCAATATGGGCGTTGGCATGAGCATCGTGGTAGCAAAAGACGATGTGGAAACTGCCCTGAGCATTTTGAAGGACTGGGGCGAGGACGCCTATGTGATTGGCGAAATCGAAGAATCCCAGGATAAGATTACCATTTGTGATGAATGAGGTGCGCACTATGAATCCGGCCAGAATTGCCGTGCTGGTTTCCGGCGGCGGCACCAACTTGCAGGCATTGATTGATGCCCAAAAAAGCGGGATTCTCCACAGCGGCACCATTGCGGTGGTAATTTCCAACAATCCCAATGCCTTTGCCCTGGAAAGGGCAAGGCAAAATGGGATTGCATCGGAAATTGTCAGCAAGAAGGCCCTGGGCAGTCAGGCGGCTTTTGAGGATGGTCTGAAAGCCACCCTGAAAGCTTACGATATTGATTTGATTGTCCTTGCGGGCTTTATGTGCATTCTGAGTGAGAATTTTACCAGATGCTATGAAAAGAGAATTATCAATGTGCATCCGTCTTTGATTCCCTCCTTTTGCGGCGAGGGCTTCTACGGGCTGCGTGTTCACCAGGCGGCTTTGGAGTACGGCGTAAAGGTAACCGGGGCGACGGTGCATTTTGTGAACGAAATTCCCGACGGCGGCGAGATTATCCTGCAAAAGGCTGTGGAGATTCAGCCGGGAGACACCCCGGAAGTGCTGCAGCGCAGGGTGATGGAACAGGCAGAGTGGATTCTCCTGCCCCAGGCTGTGGAACTGGTTTCCAGCCGGATTTGTAAGGAATCATGCAGATAGCTTAGGAGGAATGGTCATGAATGTTTATGAAGTGAAAACCATGAAGGAGCGGCTGGAGGGCAATACCTATCCCGGTCGGGGTATTGTTGTGGGCAAGTCTGCCGATGGCACCAAGGCCTGCGCTGCTTACTTCATCATGGGCAGAAGCGCCAACAGCCGCAACCGTGTCTTTACCGTAAAGAACGGCGAGGTATTTACCGAGCCCTTTGATGCCTCCAAGGTAGAGGATCCCAGTCTGATTATCTATGCTGCCGTCCGTCAGTATGAAAATAACCTGATTGTCACCAACGGCAACCAGACAGATACCATTTATGAGGGGCTTGCTGCCGGAAAGAGCTTTTCTCAGGCACTGACTGCCCGGGAATTTGAGCCGGATGCCCCCAATCTCACCCCCAGAATCAGCGGTATGCTTACCTTTGACCAGGGGGATTTTACTTATGAAATGAGCATCCTGAAGAGCGCTGATGCAGAGGGCACCGGCTGCAACCGCTTTACCTATGCCTATGTTCCCATGAACGGTGTGGGACATTTCCTCCATACCTATGTATGTGACGGCAATCCCATTCCTACCTTCCAGGGTGAGCCGGAGCGGGTAGCCATCCCCAACGATATGGAAAGCTTTGCCCGGGAGATCTGGGAGTCCCTGGACGAGAACAACAAGATTTCCCTGTATGTGCGCTATGTGGACCTGGCAACCGGGAAAGTGGAAGAGAAGCTCATCAACAAGAATGCGTAAGGAGTGGTGGAAATGGAAAAGTTTGAACTGAAATACGGCTGTAACCCCAATCAGAAGCCTGCCCAGATTTATATGCAGGACGGAAGCCAGCTTCCCATTGAGATTCTCTGCGGAAGACCCGGCTACATCAACTTTCTGGATGCTTTCAACTCCTGGCAGCTGGTGAAGGAGCTGAAGGAGGCGCTGGGTCTGCCTGCGGTTACTTCCTTCAAGCACGTCAGCCCCACTTCTGCAGCTGTGGGCATTCCTCTGCCGGAGAAGCTGAAGAAGGCCTGCTTCGTAGATGATATTGAGGGACTGGACGAAAGCCCCCTGGCCTGTGCCTATGCAAGAGCCAGAGGCACCGACAGAATGTGCTCCTTCGGTGACTGGGTTGCCCTGTCCGATGTGTGTGACGAGGTGACCGCCAAGCTGGTGCAGCGGGAGGTTTCTGATGGCATCATCGCCCCCGGCTATACAGAAAAGGCTCTGGAAATCCTGAAAACCAAGCGGAAGGGCAACTATAACATTGTAAAGATTGACCCCAATTATGTGCCGGAGGAGATTGAGCGGAAGCAGGTCTTTGGCATCACCTTCCAGCAGGGACGGAATAACTTCAAGATTGACGAGAATCTCCTGAGCAACCTGGTTACTGCCAATAAGGTGCTGCCTGAGGAGGCAAAGCGGGATCTGATTATCTCCCTGATTACCCTGAAGTACACCCAGTCCAACTCCGTTTGCTTTGCCTATGACGGACAGGCCATCGGTGTGGGCGCCGGACAGCAGTCCCGGATTCACTGCACCCGTCTGGCCGGCAGCAAGGCAGATACCTGGTTCCTGCGGCAGTACGATAAGGTGCTGAATCTGCCCTTCCGGGAGGATTTGAGCCGCCCCAACCGGGACAATGTGATTGACGGCTATATCAACCAGAATGAGGAAGATGTGTGCGCCGAGGGTAACTGGCAGAAGTACTTCACCAGCCGTCCGGAGCCCCTGACTCAGGAAGAAAAGCAGGCATACCTTGCCACCATCTCTGGCGTAAGCCTGGGCTCTGATGCTTTCTTCCCCTTCTCTGACAACATTGAGCGGGCGCACCGCAGCGGTGTCAGCTACATTGCCGAGCCCGGCGGCTCCATTCGGGACGATTTGGTGATTGCCTGTGCCGATGGCTACAACATGGTGATGGCCTTTACCGGTATGCGGCTTTTCCATCATTAAGGGAGCGTTTGTATGAAGATTTTAGTTGTGGGCGGCGGCGGCCGGGAGCACGCCATCATTAAAAAGCTGAAGGAAAATCCCCAGGTTACGGAGATTTTCGCCCTTCCCGGCAACGGCGGCATTGCTGCCGACGCAGTCTGCGTGAATATCGGAGCCAAGGATATTCCCCAGATTGTAGAGTTTGCAGTTTCCCATGGGGTGGATTACGCGGTTGTTGCGCCGGATGATCCTCTGGTTTTGGGGGCAGTAGATGCCCTGGAGGAGAAGGGGATTCCCTGCTTCGGCCCCAGAGCAAACGCCGCCATCATTGAAGGCAGCAAGGTTTTTGCCAAGGATCTGATGAAGAAATACCATATCCCCACCGCCCAGTACGAGGTGTTTACGGATATGGAAGCCGCCCTTCGGTATCTGGATACGGCTCCGGTGCCCACGGTTATCAAGGCAGACGGCCTGGCTTTGGGTAAGGGTGTTATTATTGCCCAGACTCGGCAGGAGGCAAAGGAGGCCGTTCGGTCCATGATGCAGGATAAGGTGTTCGGCAAGAGCGGCGACCAGATTGTTATTGAAGAATTTCTCACCGGCCCTGAGGTTTCTGTTCTGTCTTTTACCGACGGGGAAACCGTTGTTCCTATGATTTCCTCCATGGATCACAAACGGGCAGGGGACGGAGATACGGGCCTCAATACCGGCGGCATGGGAACGGTCGCCCCCAATCCCTACTACACGGCAGAGGTTGCCCAGCGGTGTATGGAGGAGATTTTCCTCCCCACCATCCGTGCCATGAAGGCGGAGGAGAGAACTTTCCGGGGCTGCCTGTACTTTGGACTGATGCTTACTCCCAACGGCCCCAAGGTCATTGAGTATAACTGCCGTTTTGGCGATCCCGAAACCCAGGTGGTGCTGCCTCTGCTGGAAAGCGACCTTCTGACCATTATGCAGGCAACCACCAATGGTACGCTGGCTCAAACAGAAGTAAAATTTCGGGATGACTACGCCTGCTGTGTCATTCTGGCATCTAAGGGTTATCCCACGGCTTACGAGAAGGGCTATCCCATTTCTATCCCCGAGGAGATTGCATCCCACGTGTATGTGGCAGGTGCAGCCCAGAAGGACGGCCAGCTGGTTACCTCCGGCGGCCGCGTGCTGGGTGTGACCGCGGTTGCGGACAGTCTGAAGGATGCCATCCGGGAAGCTTATGCCATGACAGAAACCATCCGGTTTGATAATTGCTACTACCGCCACGACATCGGCGCAAGAGCGCTGGAAGCAGGGAGGAATTAAGTTGGTATACAGAGTATTTGTGGAAAAGAAGCCGGAGTTGGCGAACGAGGCCAAGGCCCTGCTCAGCGACTGCCGGAATCTTCTGGATATTCCCGGCCTTCAGAATGTCCGGGTGATTAACCGCTACGATGCAGAGAACATCTCCAAGGAGCTGTTTGACTATGCGGTAAAGACCGTATTTTCCGAGCCTCAGCTGGATATTGCCACGGAAGATGTGGACTTGCAGGGAGCTGTGGTGTTTGCCGTGGAGTACCTGCCCGGTCAGTTTGACCAGAGAGCGGACTCTGCTGCCCAATGTATCCAGATTATCTCCCAGGGGGAGCGTCCTCTGGTACATACCGCCAAGGTCTACGCCCTGTACGGAGATTTGCAGGATGCAGACATTGCCAAAATCAAGAAGTATGTGATTAACCCGGTGGAAGCCCGGGAGGCCACTCTCACCAAGCCGGAAACCCTGAAGGTGGAGTACGCCATTCCCACTACCGTTGCCACCATGGAGGGATTTACCCAGCTGGACGAAAAGGGTCTGGCGGACTTTATCCGTCAGTATGGGCTTGCCATGGACGAGGCGGATATCGCCTTCTGCCAGGCTTATTTCCGGAAGGAAGGCCGGGAGCCCACTATCACGGAAATCCGCATGATTGATACCTACTGGTCTGACCATTGCCGGCATACCACCTTTGGTACCATCATTGACAAGGTCACCTTTGAAGATGAACTGCTCCAGAAGGCCTTTGATCATTATCTGGAGGTTCGCAAGGAGCTGGGCCGTACCAAGCCCATCTGCCTGATGGATTTGGCTACCATTGCGGTAAAATACCTGAAGGTACATGGAAAGCTGCCCAAGCTGGATGAGAGCGAGGAAATCAACGCCTGTACCGTGAAAATCAATGTGGAGGTGGATGGGGAGAGCCAGCCCTGGCTGCTGCTGTTCAAAAACGAAACCCACAACCATCCCACGGAAATTGAGCCCTTCGGCGGTGCCGCCACCTGTATCGGCGGTGCCATCCGTGACCCTCTGTCCGGCCGGGCCTATGTGTACGGCGCCATGCGTGTCACCGGCGCAGCAGATCCTCTCAAGCCGGTGAATGAGACCATTCAGGGCAAGCTGCCCCAGAGAAAGATTGTCACCACCGCTGCCGCCGGCTATTCCTCCTACGGCAACCAGATTGGTCTGGCTACCGGTATTGTGGATGAAATCTACCATCCGGGCTACGCTGCCAAGCGGATGGAGATTGGTGCGGTAATTGCAGCGGCTCCTGCGGAGAATGTCCGCAGAGAGGTTCCTGCTCCCGGAGATGTGGTAATCCTGCTGGGCGGCAGTACCGGTCGGGACGGCTGCGGCGGCGCCACCGGTTCTTCCAAGTCCCACACGGTGGAATCCCTGGAAAGCTGCGGTGCCGAGGTGCAGAAGGGCAACGCTCCTGAGGAGCGGAAGCTTCAGCGCCTGTTCCGCAATCCCCAGGCCAGCCGCCTGATTAAGCGCTGCAATGACTTTGGTGCAGGCGGCGTGTCCGTTGCCATCGGTGAGCTGGCAGACGGCCTGGAAATCAATCTGAATGCCGTTCCCAAGAAATACGAGGGCCTGGATGGCACCGAACTGGCCATCTCTGAGTCCCAGGAGCGTATGGCTGTGGTGGTAGAGCCTCAGGACGTGGATACCTTCCTGGCTCTGGCATCCAAGGAGAACCTCCAGGCTTGCCCGGTGGCAAAAGTGACGGAGGAGCCCAGACTGGTGATGCGCTGGAATGGCAATACCATCGTTGATATCAGCCGGGAATTCCTGAACTCCAATGGCGCAGAAAAGCATATCTGTGCCGCCCCTGCCCAGCCTGCTTCCTTCCGGAAGGAGGTCAGCGGCAGCTTCTCCGACCTTTACAACCAGTTGGCTCAGGATTTGAACATCTGCTCCAAGCGGGGCCTTTCCGAGCGGTTTGACTCCACCATCGGTGCCGGTACGGTGCTGATGCCCTTTGGCGGCAAGAATCAGCAGACCCCCATTCAGTCTATGGTGCAGAAAATCTCTGTGGAGAAGAAGCATACCGACGACTGCTCCTTTATGGCCTTTGGCTATAACCCCTTCATTACCGAGAAGAGCCCCTACCACGGTGCATACCTGGCTGTGGTAGAGAGCGTCTCCAAGCTGATTGCTTCCGGTGCAGACTTCTCCGATGTGTACCTGACCTTCCAGGAGTACTTTGAGCGCCTGGGTAAGGATGAGAAGCGCTGGGGCAAGCCTCTGGCAGCCCTGCTGGGTGCGTTCCAGGCCCAGCTGGATTTGGGCATTGGTGCCATCGGCGGCAAGGACTCCATGAGCGGCAGCTTTGAAAACCTGGATGTGCCCCCCACTCTGGTAAGCTTTGCAGTGACCACCGGCAAGGCCAAGCAGGTGGTGTCTCCCGAATTGAAGGCAGCCGGTCATACCCTGTGCCTGGTAACCCCGGAGCAGGATGGGAACGGCCTGCCCAAGGCGGAATCCCTGATTGCCCTTTACGATCAGGTGGCAAAGCTCCTTCACTCCGGTGAAGCTGTGGCAGCCTATACCCCCGGTATGGGCGGCGTAGCCGAGGCAGTTATGAAGATGGCCTTCGGCAATGACATCGGCGTGGACTTTGACCGGGATGTGACCCTGCAGGAGCTGTTTGGCTACTGCTATGGCGGCTTCGTGCTGGAAATGTCCGGCAAGGAAGTGGTGGGCAAAGTCCTGGGTGTCACCACCTCCAAGATGAGTCTGACCTGGGGTGGGGAGGAAGTGTCCCTTTCCCAGTTGCTCAAGACTTACGAGAACAAGCTGGAAAGCGTGTATGCCTGCAACATCACCCATGAGAAGGCTCCCATGGAAACCTTCTCCTATACAGGCGGCTGCCAGGTGGCTCCGGCTGTAAAGGTGGCAAAGCCCAAGGTGCTGATTCCTGCCTTCCCGGGCACCAACTGTGAATTTGACTCTGCCAAGGCCATGGCAGACGCTGGGGCAGAGCCGGAGATTATTGTTATCAACAACCTCTCTGCCGACGGCATTGCCAGAAGTGTGGACACCTTTGCCAAGGCTTTGCAGGATGCCCAGATGGTGTTTATCCCCGGCGGCTTCTCCGGCGGCGATGAGCCGGACGGCAGCGGCAAGTTCATTACTGCCTTCTTCCGTAATGCAGCGGTGAAGGAAGGGGTTACCCGCCTGTTGGAAGACCGGGACGGTTTGATGTGCGGTATCTGCAACGGCTTCCAGGCTCTTATCAAGCTGGGACTGGTGCCCTATGGCAAGATTATCGATACCGATGAGAATTGCCCCACTTTGACCTTCAACACCATTGCCCGGCACCAGAGCCGAATTGTCCGCACCCGGGTGGCCTCCAATAAGTCCCCCTGGCTGGCCCTGACCCAGGTAGGAGACGTATACAATGTCCCCATTTCCCACGGCGAGGGTCGTTTCCTGGCCAGCGAAGCCCTGATTCGCCAGCTGGCAGAAAATGGACAGATTGCTACCCAGTATGTGGACTTTGACGGCAATGCCACCGCCGATATTCACTTCAACCCCAACGATTCCATGTTTGCCATTGAGGGCATTACCTCTCCCGATGGCCGTGTGTTCGGTAAGATGGGCCACAGTGAGCGTATCGGCTCCGGACTGTACCGCAACGTCCCCGGCAATTACGACATCCGTATGTTTGAGGCGGCAGTGAAGTACTTTAAGTAAATCATTTTTTACCAACCCCGGTTTTGCAAAAGCAGAACCGGGGTGTTTTTTATTCAGAAAATACCTCCTGTTCTACATGAAAAGACCAGATTGGGACAACCTATCTTCTGACAGGAGGTATGATTATGGAAAACCATAACAATGCAGAAATGAGAAAAGAAGACCGGCAGCAGCTGGTCGATCTGGGGTCGGACATTACCAGCAGCAGCAAGGGAAGTATCTACACCTTGACCATTATCGGACAGGTGGAGGGGCATCAGGTGCTTCCTGAGAATGTAAAAACCACAAAGTACGAACATGTGCTGCCTCTTTTGGCGGGAATCGAGGAGAGCGAGGAGATTGACGGCCTGCTGCTTCTTCTGAACACCGTAGGCGGCGACATTGAGGCGGGGCTTGCCATCGCAGAAATGGTAGCGGGGATGAAGAAGCCCACCGTATCCCTGGTGCTGGGCGGCGGCCATTCTATTGGTATTCCTCTGGCAGTGTGTACCAAAAGGTCTTTTATTACTCCAACTGCCAGCATGACAGTCCATCCGGTGCGGATGACCGGAATGGTGGTAGGAGCGCCCCAAACCTTCCGCTATTTCCAGCGGATTCAGGAGCAGATTATCCATTTTGTGTCAAAAAACTCCGGAATCAGCAAGGAAAAGTTTGAGGAGTATATGATGGCCACCGGTGAGATTCCTACGGATGTGGGCACCATTCTCTATGGCAAGGAGGCTGTAGCCTCCGGCCTGATTGACAAATTGGGCGGACTGAGCGAGGCACTGGCGGCTTTGCATAAGATGATTGAAAAGGGCAAGGGAAAATAGAAAGAATTATCTACGATTTTACTGGAAATTCTCTGGGATTTATGATATGATAAATTGAATTGAAATGCGTTGGAAAGGAGATAGGCAAAATATGGACTTAATATACGCACTGATTTACGGTGTGGTTTCCGGATTGGCAGAGATGCTGCCTATCTCCGCTCCGGCCCACCAACAGCTTCTAAGATACCTGTTTGGAACAGGGCAGACAGATTACCTTATGAATCTGTTTGTGCATATGGGCCTGCTGGGGGCGGTGTGCCTGGCGTACCGGGATGCTCTGAAAACCTTTTTCCGGGGTGGAAAGGGCAGAAGAGGACGATACGGGCCGGTTACCGGAGCGGTATATGATTTTCGTTTGATAAAAACAGCGACTGTTTTCATGGTGGTGGTCATGCTCCTTACCATGAATGTGGCCCAGGGACTGCAGCATTATGTGTATCTTTCTGCATTTTTTGCAGTCAACGGTATTTTCCTCTACATACCCCAGCATGTGCGGCAGAGCAATAAAGATGCCAGACATATGACTGGACTGGACGGCATGCTTTTGGGTGTACTGAGCGGGCTTTCGGTTTTTTCCGGTCTGTCCAGAACCGGAATCTTTATCAGCAGCGGACTTCTCCGGGGAGCAGACCAAAAGAATGCCGTGAATTGGGCGTTCCTTTTGACTGTCCCGGCTATAGTGGTTTTGATTCTGTTTGATTTTGGCTTTATGGCAATGGGGACCCTGGGGGCGGTAAGCTTTGCAAGGGTAGCCTTGAGCCTTCTTTCCGGAGCGGCGGCTTTTGGATGTGGCTTTGGGGCCATTCGATTTATGAACTTCCTGGCTGTCTGGACAGGCTTCTATGGCTTTGCCTACTATTCCTGGGGCGCTGCATTCTTCTCTTTGATTCTTTACCTCATTACCTGACAGGAGGATACTATGGCGGATAACAAAAGAACCCAGGCGGAACGGGCTGCGTCTGCCAGGGGGAAAAGCGGCAAATCCAAAACAAGCGCAAAAAAAGGAAGCACTCAGAAAAAAACGGAAACCCATGAGGAATGGCAAATTCCTCCCCGACTGATTTCCTCGGTTATTTTTCTTGCCCTGTTTGTGGTTCTTCTGGTGATTTTCTTTGGAGAGGACGGGGCTCTGGTAACCTTCGTGGGAGATTTTATATTTGGTCTGATTGGACAGTTTGCCTTTACTGTTTCTATTCCGGCTGTGCTGTATCTGTTCTTTATCCATGCCTTCAGCGGGAAAAGACCGGTTAAAATGCGTACAATCTGCATCGGCGTTTTTGTGCTGTTGTGCGGCTGTCTGTTTCATCTGAGCGCCAGCAGTGATGCAGCACCTACCGGTTTCGGACTGGTGGGCTATTTGTATGAGGGTGGTGCCGCCGGAACCACCGGAGGCGTTCTGTGCGGCCTCCTGGCGGTGCTTTTGGAGTGGCTCTGTGGAAGCATCATGTCTTTCATTATCTTTTTCGTGGCAGCTGCCCTGACTCTCCTGGGAGGTATGCAGATCACC
The DNA here is from genome assembly GCA_018712825.1 of Candidatus Faecousia excrementipullorum. GTDB lineage: Bacteria > Bacillota > Clostridia > Oscillospirales > Oscillospiraceae > Faecousia > Faecousia excrementipullorum. Next base: position 33,074 of record DVGG01000032.1, on the reverse strand, counting down.
ATTCCCAGCCTGGTTCGAGCCATTCGCAACCGGCCCAGAGGAGACTGGGATGAGGAGGAAAAGGAGGAGCAGGATCCTGCTTCTGTGGTGGTGAACCACATTGCCAACAAGCGCATTGCTTATGTGGAAAATAAGCGCACCAAAGCTGCGGAGATGGAAGCCAAACGGCAGGAGCAGCAGGCAGATAAGCAGAGCACAAAGGATATGCTGGAGCAGATTCGTGGAGATGTGGATGATCCGGTGATTGCCTCCCAACGTCAGCCGGAAGCAAGCCCCCCGATGGAGAAAAAGGCACAGCCTGCGCCGGAACCGGAAAAAATACCTGCCCAGATGCCGCCTTTGGATTTGGAGGATGTGCCTGTACCTCAGCCCGCCCCGGCGGCTGCACCGGTACCTGCTGCGCCTCCTGCGCCGGCAGCAAAGCCTGAAAAAGTGACTGCCAAGGATGCGGAGGACTCTGCGGCCCAAGTGGCCAAGGAGATTGCCATGGGAGAGGCTGCCCAGCCTTCTGCCTATTGCTTCCCGCCCATCGATCTTTTGAAGCTTCCTCCCCGTGGTGCAGCAGACGGCACAGTGGAGATGAAGGAGAACTCCCGGCGATTGAATGAGACTTTGGCCAGTTTCAAGATTGAAGCCCATATTATCAACGTCACCAGAGGTCCCAGCGTCACCCGGTATGAGGTGGAGCTGGAAAAGGGCGTGCGGCTGAGTAAGCTCACAACGGCTGCAGATGACATCGCCCTGAGCCTGGGCGCTACCGGTGTCCGGATTGCCGCCATTCCCGGTAAAATTTCCGTGGTGGGCATCGAGGTACCCAACCGGGCGGTAACTACGGTGTCTCTCCGGGAGGTTATCGGTTCTCCTGCCTTTGCCCAGGCCAAGTCCCTGTCCTCCTTTGCAGTGGGCAAGGATATTGGAGGCAACTGCATTGTGGGTAACATTGCAAAGCTTCCCCATATGCTTATTGCCGGTACCACCGGTTCCGGTAAATCCGTGTGCATGAACTCCATCATCATCTCTCTTCTGTATAAGGCCAGCCCTGAGGATGTAAAGCTCATCATGGTTGACCCCAAAATGGTGGAATTGGGAATTTACAACGGCATTCCCCATCTGCTGATTCCGGTGGTCACGGACCCCAAAAAGGCTGCCGGTTCCTTGCAGTGGGCAGTGACGGAGATGATGCGCCGCTACCGGGCCATGTCCGACGCCGGTGTCCGGGATCTGGAATCTTATAATAGCCTGGCGGACGGCACGGATGATGGTATCAAAAAGCTGCCTCAGGTTGTGGTGATTATTGACGAGCTGGCAGATTTGATGCTGGTTGCCGCCAAGGAAGTGGAAGAATCCATCTGCCGGATTGCCCAGATGGGCCGTGCGGCTGGTATCCACCTGATTATCGCCACCCAGCGTCCTTCCGCAGATGTGATTACCGGCCTGATGAAGGCCAACATCCCTTCCCGAATTGCCTTTGCTGTGGCATCTGCCATGGAGTCCCGGATTATTCTGGATACCCAGGGTGCAGAGAAACTGGTAGGCCGAGGTGATATGCTGTATGCTCCCATTGGCGATGGAAAGCCCAAGCGGGTGCAGGGCTGCTTTGTCAGCGATGGGGAAGTGGAGGCGGTTGCCAACTATGTCAAGTCCAATTCCGTGAATGAGTATGACCAACAGGTTATGGAGGAGATTGAAAAGAAGGCTGCCCAGACCGGGAAGAGCGGCTCTCAGGCACCGGAGCCTGCTGCCGAAGAGGTAGAAGGAGACGAGATGCTCCCGGCTGCTGTGGACGTGATTCTGGAAACGGGTCAGGCTTCCGTCTCTATGCTTCAGCGCCGGCTGAAGCTGGGCTACGCCAGAGCAGCCCGGATTGTGGATGAGATGGAAGAGCGGGGTATTGTGGGTCCTTTCCAGGGCAGCAAGCCCAGAGCCATTCTTGTGTCCAAGGAGCAGTGGGAAACCATGCGTCTGGGTTCTGCGCCTCAGATGGACTTTGATGACCTGACGGAGCTTTCTCAGGAAACCGATGAGGTTACAGATGAATAAGCAAAACGGCACCGAATGTCATTTCGGTGCCGTTTTCCCTTGCAGAATACCACTTCTGCTGCTATAATCAAAACAGGACAAAGGGGTATTCCTGACTGGAGGAGGAAAGGGAAATGGAAAATTTACAGCAGGTTCAGGAGAAATTGTTTGAGAAAAAGCGCTTGGAGGCAAAGCTGTCGGTTCTCCGCTCTCAAAACCGCTCTTTGGAATTACAGGTATCGGGGCTGAAAAGGGAACTGGAATCCCAACAGGAGGATGTACTTCGTCTGGAGCGTGTCAGTCTGTCCGCAATCTTTTATAGTCTCATTGGCCAAAAGGAAGATCGGCTGGATAAGGAGAAGGCGGAGGCTTATAGCGCGAAGCTGAAATATGATACTGCGGTTCTGGAGCAAAAACAGGTCTTTGGTCAGATTCAGGATATGGAAGAACAGCTCCGAGGGCTTGCAGGTATAGAAAACCGATATGCCCGGCTGCTTCATGAGAAAACGCAGCAAATCCGTAATTCCGGAACACCCCAGGGTGAGGAACTTCTGGAGCTGGAGAGCCGGATTACCGAGAAACAGGCCCAGAAGAAGGAAATCAGCGAAGCAATTTTTGCAGGCAACCGGGCTATGAACACGGTGAACGAAATTCTTTCTGACCTGAGTGATGCGGAAGGGTGGGGCATTTGGGATTTGGCTGGAGGCGGTCTGGTCTCGGATCTGATAAAGCACAGTTGCCTGGATGAGGCCCAGGAAAAAGTGCAAAAGCTTCAGGAGGAACTGCTTCGTTTCAGGACAGAGCTTGCGGATGTGTCTGTGGATGCGCAGCTTCAGGTAAACGTTGACGGATTTCTCCGGTTTGCGGATTACTTTTTTGATGGCCTCTTTGCTGACTGGGCAGTTTTGGATCATATCAACGACTCCCAAGGGGAGGTAACCAAAGTGCAATGTCAAGTCCGCCAGCTACTATCCGATTTGACAACCAGGATGAATGGGATAAACGATACAATCGCCCAGCTCGAACAGGAAAAAGAAAAAATGGTTGTCAACGCAAGCGTGTAAGATAGAGCCACACTCCCCGGAGTGCACCTTGAAAACAATAGAATTTCAAGGCTGGACTCTGGTAATTGTTTTACAAAAAAGTGAATAGCACGAAAAAACCAGGATCTCACTTCTGAGATCCTGGAAATTTCTTATTGGGACACAGCAGGTTTTCGCGGCTTACTGTCCATTCTTTTCTTGATTTTCCTTATCGAAATATACAAAGCAAGACGGTCTGCAGCAATAGGCAATCCCATAATCCAGAAAAGCAACCAGCAGGAATATGCCATCAGCAATGGCAATCCAGTTGATTACATTCTCGGACAAAGTGGGCAGCAATACCAGCAGCACAAGGCTGACAAACAGTACTGTAGTGCTGATTTTTCCGCTGATCAAAGAGGTTTTCAGCATTCTGCCTTTTTTCAGGTTAATGCCGCCTATAATCAACTGGAAGGATTCTTTCACGAAAAACAGCCCCACCAGATACCACAAGATGTTATGCCGGACAGCCAGACACAGAATCAAAGTAAACTGGGTCAGTTTGTCTGCCAGGGGATCCAACACCTTTCCCACCGTGGAGATCATATTGAAGTGTCGGGCAATTTTGCCGTCAATCATATCCGTCAGGCAGGATACTGCCAAAATACCGGCGGCAAGGAAATAGTCCATATTGCTTTTGGCATTCAGGTAGATGGTCACATACACCGGAATCAACAGCAGTCGGAAGAGACTGAGCATATTGGGTATGGTGAATATCTCTTTTTTCCAATCTTTGATAATCATTCCTGCAATCCTCCGGACCGTGGTAAATGCATATGGGTATTATATGCCTTTTTTTCCTATGAATCAAGTGTAAATGTCAATGTTACATAAATTTTGCAAATTTTATTATGAAAAGTATCAATCTGACAGGGATTTTTGTTTCATCTTTGGAGATTGCAGCAGGGCGGAAAGGGTGAATTGCAGTGCAACCTGCTTCCAGCTTTCCCGGTCCAGAACCCCGGTTTCCTCCAAGTCGGAAAGAGACTGGAACATCCGCAAAGCGGCGGTGGTACTGTCATCCATCGTTCCGGAGTGGCCGGGAAGGGGAATGATCGGGTTTCCCATAGACAGAACTGTGAGCATACTTTGCAGAAGGAAAACATAGGGGCTGGCTTGATTATGCCCGATTTTCTCTCCCGGCTCAAGAAGTATTTCCACCGGTTGTGCCTGTAGGACATTGACAGCGGCTGGCCCGAATTGTCTGATAACCTCGTTCCATGTGGCTTCGTTTACAACGCCGGTCTGAGGCAGTCCGCTCATTCTCTGCAGTGCGGAGACCTCATGCATGGTATCCGGTCCGTAAATTCCGTCGGGAACAGCTTTGGACATACGGGCGTTGTTCATGGCGATAACCCGCAGCATGGTCTGTAAGCTTCTGACGGGCTGTGCAACAAAAGAGTCACCTGGTCTCATCTGACTACCTCCTTTTGCACGGCGTCCCTGCTGCCGATGCTCAAATCTCTTCCGGGGAACTGCTGTAGGGTTGAGGAGCGGGCATACAAGGTTTTGGAACCGAAATCCGTCCCGGAGCGGGTGAAGTTGCCTGCAGGAACGGAAGCCGGTGTCATTGTGCCGCTGACAGGAAAGCTCTCCTCACTGCGCAGAGTGGTATTTTCAATGCCGGAGAACTGGCCGTATATTGCTTGCCAGGTCTCTGGGTCCACGACCCCTGTTTCCGGCAGACGGAACCGCCTTTGTGCTGCCAGAACAGCGGCTCTGGTGGCTTTTCCGTAAATACCGTCCACGGCAACCGGGGGGATTTCCGGAATGTACTCCGAAAGCATTGCAAGCATATACTGCAGCAATTTTACCTTTTCTCCTGTATCTCCCAGTTGCAAGGCATTGGGAGGTGCCCAGCTGATGGAGTAAAATTGCTGACCCTGGCTTCGCAGCTCGGAAAGCTTGGTGACGGCGGTATAGATTCGCACCAGAGCATACCAGGTGTTCTGTCCTACAATGCCGTCCGGTGTCAGGTCAAATATCTTTTGAAATGCTTTCACGGAAGCCTCTGTTTTGCTCCCGAAAATACCGTCCGCCACAGGAACTTTGGGGATTGCCGGGTAATTCTGGGAAATCCGGTTCAGTGACGCCTGAATGACTACCACATTGGGGCCGGTACTGCCGACCCGCAAGGGTGTCCCTGGGTAGGAGGAGCGGTTGCCCCGGATAGGTGCGTTTACGACGGTTTCCACATCTCCATAGTAGCTCCGCAGGATATCAATGGAATTATACCCTTCCAAAGCCAGGTTCTGGCTGCCCCATTGGCTCAGCCCTTCACAGGTAACGGTGGTGCCGTTACAGAATTTTGCAGCCAGGGGCTCCACAAATTCCGGCCTGCGCAGATAATCATTGAACAGGTCATCCACCAGCCTGGAAATGTTTTCAAAAATACTTCTGCCGTTGACAAAAGCCTGGTCAAAGGCTGTGGAGTTGGTGATATCAAAGTCATAGCCCCGGCTGCGATAGTACTCGGTATATATCCGATTTAAGGCAAAGGATGTAATGGCCAGAATGTTCGCCCGCAGAGCACTTTCCTCCCAGGTGGGATAGATTTCGCTGGAGGCAACATTTTTTACATAGTCTGCAAAGCTGACGGTTACATTGGCAGCATCGGAAGTGGGCGTCCCCAAGTGCACGGTGATGTTTTGAGGAACAAAGGGAATAACAGCGGGCATAGATTCACCTCCTACAGATTTTGTCTGGGTGTGTCAAAAATTTCCAGCTTGTTGTAGGAATCCGGAAATTCTGAAAGAGGAATCATCTCCAGTGGCTGACTGGTGGTGATGGTGGGAAAGATTTGCAGATTTTTAATTTCAATAGCTTCGTAATTCTGCGCCCAGACATAAAGATCCACCACAGAAAAGGGAATGAGACCTGTACCCGGTGTTTGCCCGGCAGATAGGTCCGGCACATCAATGGCAATCGGCGCATTCAGCATCCCGCTTTGATTGGTGACACGCATGGCGATGGTGGAGCCGTCTTTTGCTGTAATCATGATTGCTGCATTTTCCAGAGGAATCTGGGCCTTGCTGGTGTATACACGAACCTGTATGTACCCTTTGGCTGACAGAACAATCCACTCCTTTCTTTTCCCAATCATTCTATGCAGCCGCAATAAAAAGGTGCAGGGGTTTACAGAAACCCCTGCATTTGCTGAATGTTTTCCTTTTCACAGTCCAAAAGCTTCCTGGCCAAGGCTCCAACAGCGGCATCCGAGTTGTTGTATTGATTTAAGTTCTTGTAGCCCTTGATGATGCCACGAGTGTTTCCGGTTACCATCATGGAGGCTGCCTTGGAGTCGATGTCGCCGAAACGCAGTCTGGTTTTGGACATCATATTGGAGATGTGCTTCATGGTTGGATCCAATTCCTCCAGCACCCAGTTCCGTTCTCTGGCCAGATCGTATGCCTGTTTTTCAATGGCGTTGTATTCCCGTAGCTGGGAGTGAAGAGCTGCTTTCAGATTTTCATTAAGAGGACGGTTCATAATGCTGCGGATTCCGGTCTGACCGGCTTGCGTGGTTTTTAAGATTGACGAGAGTAAGTCTTTGCTGCCTTTCATATTCATCACCCATCTTATTATGGCTGAAAGCTTCCCTGGTATGCAATTTTTCTTTCCCATTGCATACAATAGTGTTTGGAAAGGAATGGGATGAATCATGTGTGCCATAGCGGGTATCATTGGATTAAACTATGACGAAGAAACCTTGCAAAACATTCTGAAAACGATGGAGCGGCGGGGACCGGACGGTTCCGGCACTCACTGCACACCGGATGCAGCGCTGCTGCATACCAGATTGGCAATCATCGATCCCCAGGGAGGCAAACAGCCAATGACGCTGAACTGGGGCGGGCAGGATTATACCCTGGTATACAATGGAGAGCTGTATAACACCCAGGAATTGCGGCAGGAACTGATAGCTGCCGGGCACCAATTTACCGGACACTCCGACACAGAGGTGGTGCTCCATGCCTATGCGGAATTCGGGGCGGATTGCGTAAACCGATTCAACGGAATCTTCGCCTTTGCGGTCTGGGAGGAAAAGAACCGAAGGCTGTTTTTGGCCAGGGACCGGATGGGGGTAAAGCCTCTTTTTTATAAGCTCCATGACGGCGGTCTGCTTTTTGCCTCTGAAATCAAATCCATCCTGGCTTATCCCACGGTGGAAGCGGAGCTGGATGGGGAAGGCGTGGCTGAAATCATCCTCATGGGCCCTGGACGGACTCCGGGCTGCGGGGTATTTTATGGTATTCAGGAGCTGGAACCCGGCTGCTGCGGCTGGTACAGCCAGGGCAAGTGGCGGTGGGAACGGTACTGGAAGCTGAAAGACCGGGAGCATACCCAGAACTTCCAAGAGACCGTCCAACAGGTTCGTTTCCTGGTGTTGGATGCCATCCGGCGGCAGATGGTTTCGGACGTTCCCATTGGTACCTTTTTGTCCGGCGGATTGGATTCCAGTATCATTACCGCTGTCTGTGCTGCAGAGCGAAAAAAAGCAGGGGAGCAGCTGGATACCTTTTCCGTGGATTATGTGGGAAACGACCGGTTCTTTGTTCCTGGAAAGTTTCAGCCTGCATCAGATAATTCCTACATTCAAATCATGCAGGATGCTATAGGCACTCGCCACCACTGGACGGTTTTGTCTCCGGAGGACTTGGTTGGAGCAGGGGAGGCGGCAACCATTGCACGGGATTTGCCGGGAATGGCGGATGTGGATTTTTCCCTGCTGGCTTTTTGTAAGGAAATCCGTCCATATGTAAAGGTTGCCCTGTCCGGGGAGTGTGCGGATGAGATTTTTGGGGGGTACCCCTGGTACCGGGACCCGGAGGTTCGCGCCCGGGAGGGCTTCCCCTGGGCCCAGAACATCCGCCAGCGCAGCGCTTTGCTGAACCCGGACTTTGCAGAACAAATTGAACCGGAGGAGTATGTAGCCAGCCGCTACCGGAAAACCCTGGAAGAATGCGACATTCTTCCGGGAACCGGTCCGGAGGAGACCCGGATGAAGCAGATGGTCAATCTGAATTTTCGTTGGTTTATGCAGACCCTTCTGGACAGAAAAGACCGAATGAGCATGTTTAACGGTCTGGAAGTCCGTGTGCCGTTTTGCGATTACCGGATAGCAGAATATCTGTATGGGATTCCCTGGCAGTTCAAGGACTATCAGGGACAGGAGAAGGGACTTTTGCGCTGCGCCGTGGAAGGCATCCTGCCGGAACCGGTGAGACTGAGAAAGAAAAGCCCCTATCCCAAAACCTACAATCCCCATTATCTGGAACTGGTGGAGAAGCGGTTCCGCCAGGTTCTGAATGACCCCCAGTCTCCCATACTGCAAATTGCAAGAAAAGACCGCCTGGAAGGACTGATTACGGAAGACTATACCTGGCCCTGGTATGGTCAGTTGATGAAGGCTCCTCAAACCCTGGCCTATATGCTGCAGGTGAATTTCTGGATGAGTCATTACCGGGTAAAGTTGCGTTAGAAATGATTGACGATAGGCTCTCAATATGATAAAATGTCAATAAGTCTTTGAAAATTTACACAAGGGAGTTTTTTTATGAGAAAAACGAAGATTATTTGCACCATTGGCCCTTCCAGCCTGAATGAAGAGACCCTGACCAAAATGTGCCGGGCCGGCATGGATGTGGCAAGACTGAATTTTTCCCATGGCGACCATGCAGAGCAGAAGCAGAAGATTGACCTGATTAAGAAAGTCCGGGAAAAGCTCCATGTCCCCCTTGCGATGATGCTGGATACCAAGGGCCCCGAGTACCGGATTGGCACCTTCAAAGACGGCAGCATTACCCTCAAGGACGGCGATACCTTTACCTTCACCACCGAGCAGGTGGAAGGTGATCAGACCAGAGTTTCCGTAAGCTATAAGGATTTGATCAAGAATCTGAAGGTAGGCGACCGGATTCTGGTAAATAACGGCCTTGTGACCTTTGATGTGAAGGAGCTCAAGGGCAACGATGCTATCTGTACCGTAGTTGACGGCGGCGTGATGAGTAACAAAAAGAGCATGTGCTTCCCCAACAAGGTCATGACCGGCCCCTTTCTCTCCGAGCAGGATAAAAAGGATCTTCTCTTTGGTATTCAGAACGATGTGGATTTTGTGGCTGCTTCCTTTGTGTCCACCAAAGATGATGTGGTGCAGCTTCGGAAGTTCCTGAACGACAACGGCGGCGAGCAGATTGAGATTATTGCCAAGATTGAAAACCGCTCCGGTATCGAGAACGTGGAGAGCATTTGTGAGGCCTGCGAAGGCATTATGATTGCCAGAGGCGACCTGGGTGTGGAAATTCCCTTTGCTGAGGTTCCTGCGGTTCAGAAGAACCTGATTCGCAAGTGCCGTTTGCTGGGCGTCCGGGTGATTACCGCAACAGAAATGCTGGAAACCATGATTTACAATCCCAGACCCACCAGAGCGGAAATTTCCGACGTGGCCAATGCGGTTTATGACGGAACCTCTGCCATCATGCTCTCCGGTGAGACTGCTGCCGGCAAATACCCTGCGGAGGCTGTTCGGGTTATGGCAGAGATTGCCCAGTATACGGAAGAGCACACCGGCTACCGGACCCGCTTCCTGAAGGAAGACTTCCAGATTTACAGTAATCTGGACGCCATTTCCCACGCCACCTGCACCATGGCCATCGATGTGAAGGCAAAGGGTATTGTGGTTTGCTCCACCTCCGGCGTTACCGCCCGGATGGTCAGCAGATTCCGTTCTCCTGTGGATATTGTGGGTATGACCACCAATGTGAAGGTATGGCGGAAGCTGGCCCTGAGCTGGGGCGTGACTCCTGTACTGGCAGAGGAATTCACCTCCATGGATGTGATGTTCTACCACGCCATGGCCTGCGCCAAGGATAAATTCCATCTGCAGCCCGGTGACAGCGTGGTGCTGACCGGCGGACCTATCAACGGCCGCACCGGCAATACCAACACCATTAAGGTGGAAACCGTTTGATAACAGCAAGTGCCTGGTGGCCAACGCCGCCAGGCACTTCCATTTACTGGAGGTTTCTCTAAAAAAATATCGATTTATAAAAGCAATTTGTAAAAAGAGCCAAAAATGAAACTGGGGATTGTTTTTATTCTATATAAATGTTAGGATATACGAAAACATGTGTTCTTATCTGAAAGACAAAGGCTGTAAGGGGATGGGAAGTTTGAAATACATCGTTGTATTGGGAGATGGAATGGCTGGTCTGCCTTTGGAAACTCTGGGGGGGCAAACTACCCTGGAATACGCCAGAACCCCTGCTATGGATTTGCTGGCAGGAAAAGGTGAGGTAGGGCTTGCCTGCATGGTGCCGCCGGATATGAAGCCGGGCAGCGATGTGGCAAACCTTTCCGTTCTGGGTTATGACCCGGTCAAGTGCTATACCGGACGTTCGCCGTTGGAAGCTTTGAGCATAGGCATTCCTATGGAGGCAACAGATGCTATCTACCGGTGCAACCTGGTGACTTTGACCGATGAGGAACCGTACCTGCAAAAGCGGATTCTGGACCATAGTGCCGACGAAATCTCTACTCAGGAGGCAGCCCAGCTGATTCAGGCCGTGAATGAAGTATTTTCCAGTGAAACCCTGCGTTTTTATGCCGGAACCAGCTACCGCCACATTGCGGTATGGAAGAAGGGCACCATTCTGGAAATGGAGGCCCCCCATGACCACTTGGGGGAGGTGATTGGCCATTATCTGCCCCAGCATCCTATGTTCCGGGAGATTGTGGAGCGAAGCTATACCGTTCTTAACACCCACCCCATAAACCTGCGGCGGGCAAAAGAGGGAAAGCGAAAGGCCAATTCCCTTTGGTTCTGGGGCGGGGGTGTGCAGCCGAATCTGGAGAACTTTTATTCCAAAACCGGACTTCATGGTGCCATAATTTCTGCGGTAGACCTGCTGAAAGGAATTGCAGTGGGCACCGGAATGGAGGTTATCACTGTGCCGGGTGCCAATGGCTCGTTGGATACCAATTACGCCGGCAAGGCAGCGGCGGGACTGGATGCGCTGCTGAACCGGGATATGGACCTGGTATTTATCCATGTGGAAGCCCCGGATGAAATGGGCCATCAGGGAAGCATTTCCCGCAAGATTCAATCCATCGAGGAAATAGACAGTAAGATTGTTGGCCCAATGTACGAAGCTATGCAATCTTCCGGTATACCTTTCCGTATGCTGGTGCTGCCGGATCACCCCACACCTATTTCTTTACGCACCCATACCAAGGAGCCGGTTCCCTATGTGCTGTATGACAGCACCCGGGAGAGAAAGAAAATCGGCCGCTATAATGAAAAAGAAGGAGAGGCTTCCGGGATTTGTTTTCCTGAAGGCTTCCGTTTGATGGAACGATTGATAGAAAGGTAGGGAGTTTAATGGGGAGAGTTTTTAATTTTTCAGCCGGACCGGCTATGCTGCCGGAACCTGTATTGCAGGAAGCGGCACGGGAGATGCTGGACTACCGGGGAACGGGTATGTCCGTCATGGAGATGAGCCACCGTTCCAAAGCGTACCAGGCCATTATCGATACGGCTGAGGCGGATTTGCGGGATTTGATGCAGATCCCACAGAACTACGAGGTGCTGTTTCTCCAGGGCGGAGCCTCCCAGCAGTTTGCCATGATTCCCATGAATCTGATGAAGAATGGAGTCGCAGACTACATTGTCACAGGCCAGTGGGCAAAGAAAGCCTGCCAGGAGGCAAAGAAGTATGGTACGGTAAATGTGATTGCTTCTTCTGAAGATAAAAACTTTTCCTATATTCCCGACTGCCGGGACCTTCCTGTTACCCCCGAGGCGGATTATGTGTATATCTGCGAGAACAATACCATTTACGGCACCAAGTTCAAAGAGCTGCCCAATACCAAAGGGAAGGTGCTGGTGTCGGATGTGTCCTCCTGCTTCCTCTCAGAGCCGGTGGATGTGACCCGATACGGACTGCTTTACGGGGGTGTTCAGAAGAATATCGGCCCTGCCGGTGTGGTGATTGTAATTATCCGGGAGGATTTGATTCCCCAGGAGGTTCCGCCTTTTACACCTACCATGCTTCGCTATTCCACCCACTCAGAAAATGGCTCCATGTATAACACACCCCCTACCTACGGCATATACATCTGCGGCAAGGTATTCCAGTGGCTGAAGCAAACCGGCGGCCTGGAAGCCATGGCCAAGAGAAACCAGGAAAAGGCATCGATTCTTTATGATTTTCTGGATAACAGCAAACTGTTCCGGGGCACGGTACGAAAGGCTGATCGTTCCTTGATGAATGTGCCATTTGTTACTGGAAACCAGGAACTGGACGCCCGCTTCGTAAAGGAGGCAGAGGCTGCCGGACTGGTGAATCTGAAAGGCCACCGGTCTGTGGGCGGAATGCGTGCCAGCATTTATAACGCCATGCCCAAAGAGGGCGTGGAGGCACTGGTTTCCTTTATGAAAGCCTTTGAGCTGAAAAACGGATAAGGGGGGAGCGGCGATGTATCAAGTCCACTGTTTGAATCAAATCTCTTCCAAGGGAATGGATTTGCTGACCCAGGACTACACCCAGACACCCGCAGCAGAAGAAGCCCAGGCCATTCTGGTGCGCAGTGCGGCTATGCACGATATGGCCTTTTCCCATGAGCTGCTGGCCATTGCCCGGGCTGGCGCCGGGGTAAACAATATCCCCCTGGAAAAGGCGGCAGAGCAGGGCGTCGTAGTGTTCAATACCCCCGGGGCCAACGCCAACAGCGTTGTGGAGCTGTGCCTTTGCGGAATGCTTTTGGGCAGCCGGGATGTGGTGGACGGCATTAACTGGGTGCAGTCCATAAAAGACCAGGATGACATTGCCAAGAAGGTAGAAAAGGGCAAATCCAAATTTGCCGGCCATGAGCTGGCAGGGAAGTCCTTGGGTGTTATTGGCCTGGGAGCCGTGGGCGGTCCGGTAGCCAACGCCGCCAGACGGCTGGGTATGACCGTTTATGGTTGTGACCCCTTTATCTCCATTGACGCCGCCTGGCATTTGGACAGTCACATTATCAAAGTAAACTCCCGGGATGAGATTTACCAAAAATGTGATATGATTACCCTCCATACCCCCTTGCTTCCCGATACCACCAAGATGATCAATCGGGAGTCCCTGGGGAAAATGAAGGATGGTGTGGTGATTCTGAACTTTGCCCGGGATTTGCTGGTAGACGATGAGGCCATGGAGGAGGCGCTCCGTTCCGGAAAGGTGCGGCGGTATATCACCGATTTCCCCAACCAAAAGACCGCCTCCATGGCTGGCGTGATTGCCATTCCCCATCTGGGGGCATCCACCCAGGAATCGGAGGATAAATGCGCCATGATGGCGGTGCGTCAGGTGATGGATTACCTGGAAAATGGCAACATTGTCAACAGTGTCAACTACCCCAACTGTGATATGGGCATATGTACGAAGCCTGGACGTCTGGTGATTCTTCACAGGAATATTCCCAACTCGCTGGGACAGTTTACCTCCGCCGTGGCAAAGCGGAACATCAATATCTCAGACCTAATGAACCGGAGCCGCGGTGCTTTTGCCTGCACAATTTTGGATTTGGATACCGCCACCCCACAGGAACTGGTGGAGGATCTGAAAACAGTGGATGGCGTATTGCGGGTAAGAAAAATCCGATAAAGAAAAATGAGCGCTGCATCGTCAGCGCTCATTTTTGCGATCAAGTTGGATATTAACCGTATTTGAGAAGATTTCGCAGTTCGAACATACGGATATAGCCGTTCTCATCCTCTACATCTTTTGCCAGTATATTCATTACCTTAACGACTTCTGAAATATGGGTTTGACATTCTTCGGGTGACAGCACCAGATACCCATAAAAATCATTGCAGTAAGTGCGGTTAGTCGATTTGTTTGTGTCCTGTGTCAACAAAGAGTACGCATTCTGAAAAGCACGGAAATCCGCAACGCCATACCAATAAGCGCTTTCACGTCCATGTTCCTGATATTCCAAGAACTGGGTGTAGGACTGGTAGGCACTTGTTTGAGCTAACCATTTTATATCTTCGTTGTTATTTTCTGCCTTTTGCCACAGTACACCGAACACCGCAGTGGATATTACAAGGCATATCATAATGATGATTTCAATTCGTCTTTTCATATATAAATTTTCTCCTTTCTGCTGTTCGTCGTACCGGCGGCTTACTGCTTTTGAGATTGTTGCTTTGAAGTTTCTTCGGTATCATTGGGGCAAAAACTTGCAAAGTTGATGATCCCTTGTGCTGACAGATCTGTGTTCTTACGTGTGTATAAATGATGCCTTATATGGCCTATTTTAGCATTGTCAAACATTTTTGTAAATGTTTTTTCCATCGGTTATAATACTTTTTCCCAGAATTACTTGCGGCGAAATGCCGCAGAAGTTTCCGCTGCATATCCCATATGTAAGCTTTATTATTGCAATTTAGTCCTTTGCTTGCTATAATATCTCCGAAAACTCAGATGCATTTATAAGAAAGGTACAAGATATGAACTTAGCAGAATTAAAAAGTAAAATGGACCAGGCCCATTATATTTATGATGATACATTGGCCACGGTTCTGGCTGTGGCTCTGGAACTGGGCAGACCGCTTCTTATTGAAGGTGCTGCGGGTGTGGGCAAAACGGAGATTGCCAAGGTTATGGCCTCCGCTTTGGACCGGGAGCTGGTACGCCTTCAGTGCTATGAGGGGTTGGATGAAAGCAAAGCCCTGTACGAGTGGAACTATCAGAAGCAGCTGCTCTCCATTCAGGTGAACATGGCCTCCCAGGATCGGGAATCCCTAACCCAAAGTCTGTTTACAGATGCATATCTGCTGGAACGGCCCCTGCTGAAATCCATTCGCTCCGAAAAGCCGGTGGTGCTGTTGATTGACGAAATCGACAAGGCCGATGAGGAGTTTGAGGCGTTTTTGCTGGAGCTTCTGTCGGAGATGCAGGTGACCATTCCGGAGGTGGGTACCATCCGGGCCAAAACCATTCCCTTTGTCATTTTGACCTCCAATCGGGCAAGGCCTCTGTCGGAAGCACTGCGCCGCCGGTGTGCCTATTTGTATATCCAATACCCGGATATGGAAAAAGAGCTGTCTATTCTCCGGGCGAAGCTTCCTCACGTGGACGACCGCCTGTGTGCCCAGGTAGCCCTGGCGGTTCAGAAGCTGCGGAGCAATGAGACCATCCTGAAAAAACCCTCCATAGCGGAAACTCTGGACTGGGCCGCCGCTTTGGATGCTCTGGGTATCCGGGAGCTGACGCCGGATGCACTCCGCTCCACTGCGGGCTTCATCCTGAAAAACAGCGAGGATTTGGCTGCTTTGCAGGAAATGGAGGAAGAAGATCACCACTGTGCATGCGGCGGAAACTGCGGGGAACATTCTCATGGATAATCCTCAGGTATACCCGGAGAAAGTATCCGCCTTTTCCAGGATGCTGCGCCTGGAAGGGCTGCCGGTTGGCCCAAAAGAGACGGAAGATGCCTGCCGGATTCTTCTGGTTATGGGTCTGGAAAGCCGGGAGACAGTAAAGACAGCCCTTCGCACCGTTTTTGCCAAATCCCGGGAGGAGCAGGGGATTTTTGACCGCTGTTTTGACAGCTTCTTCCTGTCCGAGGAGGCCATGCGCCAGCAGGCTCAGGCCCAGATGGAGCGGGAGCAGGAGATGGCCCAGGGCAGGGAACAGGCGCAACGGGATCTGAATCTCAATGGACAGCCCATGGAGCTGACGGACGGTCAGCGGGAGATTTACGCTGCCATGTCCGAGGAAATGCGTCAAAAACTCCGGGATTTCAAGGATCGGTTTCAGGAAAGCGCAGCCAGAAATCCGGATTTATACAACAACTTTATCCATTCCGTCTTTACCAAAACCCTTTTGGAGCAGCAGATGAAGATGGAGGACGCCGGGGTCAACTGTGCAGGGCTTGACCCGGAGCTGGGGATTATGTACCGGGATATTTCCCAGTTCAAGGATACGGAGATTCCCAAAGCCATATCCATCATTGAAAATATATCCCAGCAGATTAACGGTGAGCTTTCCGCAAAGAAGAAAAACCGGGGTAGGTCCGGCGCATTGGATTTTCGCAAAACCATCCGCAAGGGCCTGGAAACCGGCGGCAGTCTTTATCGGCTGAAATACAAGAAAAAGCGGCAGAAGAAAAAGCACCTGGTGATTTTGTGTGATGTTTCCGGCTCTATGGTGCAGTTCTCTGAGTTTGCCCTGCGGTTCATTCAATCCTTGAACCATGTGGCAGAAAGCTCCAAAGTGTATCTGTTTTCGGAGGCTATGGTGGAAGCGGATGCTTTCAGCTTGCAGAACATGGATTTGTTCCGGAACTTTGTGAAAGAATCCGGTGCATACGGGAGGGGTACCGATTTGGGTACAGCTTTGCTGGATTTGGTTCACGACAATCCTCCTGCACTGAATGATTCCACCACCTTGCTGATTCTGTCCGACACCAAAACCATCGACCAGGCCGGAGCGGTTCAGGCTTTGCAGGAGGCAAAGAGACTGGCCGGGCGAGTTCTCTGGCTGAATCCGCTGCCGGAGAGCCGATGGCAGTATCTGAAAGGCGCCAGTGCCTTTTCTCAGATTTGCAC
Organism: Candidatus Faecousia excrementipullorum; assembly: GCA_018712825.1. Lineage (GTDB taxonomy): Bacteria > Bacillota > Clostridia > Oscillospirales > Oscillospiraceae > Faecousia > Faecousia excrementipullorum. The sequence goes on along the minus strand of DVGG01000032.1, from coordinate 16,382 downwards.
CATGATTTCCTGCTCAACCCTTCATGACCTGGCCTCTGCTTGCAGAAGTCTCTCCAATTTATAAAAGATACCCGCCTGTCCATTTCTTACGGACAGGCGGGTGGTTTTTTTGTACGATGTTTATTTGGACAAATGCTGCCACAGGGTATAGCGTTTTCTGCCAGGGGTACCGCTTCCATACTCGATGGCTTGCTCGGGACAGGAATTGATGCAGCGAAGGCACTGATAGCACTTTTCCTTCCAAACAGGTTTGCCATTGTTTATGGAAATGGTGCCGGCAGGACAGTTCTTCTGGCAAAGGCCACATCCGACACAGTTTTCGTTGACGTGGAAGGGTTTGGTGTTCCGGGCGAAGTGCTCAAATCCCCAATTTGCCAGGTTGGATTTCAGAAAAGCCATGGAGCCCTCGGTTACCCGATAAACGGCCTTTCGGGAAAGAATTTCCTGGGAAATAATCTCAAGCTGCGCCCTTGCCTCCTGAATTTTCTTCAGAATGGTTGCATCGTCGTCCGTGTCAGAACCGACGATGTAGTTGTTAGGCATAATCAGACTATAGGAGCTTGCGAGGGGATAACTTTTGGAGAACTGCTTCATGGCATTCCCGGCATTTCCGCCACAGGTGCAGATGCCAAAGGAAAAGGCGGAAGTTCTGGGAAGTCTGCTGGCGAAATCCCGCATGGGTTCCGCCGCACCCCAGGCATAAACGGGAAACACAAACCCAATTTGCTGCTCTTTGGAGATATCCCCAGGCGTATTCACCTTTACAATATCGTATGCAGTGTCACCGGTAAGTGCTGCAATCTGTTCTGCAACCCATTGGGAATTTCCGGTTCCGGAAAAATAGAAAATCATATTACAGGTTCCTTTCCTTTGCTTGCTGGATTACCTTCTCATAAGGTCCGATAATATACTTATCCTTGCTTTTCGGCACATTCTCCAGCATAGGAGTATAGACCGTTTTATCCTTTACAGGAGGCTTGGCAGGGGGTGTGGCAAATTGATTGTGCTGGCAGGAGAAAATCAGCTGGGTAAAGAAGTTCCTGGCTTCCAGCTGGCCCTTTTCGGAAAGCAGTTCATCCATATCTGCGGAAAGTCCCTGGACGACCTTCATACCCAGGTCAAAGCAGTTTTCCTCCACATACCGGTGGGCAGTCACATCGTAAAAATGCTTGGAGGTGGTAATCTGGGAAGCATACTTCCCGGACAAATCTACGCCGTCTGCCTTAATCAGCTCAATGAGACTATGTTGTCCTCCAATTCCCTGAGTAAACGGCTGTGCCAGCTGATTTCAAATTCTGCTGCTGCAATACCGTATTCAATGGTGTATTTTTGAAAATCCAGCACTTGCAAAAGTTCCGGATTTTTGGAAACCGATTCATTTTGAATGTCCTGAAACCGCACTTGGATGGCAGAAAGGACAGCTTTGGCTTCTTCAATTTGGCGGATATAATCCCCAATGGCGGCAATGCGAGCCTCCGGCTTTGCCAAGCCCAGGAAGAACAGCCGGGAAAGCTCCATGTTTTTTACTTTATCTGCCTGCATAGGCTTGGACACCCAGTCATCAAAAACATGCCTGCCGGCATCTGTTATGTAAAAGGTTTTCTTTTTCCGGTTTCCCTGTCTGCTTTCCTCCCAACGAATGAGCTCTGATTTGCAGAGCTTTGTCAGGGATGTTTGAATGCTGCCGGCGCTGTGAGAACAAATCAGCGCCAGGTTTTGCCGGATAAACTGCTGAAGCTCATATCCTGACATGGGGGAGAGGATCAGCAAACCCAAAATCAGATAGTCCATTGTTTCCTCCAATATATCTAATAGAGATATTATAAAGCAAAGACGATTCTCTGTCAATCGGGAAAGGGGATTCTGTCGGGCTTTCTCCAGGTCAGAAAAGGTATGTAAAAAACCGGCAATCCGTCGGAAGTACGGATTGCCGGCTATAAGTGGGTCAGGGTGTCGTAATAATCACATCACAACATTGAAAATCGGTGTCAATATAATTGGCAAGGACTCTGGCTTTGAAATACCGGGGGTTGCATTGTGCTTCCTCCTGATTATGATTTTCTATGGGAACGGATGTTCCCTGGATTATCATATGATATGTGTGTAAGGAGTGACACAGATTGTGTAACAATAGGAAAAAAGCAATGCTTACTAACAAATTTGGTTTGCAATGGTTGGTAGAGTTTTCAGCTGTTTGGGGGTATAATTGGCGCAGGAGGTATGAGAAGTTTGAAACATTGTAATTTAAGTACCATCCCGAAAAGGGCGCACAAAGACAGACCACCTTTCGGTAGCCGAAAAAATATGGTAACGAAGCCTACCCAGGGGCGCTGGGGGTAACGAGATAGCCCTGACGCTGCAAAATGAAGATGGCCTCCTCCACAGAAACTGCTCTGTGTTCTGGCGGAGTGTTGTTACAACGGAGATAAAGCTCCGGATTGTATGGTTCATTCTTCTGGAGAATGTTGTAGATGGCAGTGAGCAGCATTCTTGCGATAGCAATAATGGCTTTCTTGTGCCCCCTGCGTTTCTTTAAGGTAAGATAGCGGTTCCTGATTTCCGGGTGCTTACTGCTCTTAGAAACAGTAAGCGCACACTGTACCAGCAAAGGCTTGATATACGCCCCTGCTCTGCTGATTCTGGTGGTTTTCTTCTTTCCTGCGCTCTCGTTGTTCTGCGGCGTAAGGCCAGCCCAGGAGCAAAGGTGCTTCGAGGATGGGAACACGGACATATCCACACCAATTTCCGAAATGATACCAATTGCGGAATAGGCTTGGATACCCGGCACCGTCATAACAAGTTCAAGTTGAGGAAGAAATTTTTGAGCAGTAGAAAGAATCAGCGATTCCAGATTGGCTTTGCAGAGATCAAGGCTATTCATGTGAGAACGGATAATGCGGAGCTTTTCAGCCTGTTCGGCACACAGTTCACCGTCCACAGCAGCCTGAATCTTCTCAACCGGTGTTTTGATACGTCTGCTGAGATAGGGCGCAACATCAAATGGCTCATTACTTTCCAGCAGTCTGTCAGTGATGGCGGATGCAGTTTTGCCAAACACATCCGAAAACACATCGTCCAACTTGATGTTGGAAACAGTGAGACAATTTTGGGCGCGATTCTTTTCACCAACAGTATAGTGTGTGAGCTTCCAGCGATAGCGCATGAGATCCCGAAGTTGACGGATATCTGCCGGAGGAATAAAGCTCCCGGATACCAAACCGTGCTTGAAGATATCCGCGATCCACTTGGCATCTTTCTCGTCGGTTTTCTTGCCCCGAATTGCTTTCACATATTTGGGATGGGCAAGGACAATCTGACAGGTAGATTCCAAAGTGTTGTAAACAGGAATCCAATACTTGCCTGTGGATTCCATACAGACATCGGTGCAATTGTTTTCGGCAAGCCAGGACGCACAACGGCGCAAATCGCAGGTAAAGGTAGAGAACCGTTTCTTTTTATAGGTAGTTACACCTTTGTCGTCTGTAGTTGCGATACATGCGACAACGAAGTTTTTGTGGACATCCATCCCACAACAGATTGGATAAACAATTTTAAGCATAGCACATCCCCTCAAAGTAGTATTTTGAGGAAACAGGCAGGGACTGGACACTCACTGAAAGATTGAAGTAGTCTGTCTCTCCAAAGATAAGTTTACAGGGTGCAAATCCCTAATTATTTGTGCTTGAAAGAGTGTCCGGCACACATAAGCATACGGTCAGTCAGCAGACTGTGCCCACTCACCTTCACGTGCTCTGTAGTGTGCCTGTATCCTCAAGCCTATTCTAACAAATTTCTATGAGCTGCGTTAGTGGCAATTCAGTTTCATGCTGTTTTGTGCCTTGTAGCGCAGCGGAAAGGAATGGTCATAAGTATGAAAAAGCAGAAAAGTAACCTTGCTGACAACTTATCTGTGCTGCGTCAGATAAAAAAGCTTTCTCAGGAGGAAGTGGCTGAGAAAATTGGCGTCTCCCGCCAGACGGTGGCGAAATGGGAGGCAGGGGAGTCACTTCCGGATATTCTGAATTGTGATGCGCTGGCACGATTGTATGATGTAGAGCTGAAGGATTTGATTCACCACGATACGAAAAGTACGGGCTTGGTTGTCAAGCCAAAAGGAAAGCACCTTTTTGGAGCGGTCCGTGTGGGTGAGCGAGGCCAGATTGTGCTGCCCAAGGCGGCAAGAGACCTATTCAAAATCACCCCGGGGGATGTATTGGTGGTCCTTGGCGATGAGGCGGAAGAACACCCGGGAATTGCACTGATCAAAGAGGATTTCTTTCTGGAAATGACAAAATTGTTTACCACAGCCCTGAAAAACGTAGAAAACCCAGACAGAGAGGAAAAAGGCTGATGGACACGGTATTAAAAGTGGAAGAGCTTGGGAAGTGTTACCCCGGCTTTGCTTTGGAGAATGTGACTTTTTCCCTTCAGCGCAATCGCATTATGGGCCTGATTGGAAAAAATGGTGCCGGAAAAAGCACAACTTTAAAGTGTATTCTCAATATGGTGCATCCGGAAAAGGGAAGTGTAACCATGTTCGGGAAGGATTTTTTCCAAAATGAGAAGGCATGCAAGGAGCGTGTTGGAGTGGTGTTTGGCGGCGTTGATTTTTACCCCCTGAAAAAACTGTCATCCATCACAGCGGTTACCAAGAGATTCTATGAGAAATGGGATTCTATTCAGTATGAGAGGTATTTGAAGCTCTTTTCTTTGGATGAAAACAAACGCTTCAAGGAGCTTTCCAACGGTATGAAGGTAAAGTACCTTCTTACTCTTGCCCTTTCTCATCATGCCCGTCTTCTTATTTTGGACGAACCCACATCCGGGTTAGATCCGGTGTCCCGGGATGAGTTGCTGCATATTTTTCGTAAAATTGTGAGCAGTGAAGACTGCGCTATTTTGTTTTCCACCCATATCACTTCCGATTTGGATCGGTGCGCGGATGACATTACCTACATAAAAGACGGAAAAGTTTTGGAAAGCGGGGACAAAAATGCATTTTTCCAATCCTTTGTACACCTGAAAACACCCGAAGACCAAGGGGTGCTGACTTTGGAGGATATTATGCTTCGGACAGAAAGAGGGGATTGGGATGAAACTGCTGGCTAAGGAACTTCGCCTGACTCTGCACCCCAGCTCGGCGGTGTTTGCATTTTTGGGGTGTTTGGTGATGGTACCTGCCTATCCTTACAGTGTTATTTTTATGTTTGGCTGCCTTGCCCCTTATATCACCTTCGTCAATGCACGGGAAACCAACGATTTCTTTTATACAGCTGCATTGCCTGTTACCAAGCGAGAAAGCGTTGGCGGAAAATGCCTCCTGGTGGCATCCTTGCAGCTGTTCCAGCTTTTGTTCTCTGTACCTTTTGTGCTTCTGCGGGGGATGCTGCAGATACCCAATAACCCGGTCGGAATTGATGCCACTCTGGCCTGGTACGGATTTGGGCTGATTCTCTATGGCATCTTTGATTTGGTGTTCCTTACAGGCTTTTACAAAAGTGGCTATAAAGTGGGAAAGGCATTCCTGGTGGCGTCTGTGCCCATGGTACTCCTGATGGCTGGAATGGAGGCGATACCTCACATTCCTGTGCTTTCCTGGCTCGACAGTACGCAGAAGGAATATTTGATTGGACAGCTTCCAATTCTGCTTCTGGGGCTGGCCTGCTTCTGCATTTGCCTTATGCTTGCATATAGAATTTCTGCAAAGCGATTTGAAAAAGTAAACTTATAAGAAAATGCTTCTCTTTTGCAGGGTATTTGACACGGTGGAAACAAACAGCTGTACAAGGCCCGGGCTTATCACAAAGCCCGGGCCTTTTCGATTATGGTATAGCAAATCCCACCACAAACAATAGTATTTCCCCAACTGCCAAGGGTATGTAGATACGATCCGGAATCCGTTTCCAAAATCGGTTAATCAGCGTGGTAGCAAGGAACAGGAGAATACCGAGGTAATGGAACAGATTCATTTCTTTTCCTTTCGTTTCAGCAGGCGCTGTTTGAAGGCGCTGATTTTACTCCCATATAGCCCTGTGATAATCAACCCAACCAGAAGCATTCCTGTGGCTGCCCCCTCAGAAAATTCAGAGACGGCCTGCAAAGCACCAATTTCTGCCAACCCGGTATGGCCAATAAGCTGGGATAGAAGCCACAGGCTTGCACTAATCACGAATATCAGCCGAACTGTTTTGTTGTACCGCTCTGTCTGTGCACTTGCATATTCTGCGGTTTGGATTGCGGTTTCCTCCACGTCTTTGTTCATGTCCGTGCTTTTCCTTTCTCCGTTGAGTATTTCCCTCAGGTCCACTTCATAAAAGTCGGCAATTTCCAGAAGGATATCCAAATCCGGCAGATGATTTCCGTTTTCCCAGCGGGATACTGTTCGGTTGGACACATGGATAATTTCAGAAAATTGCTCCTGTGTCAGTCCTTTTTCTTTTCGGAGTCCTTTCAGAAAGGCTCCTATTTTCCTTTGATCCATATGAGTCCTCCTTTCGTGGAATATCATAGCATAACCCATCCAAAATGAACAGGACACAAAGGGAGAAGTGCTGATTTATAACCGTGCAAGCAATGACTGCACCATTATAACACATACCGGAGTAAATGGATTCCCAATTCCATTACCTGAGAAACTGAAATCAAAGTCAGTATTGTGAAGGAACGTCCCTGACCAATACCAGTGTGGACAATAGAAAGATTGCTGCCCTTAAAGATCGGGTTGACGGAAATATAGGATAAATAATTAGGAAGTTGCGAAACCAGTTTCGCAAATATCGTTTACAAGGAGGATAAAGCACATGGAGTTACCACGGAATAAGTGTTTATTATTTACAAAAATAGAAAGATAAATAATTGTAAAACATACAAAAGTAATAAGGAAAATGCTTTCGCAATCTTTCATTGACGATAGGCTTTCGGGGTGCTATATTGAGTTTAGCGATAAAAATAACAGGAGGGAAAATCTATGAAAAAGACAATCGCTGTTCTCATTGCACTTATGCTGGCAGTATCGTGCCTGTCTCTGACGGCTTTTGCCCAGGAGGAAAACGAGATGGTACCTGTGGTCGTGAAAGTGCCGGATGGCTGGGATTCTCCCAACCTGTGGGCATGGGCCGACGATGGCACCAACGCCTTTGCAGCCTGGCCCGGTGAGGCTATGGAACCTCTGGCAGAGGGATGGTACTATATCTGGGTACCGGACTTTGTTCAGAATGTGATTGTAAACGCCAATCAGGATACGGAAGCCGCGGTTCAGACAGAGGGTATTGTGGTAGAAGCCGGCAAGGAGGTTTGGATCTCCGTTGGAGAAGATGCCACTGCTACTGTTTCCTACGAAGCTCAGCTTCGGGGAGAGATTCCCGCCTATGTGGAGAAGTTTGTGGTTCATGTCTACGTACCCCTGTCCTGGAAGACCGTAGACCTGTGGGCATGGTCCGCTCCGGACGGTACCAATGCCTTTGAGGCCTGGCCCGGTGTTGCCATGACCGAAGGGGAGGACGGCTGGTTTACTGCAAAGGCTCCCACCTGGGTCAATTCTCTGATTGTCAGTGGAAATGACGCCGCCGTCCAGACAGAGGATATTTCCATTGAGGGTAAGGAGCTGTGGCTCACAGTTTACGAGGACCTGACCTATGACCTGGCCTATGAGGATCCCAACAAGACGGCAGAGGACATTACTGTCCACGCCAAGCTGCCGGATGACTGGTCCGCACCCTGCTGCTGGGCCTGGTCTGCACCGGACGGCACCAATGCTTTCACCGCCTGGCCCGGCGAGGCCTTGACCCAAGATGGGGACTGGTATACCATTCAGGTACCCGGGTGGATTAACTCCGTCATCATAAACGCCAATGAGGGTACGATTCAGACCTCCGACCTGTCTGTGGAAGTGGGAAAGGATGTATGGATTGTGGTAACTGATCCGGAAAATGCGGTGGTTTCCTATGAAGAACCTGCCGGTGAGGAAGCGCCTCCGGCTACGGAAGCCACGGAAGCAACTACGGAAGCACCGGAAACCCAGCCCCCTACGGAAGAGCCTGCTCAGGAGAAGAACAATGCAGTGATCGTGGTGGCTGTGGTAGCAGCAGTGGTGGTTCTGGGCGTTGTGGTAGCTCTGGTAGTAAAGAAAAAGAAGTAAAGTGATACAGAATTGTCCCTGAAAGTGGGTGTGCGGGAACCGCACACCTGCTTTCCCCTATGGATTCGGAGGTGTTCCATGAAACGACTGCTATCCCTATTCTTATGTATCTGCCTGGTTCTGACGCTGGCAGCCTGTGAGGAAAAGGCCCTGGACCCGGAGGAGGCCAACCGCCTGGTGATTTGGCACGACAAGGAAGACGCCGTCATCCAAGCTCTCCAGACATATCTGGAAAAGGCCGTGCCGGATTTGCAAATCCAGTTCGAAAAAAAGACCAGTCTGACGGATTCTTTGAAGCTGGTAGGCAATGACCCCAGTGCAGCACCGGATTTGTTTCTGTTCGCCCACGACAAAATCGGTGTCTTTGCAGAGATGGGAATTCTGGCCCCGGTGGAACCGTTGCTGGAGGAGGGTGCTCTTGACAACTACCTGCCCATGACCGTGGAGGCGGCGACCTACAAAGATACGTTGTACCAGCTGCCTTTGTACTTTGAAACCTTGCTGTTCATGTATAACCGTCGGTATATGCAGGATGAAGAAGTGCCGGCAACAACTGATGCGCTGCTTACCTATATGGAAGCCAATACCGGTCGGGGACGTTATGGCTTTGTGGAGCAGCACAGCACCGCATATTACTCCGCTGCCTGGATTCACGGTTTCGGGGGCAGTATCATTGACGAATCCGGTGTGCCCTTCCCGGATGCCCAGGCGGTGAAGGACGCCCTCAGCTATCATGCCAAGTTTGTAGCTCTGATGCCCGGGGAAACGGAATACAATACGGTCAACACCCTGTTTTTGGAGGGGAAGGCGGATGCCACCATCGGCGGTCCCTGGATGGTACCCTCTGCAAGAGAAGCGGAGATTGACCTGGGAATCGCCCCTATGCCTGTGGTGGATGCCACTGGGAAGGCTCTGGCACCTTATTCCGGGGTGCAGGGTGTGCATGTTCTGCAGTTTGCAGCCCAGCAGAAAACCGAGGCAGTCAAGAAGCTCCTGTCTGCCCTGACGGCGCCGGACATCGGCATTGAACTGGCTCTGGCCAGCGGCTGCGCCCCGGCAAATGGAGTGTGTTATGATGATAACCGGGTGGCAGAAGACGAAATGGTTCAGGCCATGCGTTCCACCGCGGAAATCGCTATCCCCATGCCCAACATCCCGGAGATGGATGTGATGTGGACGGTGGTAGGCAATCTTTTGACGGATGTAAATTTGTCCGGAAAGGATATTGAAACAAGCTTTGATGCTGCACTGGCCCAGGCGGAAGATCTGATTGCTGCCATGAAGTAAAGAAAGGAGGGGCCTATGAAAAACCGGAAAAAAGATACCCTGATTTCCTATGCCTGGTCAGGCCCTTCCCTGATTCTCATAGGGCTGATGGTGGTGTTTCCCATCGCATACACAGGCTATATCAGTCTGACCAACATGAATGTATACCACTGGTTTGACTTTACCATTATTGGCCTCGATAACTATTTCAGGGCACTGTTTGTCTTTGACTCCGGCTTTCTATCGGCGTTGCTGGCAACCATTTTGTGGACTGTGGTAAACATGGTTTTACAGCTTGTCATCGCCTTTGGACTGGTGAGTCTATTGAATATCCCGAAGCTGCGGCTGCGGAAACTTTATAAAACTCTGCTCATGTTCCCCTGGGCTATGCCCGGGTATGTGTCCATACTTCTTTGGAAAACAGGGATGTTCAACACCCAGTTCGGCCTTTTGAATCAGTGGATGGAGAGCTTGGGGCAGGAGACAGTGCGATGGCTCAGCAACGATGTATCGGCGTTTTTGTGCTGCACGGTGGTAAATCTGTGGCTGGCCCTGCCTTTCATGATTATGATTATGGACGGAGCCATGCAGAGCATTGACAAGAGCTATTTTGAAAGTGCTGTATTGGATGGGGCCACCTGGCTGGAAAAGACCCGATATATTACCCTCCCGGCCATCACGCCCATTATCTCTCCTGCGGTGATCATCACTGTGTTTACTACCTTCAAGCAGTTTGATGTGGTGTATCTGCTGACCCAGCAGGCCGGTGCCAAAACCGGCTCGGGTTTTCATACCATATTGACTTACGCCTATGAAAACGCCTTCATCACCAACAACTATGGATACAGCTCTGCCATTTCCATGATTATCTTTGCCTTGCTGCTGATTTTCTCTGCCCGGTACCAGATGAAGGAGGGAAACAGATGACAAGAAAGCGATTGAAAGAAGGATTGTGGCTGACGGTCCTCAATGTGTTCTTTATAGGATTGTGCTTTGTCACCCTCATTCCCATTTTGTATGCCCTCACCGTTTCCCTCAGCGGACAAAACAGCCTCCTGAGCTCGGACTTCTCCTTCATCCCCAAGGATTTGACCCTGGATAACTATAGAGAAGTGCTTTTTGGGGAGGATATTCTCACCTGGTTCAAGAACACGGTGGTGCTGGCGGCGGCAACGGTGTTTCTGTCCCTGCTGGTGGCAGTGCCGGCTGCATACCGCTTTTCCCGGCGGAACTTTCCCGGAAGAAAAGCCATTCTCAAATGTCTGGTGCTTCTCAATTCCTTCCCGGCGATTCTTTCCATGTTTGCCATTTACCGGCTGCTGCGGCCCATGGGCTTGGTCAATCACCGGGTGGGACTGATTTTGGTTTATACCGGAACCATGGCAGTATTCAGCCTGTGGAACACCAAGGGTTACTTTGACACCATCCCCACGGAGATTGAGGAAGCCGCCAGAATGGACGGCGCCAGCGATATGCAGGTGGTGCTGAAAATGGTTTTGCCTCTTGCCAGACCCAGCATCATTACCACAGCCTTGCAAGTGCTGATTTATGTATGGAATGAATATATCTATGCCACCACATTTATGACCGGAGAGAGTAAGTACACCCTGGCAGCAGGATTGAATGCTTTACAGGCTACTGAGATGAGCGGCAGCTGGCCGGTGTTTGCTGCTGCATCCATTACCGTTTCCATTCCTGTTCTGATTATTTTCTTCAAGTGCCAGAAGTACATGACCTCCGGTCTGACAGCGGGAGGTGTGAAGGGATGAAATTGGATGCAATTTTGCATATCCCCATGTCGCAATACTGCCACGGATTGGATGAGGGGCATATTGTCTGCCGCCTCCGGTGTGCCAGGGGGGATTTGAAGCGGGTGACCCTCTATTATGGAGATACAGCCTGCCGGGTGACCCCTATCATTTTTACCCCGGTGCCGATGGAGCGGGTAGGGGAGGACCTTTACCACGATTATTGGCAGGCGATTGTGGATAGTCCCTACAACCGGGTGTATTACTATTTTGAAATGCAGGACGGAGTAGAAACACTCTTATATTACGGCGATGTGTTTACCAAGGAATTGGTAGATGACCGGTCTCAGTATTTCAAGCTGCCCTTCAATCACCGGGCGGACATTGCCAGAGTGCCGGAGTGGGTGAAGGATGCGGTGGTGTATAACATTTTTCCCGACAGCTTCGCCACCGGCCACCGGTACATTTCCCAAAAACCCCAGCAGGTAGAATATGAGGGCAACACCCTTCGGGGCAGACTGGGCGGAACCCTGGAAGGGATTGGAGATAATGTGGATTATCTCAAGGCTCTGGGGGTCAACTGTGTCTACCTCAACCCCATTTTTGCCGCCGGGGAGTACCACAAGTACGATTTGGTGGACTATTTCCATGTGGACCCGGTATTTGGCGGGGACGAGGCCTTCCGGAAGCTGGTGAACATTCTTCATGCCAACGAAATCCGCATTCTCATTGACGGGGTATTCAACCATTGCGGCTGGAATTTCTTTGCCTTTGCAGATGTGTTGAAGAACCAGGAGCTTTCCCCCTATCGGAACTGGTTCTACCATTTGGAATTTCCGGTTGTGCGGCCGGAAAGTCCAGAGGAGTATCCCACCTATGCTTGTTTTGCCTATGAGCGGATGATGCCCAAGCTCAATACTGCTAATCAGGAAGTACAGGATTACTTGTGCCGGGTAGGGCGATACTGGGTAGAGGAGTTCCATATTGACGGCTGGCGGTTGGATGTGGCCAGCGAGGTGGATGACGGCTTCTGGCGTGCCTTCCGGAAAACGGTGAAGGCAGCAAACCCGGAGGCTTTGCTGATTGGCGAGGTTTGGGAAAGTGCCGGACATTGGCTCCAGGGAGATATGTTCGATTCCTCCATGAATTATGATTTCCGGAAGCATTGCAACCTGTTTTTCGCAGAAAATGCCATCGATGGGGCTGATTTTGCAGGACGACTCACCCAGATGCTTATGCGCTATCGCTTACAAATGGTTCCTGCCCAGATGAATCTGCTGGACAGCCATGATGTGAGTCGGTTTTTGTCCCTGTGCGGCGGGCACCTGGGAAAATATAAGCTGGCAGTTCTGTTTATGATGACCTTTGTGGGCATGCCCACTATCTTCTACGGCGACGAACTGGGTATGACCGGAGTAATGGAGGAGGAATACCGCCGTCCCATGCCTTGGGATGGCGGCAGGGAGGATTTGCTGGCGTTTTTCCGCAGAGCCATCGCTCTTCGCCGGGAGCAGACGCCTCTGCGTCGTGGAAACTTCCGGGTGATTTCGGCAGAACCGGGCTCCGGTCTGCTGATTTACAGCAGGGTGTGGAAAGGGGAGAAGGTTACGGTGTGTCTCAACGCCGGGGATTCTCCAGCAAAACTGCCAGCGGGCTTGGGACAACTCAACTGGGGGGAGGGCCTTACAGATCACCGTTTAGGTGGTTTCGGTTTTGGAATTTTTGTTGACGAAGCCGGGGGCAATGCCTTATAGTGAAAGAAAAAGGAGGGCTTGCCATGGGTGCGACCATTAAGGATGTGGCTAAAGCCGCCGGGACCTCTGTTTCCACGGTGTCCAAGGTCCTGAACGGCCATTACAGTATTTCAGAGGAGACGGCTCAGCGGGTGCGAAAGGTGATGAAGGAGCTGAACTACTATCCCAGCGCCAGTGCCCAGAGTATTGCCAAAGGCACGACGAAGATTGTCACGGTTCTGACCAGCCTGTCTCCCAATACCGCATTCCAGAATCCCCACATGTTTGAGATTGTGGCCGGGATGGAGGAAACACTCCGAGCAAAAGGATACCGTCTGCACCTGCGGGGAGTGGATGCGGCAGATGCCTGTGAGGTAGCAGAGGAAATCATTTCCCGCCGCAGTGCAGATGCTTTGGCCATCCATGTTTCCGTTATGAGCCATCCTCTGTCCGGACTTTTGACCAAATTGCGTTTTCCCCATATTGTGCTGGGAATGCCCAATTTTGAAAGCCAGGTGTGCTGGATTGACAATAATAACGTCTATTCCGGTACCATTGCAGCATCCTATCTTTTGGGGAAGGGTTACAGGAAAATTGCCTTTATCGGAGGGCAGTATTATGACCTGGGTTCCTCTCTCCGGCTCCAGGGGGTGAAACAGGAACTGCAAAGTGCAGGATTTCCTCTGGAAGACCGGTATATCTGGCTGGGAGATTCCACCCGGGCAGACGGTATGGGAATGACGGCAAAACTATTGGATCACGCACCCTTGCCGGACGCCATTATATGTGCCAATAACTACATTGCTCTTGGCTGCGTGGACGCCCTCCACAGCCGGGGCTTGCAGATCCCGGAGGATATGGCTGTTCTGACATTTGACGACTATCCTTTCTCCCGGATGATAGACCCGCCCCTGACGGTGGTGGACATCAACGTCCGGGATATGGGCAGTCAGGCAGGCAAATTTCTTGTGGACATGGTCCGCAATCCCAATATGCAGGTCCAGACCTATGTCACCACCTCCAACATTCTGGAACGCAGGTCAACTGTTCCAAAGAAAAAATAGTCAAAAACAAGAACCGCAACCCTATCTCAGGATTGCGGTTCTAAATTGGTGGAGCCGAGGGGAATCGAACCCCTGTCCGAAAGCAACTTGGAAGGAACTTCTCCGGGTGCAGTTTGTTATTTACATTCCCTCATCCCGGCGGGAACAAACACCCTACGGAATTTGGTAGCTTCATAATGCATGGTATGCGCAAAGCTTTGCATACGCACGGTCTCCACTCAGATCACACCCGAGCCCGGCTCGTGGACCTTCCGGGGCGGATGGGTGCCTAATCAGGCAGCCGCTGCAACGTAATTGTTGTCAGTTAAATTTAAAAAGTACCCGTTTTATCGTGGTCAGGCGCCACGACCCGCTATTCCAGCCTCACTACCCCCGTCGAAACCAGTACGGCCCCATATCAAGGTATGAAGTTGGAAACCCTGGGGTGCATAGTGCACCCCGGGGATTTTCTGTTTAGAAACGACCGTAGGGGTCCGGGAGCTTGTTGGGCTCCGGGTAAGTCTCTCCGTGGGTGTCCACGGTGATGGAGCGGATTTTCTGGTCTGCCACAGGCCGGTCATTGGGGCCGGTCTTGGTGGAGGCGATGGCATCCACCACATCCATGCCGGAGGTAACCTTGCCGAAGGCGGCGTACTGACCGTCCAGGTGCTTGGCATCGGCATGCATGATGAAGAACTGGGAGCCGGCGCTGTTGGGGCTGGAGGAACGGGCCATGCTCAGAACACCCCGCTTGTGCCGCAGGTCATTCTTGAACCCGTTGAAGAAAAACTCGCCCTTGATGCAGTAGCCGGGGCCGCCCATGCCGGTTCCGTCGGGGCAGCCGCCCTGAATCATAAAACCGGGGATGACACGGTGGAAAATCAGTCCGTCATAGAAATTGTGGTTTGCCAGATCAATGAAATTGTAAACGCTCTGGGGCGCAATCTCCGGATACAGCTCGCCGGAAATCACACGGCCGTCTTCCATGGTAATTTCAAAAGTGGGATTCATGTCAATATCTCTCCTTCATGGCCCGGTCCATCTGACGCTTGGCGTCCCGTTCGGCCGCAGCCTGTCGTTTGTCGTATAGTTTCTTGCCTTTGCAAAGACCTACCTTTACCTTCACCAGGCTGCCTTTCAGGTAGACGGACAGGGGAATCAGGGAATAGCCATCCTGCTTCACCTTGCCGAACAGCCGCATAATCTCCCGCTTGTGCATCAGCAGCCGGCGGGGTCTGCGGGGATCCCGGTTAAAGATATTGCCGTGGTCGTATGGGGAGATGTGCATCTGGTTCAGAATCAGCTGACCGTCTTTGATGCCGCACCAGGCGTCCTTCAGATTCAAAGTACCCTGACGAATGGATTTTACTTCCGTTCCGCACAGCTCAATGCCGGCTTCCATCTCCTCCTCCACAAAATACTCGTGGTAGGCTTCCCGGTTCCGGGCGACGATTTTAACGTTTTGCTTTTCCAGATTCCTCACCTCCTTGCATACTACGGATATTATACCATTGCTGTCAAGTTATAAAAAGAGAAATTTCTCCAATTCTTCCGGGGAAGAAAAGGCGTATTTGCAGAGGCGGCTCATTTCCTGAGAGATTTCCGGGAAATCTTTTCTGCTCCATCCAGCGAAAGCGATGTCAACTCCGGCTTTTGTGGCCATTTCCCAGGCGGGCTTCATATCATCCACCACCAGAAGCTCCCTGTGAGAGAGGTGATACTTTGCCATAATCTGCTCCAGAGGATAGGTGCTGGGCTTCCGCAGCTCCTCCGGCAAATCCCAGCCAAAAATATCGTCCGGCAGGAGACCGAAGTGGGTGTTATAGTCCCGGGTGATGTTTTCGTTGCAAGAATGGGAAACCACGCAAATCAGTCCGCCTTGCTCTTTTTGACGTCGAATAACGTTTTCTATTCCGGCATAGGGCATGGGGATGTGGGTACGGATGTATTCCTTCCACATAAGATATTCTTCTGTCAGCTCTTCCTGAGTAAAGGAGAACCATTGGCGGCACATCTCTGCAAAGCCCACGTGGAAGCAGCCTTCCGTGTACTGTTTCAGCGTAATACTGGCACCGGGACGGGCTTTCTGGAGGAACTGGCAGAAAAAGGGATAATTGGTGGTGGATTCGCTCTGGACTACGGTGTCATCGTGATCCAAAACAAGGCATGGATATTTCAGCATAGAACCGCCTCCTTTCGCTCCATTTTACCAGAAAATTCCCCTGATGACAACAAGGAAATATCCTTATGATGGCCAAATATATACCGTGATGAGAACACTTTAAAGAGAAAGAATGATAAGAATATGCTTAAAATGATGTGATATCTGTCAGCACACAGATGGCAGCACGCGTCTGCCGCAGATTTGGGCTGAAAACAGAAATAGGACCAAAGGCTTTATCCGGGTAAAAATTTCCTGGGAAATCAATAAATGTGAGGTTTTTGTGATAATATC
>DVGG01000031.1 GCA_018712825.1 Candidatus Faecousia excrementipullorum | reverse complement strand
CGTAGCAGCAGGATATTTGGAAATCCTGAACTACTACGAGTCCCTGCACTTATGCGATTGAACCGCCGTGTACGGAACCGTACGCACGGTGGTGTGAGAGGTCGGCTAGGTAACTAGCCTCCTACTCGATTCTTACTGTTTTTTCCGGAAAACCAGCCATTTGCTGGCTGCGTAATTGGCAATCACCACCAGGACACTGACAACCAGTTTGACCCAGTTCCCGTTCCATCGGAGCAAATCCACCGTCACAAAGATAATGGCCGTTTCCATGGCCCCGGAGCCCAGACGGCAGCCTACAAACTTTCCCAGCTCCGGCAGCACTGTAGACAAGGACCAGTCGTGGCTGCGAAACACAAAAGGCTTGTTGGTAAGGTAGGCAAAGGCCACGGATACGACCCAGGCCGCAACGTTGCTCACCGTTCCGGAAACATGGTAAAAATTGTATAAAGGCAGATACACACAGTAATTGACCAGGGTTGTCATCCCGCCAAAAAAGAGATAGGACAAAACTTCCCAATACCTGACAACAAAAGCACGGATTTTTTTCAAGGCTTCTGCCTCCTCCTTCGTTTGTTGTCCTACTATACCACAGGTCCCGGGCAATGACAAGGCAGCTGTGTATAACAGGGGAAAATGTTGGCAATTATAAATAATCAGAAAGACTTAAGCCTTTAAATATTTGTACCATGTCACAGTTGCTATATGGAATGATTATCGATATAATATTATCGAATTAAGAAAGGAGCTGCTCTCAATGAAAGTTGCGTTTTTTGATACCAAGCCCTATGATGTCCCTGGTTTTACCAAGTACGCTCAGGATGCCGGCATCGAAATCAAGTTTTTGGAAACCAAGCTTAACGAGGATACCGCATCTCTGGCCAACGGTTTTGACTGCGTGTGCATTTTCGTAAATGATGTGGCCAACGCAGCCGTTGTGGAAAAGCTTTATGCCGGTGGCGTGCGGATGATTGCCCTGCGCTGCGCCGGTTTCAACAATGTGGATACCCGGGCCTGCTTCGGAAAAATCCATGTTTTCCGTGTGCCCGCCTATTCCCCCTACGCCGTTGCGGAGCACGCCATGGCCCTGCTGCTGGGCGTGAACCGGCACATTCACAAGGCATACCTGCGAACCAGAGAGTTCAATTTCAGCCTGAACGGTCTGACCGGTTTTGACCTCTACGGCAAGACCGTAGGTGTAATCGGCACCGGCAAAATCGGCAGAATTTTTGCCGATATCTGCAAGGGCTTCGGCATGAAGGTTCTGGCTTATGATAAGTTCCCCAATCCCGCTTCCGGCCTGGAATACGTGGAGCTTCCTGAAATCTTTGCCAAATCCGATGTAATCTCCCTCCACTGCCCCCTGACGGAGGAAACCCATCACCTGATCAACGACGAGGCCGTGGAGCAGATGAAGAAGGGCGTTGTGATTATCAACACCTCCCGGGGTGCTTTGATTGACACCGACGCTCTGATCAACGGCATCAAGGTGGAGATTATCGGCGGAGCCTGCCTGGACGTGTACGAGGAAGAAGCCGACCTGTTCTATGAGGATATGTCCGGCCACATCGTCCAGGATGACAAGCTGGTGCGGCTCATGGCTATGCCCAATGTGATCGTCACCTCTCACCAGGCCTTCCTGACCCAGGAGGCTCTGGACAACATTGCCAACACCACTGTCTCCAATATGCGCAAGTTTGCTTCCGGCGAACCCAGCCCCGAAACCGAGGTCTGCTATCATTGCAGCCGCAAGGATGATTGCCGGAAGGAACGCCATCAGAAGTGCTTCTGATTTTCCTTTTTCAAAAGAATTGCCGCCAGACAAAAGTCTGGCGGCACATTTTATTTGTGGCGGTTATAGTCAGCCATAACCTCTGCAATGGAAATCCCCTGGGGACAGACCTTTTCGCAGCTCTGGCAGCCGATGCAGTCAGGCAGCTCAGACCAGTCCTTGGCGTTGTATTTTTTCAGAATCTCCGGAATATGGATTCCCTGGGGACAGTAGTCAACGCAGTAGCTGCAGCCGGTACAGGGCACGGCGTTGGCGGCAATCATCTCCCGGGCAATTTCCTGAAGGGTCTGCTGCTCCTGGTCGTTGAGAGGCTCCGGATGGGAGAAAATCTTGATGTTCTCCGCGAGCTGCTCCATATTGGACATACCGGACAGCACTATGGTGACCCCTTCGATTCCCTGGAGGAACCGGAAGGCCCAGCCGGCCTGGGTTTCCTGGGGACGCAGGGCCTTGAGCCGTGCCTCCTGCTCCGGCAGAAGCTGGGTCAGGCGACCGCCCCGCACCGGCTCCATGACCCAGATAGGCAGGCCGTAGGAGCGAACCAGTTCCACCTTGGCCTTGGCATTTTGCAGCTGCCAATCCAGGTAGTTCAGCTGAATCTGGCAGAACTCCAGCTGGCTGCCGTAGGCATCCAGGAAACGCTTCATGGTGGTGAGGCTTCCGTGGGTGGAGAAGCCCAGGTGCTTGATGCGGCCCAGCCGTCTCTGCTCAAAAAGGAACTCTCCCACACCGTATTCCGGATTCAGGAAGTTATCGATATTGTCCTCACACACATTGTGGAACAGGTAGAAATCAAAGTAATCCACACCGCACTTTTCCAGCTGCTTTTCGAAAATCTTCCGGGGATTTTCAAACATTTCCTTGGAAAAGCCCGGGAATTTGGAGGCCAGATAAAAGCTCTCTCTGGGGTGCTTGGCCAGGATACGACCCATCACCGTTTCCGATGCTCCGCCATGGTACATCCAGGCGGTATCAAAGTAGTTGATTCCCTGCTCCAACGCATAGGCCACCATTTCAGCAGCGGCAGCTTCGTCAATATCCTCGTCCTTCTCCCCGTTTTTGGGCAGGCGCATACAGCCAAGACCCAGGGCGGACAGCTTTTCGTCCCGAAAAACGTTGTATAGCATTTCTTTCTCCTCCTTTTAGTGATTCCGGTTTATAAGCCCCCGGCAGAGGCTTTCCATAAAGCGGTGGTCAGGAAAAGCAGCAAGGGCCGCCTCTGCCTTTTGGCTATATATGCGCACCATCTCCTGGCAGGCATCCACCCCATGGAGCTGGACAAAGGTGTTTTTATTGCCGTCGGCGCCTACCGCCTTCCCCAGCTCTTCTGCATTGCCAATCACATCCAGAATGTCATCCCGAATCTGGAAGGCCAAGCCCAGGCTGTGGGCAAAGGTTTTGGCAGAGTCCATCTGCTCAGAACTGCCGCCGCCCGCCAGAACACCCAGGCAGCAGGCTGCCTGAATCAGGGCTGCGGTTTTCCGGGTGTGGATGTCCTCCACCTCCTGAGGGGTACACTCCCTGGATTCGCTTTGCATATCCAGCACCTGCCCCCCAACCATGCCCAGCTCTCCTGCGCATCGGGACAAAATCTTTACTCCCTGAATTCGTGTTTCTGCATCCAGATCGGCAGTTGCCAGGGCCGAAAAAGCCCCGGTCAGCAGAGCATCTCCCGCCAGCACCGCCATGGCCTCCCCGTACACCTTATGGTTGGTCAGCCGCCCCCGGCGGTAGTCGTCATTGTCCATGCAGGGCAAATCGTCGTGAATCAGGCTGTAAGTGTGCACCATTTCCACTGCCGCTGCAAAGGGCGCTGCCTGCTTCCAGTCGCCGCCGCACATTCTGCAAAAATCAAACACGAAAACCGGCCGGAGCCGCTTGCCTCCTGCCAGCAGGCTGTACCGCATGGCATCAAACAGCACCTGCTGGGGTTCCTGGGGATAGACGAAACAGTTGTTTTTCAAGTAATCCTCTATGTAGTCCCGGTATTCCCGGAGCAGCCTGTCCATTTCAGGGTTCATAGGGCATATCCTCCTCGGTGGGAGCGCCGTCGGGGCCGGGCACAATCTTCTTCACTTGCAGCTGTGCTTCGTCCAGAAGCTTGCCGCAAATGCGGATGCGCTCTGTTCCCTCCTGGAACAGCTTCAAAGATTCCTCCAGAGGAGCATCGCCCCGCTCCAGGGCTCTGACAATCTGCTCCAGCCGCTGCATATTCTGCTCAAAGGTCATGTTTTCCTGATTCATAGGTTGTCCCCTCCTGGGCTGCGGTGACCACAGCCTCAATGCTACCGTCACTGACGGAAATGGATATACGGTCGTTTTCTTTTACCTGGGATACGCTGCGCACCACCTGGCCGCTTTCATCTTGCACCATGGCGTAGCCCCGAAGGAGAACCTTCAGGGGGCTCATGGCCTCCAGCTTGGCCGCCTGGGTGTAAAAGCGCTGCTTTGCGGCAGAGAGCCCCTTCTCCTGGGCTGCCACCAATCTGGCTTGCAGGTAGGCAAGGGCTTTTTGCCGCTGCTCCAGATAAGCCTCGGGGCTCTTCATGGCCGGGCTGTCGGAAAGAAGCTTCAGGTGGTTCCGGGCCGCCCGGAGCTGCCGCCATAGGGCGGAAACCATGGCAGATGTGGCGCTGTCCAAGGTCTGCCGCAGGGCATCCTGGTCCGGAACCGCCAGCTCCGCTGCGTTGGAAGGGGTGGCTGCCCGCAAGTCCGCCACGAAGTCGGAAATGGTGAAGTCCGGCTCGTGCCCCACCGCAGAGATTACCGGGATGGAGCAATGGTAAATGGCTCTTGCCACCTGTTCGTCGTTAAAGGCCCACAAATCCTCGATGGAGCCGCCGCCCCGGCCCACAATCAGCAAATCCGCCAGTTTATAATGGTCTGCATAGGCGATGGCTGCGGAAATCTCCCCGGGGGCTTCCGCTCCCTGCACCCGGACAGGCAGAAGCCGCACCTGAGTCAAGGGGTACCGTTTTCTCAAAATCCGCAGCATATCGTGAAGGGCCGCTCCGGCGGCACTTGTGATGATGCCGATGGTGCCGGGATAGGGCGGCAGGGGCTTTTTATGCTCCGGGGCAAACAGCCCCTGGGCAGAGAGCTTCTTTTTCAGCTGCTCAAAGGCCGCATACAAGTCCCCCACTCCGTCCAGTGCCATGGCGGTACAGTAAAGCTGGTAGGCACCGTCTCTGGGGTATACGGTGATTCTGCCCATGGCGATGACCTGCATACCATTTTCCGGACGGAATTTCAGCTTCACAGCGCTGCCACGGAACATGACGCACTTCAATGCACCGCCTTCATCCTTCAAGGTGAAATAGTGATGGCCGGAAGGATACATTTTATAATTGCTGATTTCACCCCGGACTGCAAGACCTGTCAGAAGGCCGTCTTGATCCATGAGGCTTTGGATGTATCCGTTTATCTGGGATACGGAAAGAATCTGCTGCTCCATATCATCCCTCCATGGCTCTGTGGGTGAGAATGGCGATGCCCATGGCGTTGTCTGTGGAATACTGGGGCTGGGCAAAGACCGGCTGCAAATAGGCCAGGTTCTTCCGCAGCATGGCGTTGGAGGCAACGCCGCCAGAGAACACCACCGAAAGGCCGGGGTATGCCTTCATGGCGTTTTTCGTAGCCTTTTCCACCGCCCAGACAACACTTGCCAGGGCGAAGGCGGCGGTTTTTTCCCGGTTTCCGGTCCTTTCATAATACGTTTCCACCTGGTTCTGGACCCCGGACAAAGAGAACTGAAGCTCCGGGCATTTGACCCGGAAGAAGTCCGGGGTACTTTCCCCTTGGCTCAGGGCATCCAGGTGCTTGCCTGCGGGAAAGGGCAGGCCCAGAAGCTGACCGGTTCTGTCTATCAGCTGGCCGGCGGAAATGTCCGTGGTTCCGCCGATTTTCTGGCAGCGGACGCTTTTCCCCTCCGGCTCTACCAGCAAAAGCTCCGTGGTGCCCCCCGACAGGTGCCAGGCCAGGTGGGGGGTGTCCATCAAATCCATCCGGTCGGCGCTCCAAAGACTGGCTGCCACATGGCCCTGCTGATGGGAGAAGGAGAAAAGAGGAACCTTCAGCACATCCGAAAGCATTTTGGCATGGGAATAGCCCACCAGGAAGCAGGGCATATAGCTGCCCTCCACCGCTCTGGGGCGGGTACTGACACCCACGGCATGAATGCAATCCTGGGGAATATGGGAAAACAGCCTGCCGGAAAGCTCCGGCAGGCTTTTGGTATGATGAAAAATCGCATCGCTTTGCCGCAGCCCCAGCTGCCCCTGGCCTACCGGCAGGAGCTGTGAACAGTTCTCCCCTGCCGTCCCGTCAAAAAAGGCCACAGAGGTGGTATAGTTGCTGGTGTCGAAGCCTACGGTGCTCATGCCTTGGCCTCTTCTTTCTGGCCCCGGGCGAAAGCACCCAGCACACCGTTGACAAAGGCGCCCGTATCGTCCCCGTCGTACAGCTTGGCCAGCCGCACAGCCTCGGAGATGGCAACCCCGGTGGGGACATCGCTCATGTAAAGCATCTCAAAAATGGCCAGCTGCATGATGGTGCGGGTCAGGCGGGAAATGCGGGACACATCCCAGCCAATGGAATACTTCCGGATGTAATCGTTCAGCTCATCTTCCCGATTGGCAACTCCGGATACCACCTGGTCAATATAGGCTCTCTGGGCACGGCTGGGACGCTCTGCATAAAGGGGATTCTCCCCTTCCAGGTTCTCGTAGTAGCGCCGCTCCAGCCGGGCAGCCACCAGCTGCTCCGGTTCCTCGCCGGTAAAGTCCCGACTGTAAATCAGGTGAATGGCCAATTCTCTGGCGTTGGCTCTGGTCATATACGCTCCTTAAGCTCTGACGATGCCGCAGACATTCACATTCACGGCACGGACGGATACACCGGCAATGGCTTCCACAGAAGAGGTAACCGCCTCCTGGGCTGCCTTGGCAACGGAGGCCACATTCTGGCCATAGACCACATTCACATTGCAGTCAATCACCAGAGTCTCATCCTCACCGATGGTGATTTTGATGCCTCTGCCCCAATTCTTCACACCGATGCGCTCTGCCAGGTCAGAACCGGGCTTGGTCACAAGACCGGCAATGCCTTCCACTTCACCCAAAGTATTTTCCACAATAGCGCCAATGACATCCTCAGAGATCATCACACTGCCCTTTTCCTGCTCCTGTGTGACATACTGCTTCGTATCTGCCATGATAAAACCTCCTGTTTACTGGTCCTGTTCCTCACAAGACATATTTTCTATATTGTACCACCTTCCGGTAAAAAAAACAACTGTTTTCTGCATTCCAATCCCTTTGTGCAAAAAAATACCCCAAAGGAAAAACCTTTGGGGTAAGCCTTACTGCACCTCTACCACCCGGATCTGCTCCATGGTGAATTCTGTCTGGGTCATGACAATGTCCGCAATCACTGCCACATCCGCAGGCTGCATGCCCTGCTCCGGAGACGCCACCGCTACGGAAATGCCCTCTTCGCTGATATAGGCCACGCAGTCGGTATAGCCCTTGGCAATGACCAGGCTTTCAATCTGGGCCTCGCACAGGGCCGTCTGGACAATGGCCTCCAGCTGGGCATTGGTCTGGGCCGCCTCTGTGTCCTCATCATAGGCCATGGCCTCCTGGAGAAGGGACACCGCATTGTCCCGGGCCTGCTGACGGGAAAGGCGAACCGCCGCAAAATAGTCCGTCATGGTATCCGTGTTCTCAGGGATGTTCAAAAAGCTTCCATCGCTCATCACCAGGGTATCCTCCGACATGAGCTTTTCCTCATCCAGGGTATCTGCAAAGTTCATCACCGCCTGATCCTCCGTATATTTCCAGTTCACATAGATTCCGGCACATACAGCCACCAGAATCGCAGCTGCCACCAGGTTCTTTTTCCACACCTTCATTTACCTTCCTCCAATCACTTCATTTTGAGTACCGCAATCCGGTCCGTCGGCAGACCGGTCACCTTGGACACAGCCTGGGTAATGGCAAGGCGGACGGAGGGACTGTCTGCCCCCTGGCAGAGAATAATCGCTCCCTGGTACACCGGGGAGAGCTTCTGCTGCACCAGTCCCTCTTCTCCCCCATTCCCATCGGATACGATAACTGTATCCGTATCTGTGTCCTGGGAGTTTTCTGTAATTCCGCTTACCACATCTGTCTGGTACAGAGTTTTCTCTCCCTGGGATATGGTCAGCATCACCTTCACATCCCCGGCGCCGTAGATATTTTTCAGAATCTGCTCCAGTTCCTCCTGGACGCCAGGCTCCGGGGATGTGGGCACCGCAGCAGTTTCCCCAGCGGCAGGCTCTTTTTCTCCGGAAAAGCTGGGAAGCCCCATGAGAATCATTCCGATGCAAAGAAGGATTATGGGGTATTTATATTTTTTCAGCAGCCCTGCAATTTTCTCGGGCCATTTTCCTATTTCCAAGTGATTTCCTCCTTTGCAATTCCCAGGTTGCCGGATATGAAATCCTCCAGGGTGCTTTTCTGGTACGGGGACAGGGCACCGATCAGGGTGACCGCCCACGGCACCGGTGGGTTCTCTTCACTTAGCGTCACCTCCACCTGCAGCGCAACAGACATCGATGCGGCTTTGTCCAATATATATGCCTCTGTCCGCTGGGTTATGATATCCGCCATCTGGGCATTGGCAAAATTCTCTCCCTCTGCCACCACTGCCTCCGACTGCAGGGAAATATCCCCCAGATAATCCTGCAAATCCTGAATTTTTACCTTTGCCAAAGGGGCAATGACCGTCACAATGAGAAATGCCCCGGTAAGGAGCCGGATAACCCCTTTCTGAACGCCCTTTTTGCCGGAAAGGCTGGTAACCAGTCCGCAAAGGATTGCCCCGGCTGTCACCGAAAGCACATATGCCTTGACTCCCTCCATCATCCGATTCCTTTCATAAAGGATACGGTGCTGATCAAAAGCATCAGCCCCACTGCCCCGGTCATAGCCAGAAGGATTCCCATGGCTCCGGTAAAATCCTTCAGAAGTCCGCACACCTGCCGGGTTCCCATGGCGCTGCAAACCGCCGTTGTAAGCTTCAGCAGCAGATACTGCACGCCGATTCTAAGAAATGGGCCAATCCATATGGCTGCAATGGCAATCAGGCCATAGACTCCGGCTGCATTTTTCATCACCCCGGCACTGACCAGCACCGCTTCAGAAGCATCGGAGAGGATGCCTCCCACCACCGGAACCATCCCGGATATAGTCAGCTTGGCGGCTTTCATGGCTGCCGCATCCGTAACGCCGCTGACCACCCCGGTGATTCCCATATAGCCGGTAAACACATACAAAATGGTCTTGAGGGTCCAGGTCATAAGCCATTTGATAAAGTCCTTGAAGGTGGTAAGCACCTGCTGTCCAATCCCCCCTGCGGCAATGCTCAGGCAGAGATAGACATAAAGAAGGGGTACAATCAGTTTTACCACAAGAGAACCCAGGATGGCATCAAACAGCACTGTGCCGGCATACAAGGATGCCGACGCCGTCACCCCGCCCTGGGCCGCCAAGGCGGCGGACATCACCGGAAGCAGAAGTTTACCGTACTCGCTAAGCTGACGCACCGTATCCGTTCCCAGACCAATCAAGGACCGGGAGGGGGCCAAAAGAGTCAGGCCCACCATCACGGCCCCGGCAAGTGGGGTCACAGGAGGCAATTTTCCCGTATAGACTTCCAGCAATGACAGCAGGAGCACCACCACCATCACGGAAAGGCAGGCTTTCCCCGCCTCCGCCAGGGATGGCTCCAGGGTCTTGATACCGGCTTTTATTACATACCACAGGCCTTCGGAAAAACTCTGGGTATCCTCCGGCATATACTCCTCTGCCTCCGGCGGGGCCTCGGGAGGCTCCCACTGCTCTGCCTTTACCGGCACCGTCAGCAGCGCCAGCAGTCCTATCAGTATCAGTAATCTTCTCATATCTCCCCCAGTATGGTTTGCATCAGTTCCAGAAGCTCCGTAAAGAGGGGGATGGACAGGTACAAAATCACGCCCCCTGCCAGGTACTCCAGGGCCTTACCCATCCCCTGATTCCCGGAGTCCGAGCAAATGAGCACAGCCACCTCGGAAATCAGGCCTACCCCCACGGCTTTCAGAAGAATTGTCACCATGGTATTGTCCAGCCCTCCAAGCTCCTGCAGCCGCTGCACAAACTGCACCACGGGGCGTAAAAAGGACACGGCAGCCAGCAATACTATGGTACAAACACAGATTCCCAGCACCGTTGCCATATCCTTACTGTTTTTGGACAACACCGTCACCAGCACCACGGCAATAAGCACCGCAGCGGCGGCTTTTACGAAGGTTTCCATCAGAAATTGAACAGGCTTTTCACCAGATCAAACAGTTCAGAGATTTTTTGAGCCACCATCATCAGAACCACCACCAGCCCTGTCAGGGTGGTCATGGTGGCCTGCTCCTCTCTGCCTGACCTGGAAAGCACCTGATTGAGTATGGAAACGATAATTCCGATTGCAGCGATCTTAAAAATCAAATCAATTTCCATAGGTTAAATAAACAATATGGCCAAAGCCGCTCCTGCACACAGTCCCAGAGTCTTATACTCCCGCAGCCGGGAGGCTCGTCCCGCTTCCAGCATTTTCAATTCTCTGCGGCACTCTCCCCGCAGGCTTTCCAGTCCCTTGATCTGCCCCTGCAAATCAAATTTCCCCAGAGAGTTTCCCATGAGCCGCAGAAGCTTTTTGACCTTGGGAGGAAGATTCTGCTGCCGTCCCAGCACATAGCCCATGCACCGCCCCACGTCCGGGGACATCTGGTTGTCCAGCTCCTCTGCCAGCCGGAGAAACACCCCTTTCAGCACCCCCGCCTCCTGCTCTGCTGCCTGGCGGCAAAGCTCCGGCAACGGGGTCAGGTGGTATTGCAGCTCGCACTCCATATAATCCAGCAATCGCAGCAGCTGACGCAGGATACGCTCCTCCCGCATATGGGCCGCAGCCATCTGGAAGCCTACGCTGCCGCAGCCCAGAATCAACAGCGCCGCCCCAACGATTCTTATGGTCATAGTATCATCCGCTCCTTGTACCAGGTCTTGTCCTTTTGCAGCACAATCAAATTTTCAAACAATCCGCTTTCCACCAGGGGCTTGTAGAGCTTGCGGCACAGCAAATCCTGCTTGTTTCCGGCGTGGGCGGTGGCAATCAGCCGGACGCCACACCAGCCGGCATGGAGCATGGCAGTGCAGTCCTCCCCGGCGGTAATCTCGTCCACTGCGATGATATCCGGATTCATGTTCCGCAGCACTGCCTCTATCCCCGCTACCTTGGGACAGCCGGAGAGGATATCCGTCCTGTTTCCCGGGTGAAAGCCCCAGGACAGCCCCTGCTGGGGAAAAATCTCCTGCCGCTCGTCCACCACGGCCACCCGCTCCTGACACACATCCGACAAAACCCGTATGTAGTCCCGCAGAAGGGTTGTCTTTCCTGTACCGGGACTTCCGATAATCAGCACCGAGCCCCGCAGGGAGGCCATGGCGTTGGCAATCCCGGAGATTTCCCGACATACTCTCAGATTGATGGAGGTAACCGGCTGGATGCTGCGCACCTGCCCGTCCACCACCGCCGTTTGACCGCACAGCCCCAGCCGGTGCCCTCCCGGGGCCGTCACATACCCTTTGGCTGCGGAAGCCGCCGCCCAGGGTGAGTATTTTGTGGCTGCGTTGATACAGTAGGAAAGGTCGTCCATGGTCACAGGGCCGGGAAGCCATTTGCTCTGCCTGGAGAGAACCAACTCCGGCTCTCCCTGAAGCCGCAGCCGCAGCTCCTGCAGCTGCTCCTTTCCCAGTTTGTCCACCTCCCCCCGCAGCCTGGGGGGAACCAGATTCAAAAATGCCTGCCAGTTACAAGCCATGTGCATCACTCCTGCTCCATTGTATTGTGCAGGCTCGTCCTTTATGAAAAGAAAATGAGCTGACAAAAACTTGTCAGCTCAAAATTTATGTATGGCTTTTAAGGCAGCTGTTCAAAAACCTTTCCCAGGCTCTCATGTAGAACCAAATCCGCCTGGTTATCATAAGGGGTTTCGTCCCGGTTGATGAGCACCAGGCGATGTCCAGGATAGTACCGCAAAAGCCCTGCCGCCGGGTATACCGTCAGGCTGGTGCCGCCCACAATCAGCAAGTCGCACTGGGCGATGGCGTAAATGCTCTTTTCCAGCACCTGGGAATCCAGGGATTCCTCGTAAAGAACCACATCCGGCTTTATAATGCCGCCGCAGTCGCAGCGGCAAATTCCCTGGCTGTTTTTAACATATTCGGCAGAATAGCTTTTATGACACTTCATGCAGTAGTTTCGCAGGACACTGCCGTGGAGCTCCAGCACACGGTGGCTCCCCGCCTTCTGGTGCAGGCCGTCAATGTTCTGGGTAATCACCGCGGTCAGCTTCCCAACTTCTTCCCACTGGGCAAGCTTTTTATGGGTGATGTTGGGAGAAAAGCCCAGGGGCAGCATCTTTTCCCGGTAGAAGCGGAAGAAATACTCGGGATTTTTCAGAAAGAAGCTGTGACTGATAATGGTTTCCGGGGGATAATCAAATTTCTGGTTGTAAAGGCCATCCACGCTGCGAAAGTCCGGAATTCCGGACTCGGTACTCACACCGGCTCCCCCGAAAAATACAATTCGTTTACTTTCCTGTACCCAGGTTTTCGGTTTTTCCAGATTCTCCATTTTCCTCACCCTCCAAAAGGGCCAATAGTTTCTTATCCTGCTTGCTGGACAAATCCAGCTTCTGGAACATATCCGGTCTTCTGTCCCGGGTGCGGCGGAGGGCTTGGAGCCGCCGCCACTGAGCCACTTTCTGGTGGTTGCCGGAAAGGAGAATTTCCGGCACCTCCCGGCCATGCCAGACCGCAGGACGGCTGTACTGGGGATACTCCAGAAGGCCGTTGAAGTGGCTCTCCTCCTGGAAGCACTCCGGGTCTGCCAGCACCCCGGGGACCATGCGGCACACCGCATCCGTCACAGCCATGGCGGCAATCTCGCCTCCTGTGAGAACGAAGTCCCCCAGGGAGATCTCCTCATCCACACATTCGTCAATGAACCTCTGGTCAATGCCCTCATAATGGCCGCAGACCAGCACCAGGTTTTCCATCTTGCTCAGGCGGATGGCATCGGCCTGACGGAAGGTCTTGCCGCAGGGGCTCATATACACTGTATGCACTGGGCCGCCGGCCTCATCGCACACCGCCTCCCAGCAGCGGTACAGGGGGTCTGCCTGCATAATGGCACCCCGGCCGCCCCCATAGGGGTAGTCATCCACCTGGCACTGCTTGCTGGCGGTATAGTCCCGGATCTGGTGGGCTTCGATGCGGATAATCCCCCGGTCCTGGGCTCTGCCCAGAATGCTGTCGGACAGCACATCCCCCAAAGATTCCGGGAAAAGGGTCAAAATATCAATTCTCATCGGTACGCATCCCCCGGATGAGCTGCACCTGCATCACGTTGTTGTCCAAATCCGTGGAGAGGATAAACTGCTTTACAGCAGGAATCATGTATTCATGCTCTCCCTTCACCACATATACCTTGTTTCCCGGGTAGTCCAGCACCTCCTGGATTTTGCCGATTTCCTGGCCCTCTGCCAGGACGGTCATGCCTTCCAGCTCCGCCGCAAAAATAAGATCCTTAGGTGCGTCGTCCCGATATATTTCCACAATCTGCTCCCGCAGGGCCTGGGCGGCCTCCACTGTATCCACGCCCTGAATCTTCAGCAGATTGCAAGTTTTCTGAATCCGACAGCTATCCACCTGATAGTCCCGGCCGCCAATGCGTATCCGGGAAAACTGGGTGAGAAATTCCGGGCCGTCTGCCCAGGGCAGCACCTTGACCTCTCCCCGGATGCCGTGGGTGGATACAATCTGGCCCGCCTGTAAGTATTGGAGTTTCATGCTTATTTCCTCCTGAAAATGGGAAAATGCGTGGCGCCAAGCGTCACGCATACCCGTTTAATCTACGATTTCCACCGTGACTTTTTCTCCGGTGCGCTGGGCAACGGTTTTCACGATTGTACGGATTTCTTTCGCAATCCGTCCCTGGCGGCCGATGACCTTCCCCATGTCTCCGGGGGCAACCCGCAGCTCCAGAACAGTTCCATCCTCACCGGCGGTTTCTGTTACCGTAACTGCCTCAGGCACGTCCACCAAATTTTTTGCCATATACAGCAAAAGCTCTTTCATTGTGCCACTCCTTCGCAGAGATTTACAGCACGCCGGCATTCTTCAGCAGGCCACGAACGGTATCGGTGGGCTGTGCGCCGTTCTTGATCCAGTTCTGAGCCTTCTCAGCGTCAACAGTGATGGTGACGGGGTCGGTCAGGGGGTTGTAGGTGCCGATTTCCTCGATGCAGCGGCCGTCACGGGGAGAGCGGGAGTCCGCAACCACGATACGGTAGAAAGGAGCCTTCTTTGCACCCATTCTTCTCAGTCTGATCTTAACCATGAGTTTCACCTCCAAAGATTTCTTGTTCTATATCGCAAAGCAAATTGCTTTCAGCGAACTAAATGATTTACAGTCCGGGGAAGCCGCCAAAGCCTCCCAGACCACGCATGCGCTTGAGCTTCTTGCCGGCGCCGGGGCCGGAGAACTGCTTGATCATGGAGCGCATCTGCTCAAAGCCCTTGAGAAGCCGGTTTACATCCTCCACCTTCACGCCGGCACCGTTGGCAATCCGCCGCTTCCGGCTGGCGCCGATGATGTTGGGGTTTTCCCGCTCCTTGGGGGTCATAGACAAAATGATGGCTTCGGTACGGCTCAGGGCCTTATCGTCCATCTGCACACCCTTGAGCTTGGCGCCGCCGGGCAGCTGGGCCAGAATATCCTGCAAAGAACCCATGGACCGCATCTGAACCATCTGGTCGTAGAAGTCCTGAAGGGTGAACTTGTTGGATTTCAGCTTTTCCTCCATCTCGGCGGCTTTCTTGGCATCGTATGCCTTTTCCGCCTTCTCGATGAGGCTCAGCACGTCACCCATACCCAGAATCCGGGAAGCCATCCGGTCGGGATGGAAGGGCTCGATGTCCTCCAGCTTTTCGCCCATACCGGCAAACTTGATGGGCTTTCCGGTGATGGCCCGGACAGACAGGGCTGCACCGCCTCTGGCATCGCCGTCCAGCTTACTGAGCATAACGGAGTCGATGTCCAGCCACTCATTGAAGCTCTGGGCGGCGTTCACCGCATCCTGACCGGTCATGGCATCCACCACCAGCATAATCTCCTGGGGTTTGACAGCCGCTTTGATGTTTTGGAGTTCCTCCATCAGGGCCTCATCCACATGAAGCCGTCCGGCGGTATCCAGGAAAACCATGTCATGGCCACGCTGGCGGGCATAAAGCACCGCATCCTTGGCAATCTGCACCGGGTCAATCTGCCCTTCTTCAAAAACAGGGATCCCCAGCTTCTCGCCGCAGACCTTCAGCTGCTGAATGGCAGCAGGCCGGTAAATATCGCAGGCCACCAGCAGCGGATTTCTTCCCTGCCGCTTCATAAGACCTGCCAGCTTGGAGCCGTTGGTGGTTTTACCGGCACCCTGCAAACCCACCAGCATCACGACTGTAGGGCCGTTGGGGTTAAAGGTGATGTGCTTGGCATCGCTGCCCATGAGCTTGGTCAGTTCCTCGTCCACGATTTTGACAATCATCTGGGCGGGGCTCAAAGCCTCCAGCACATCGGTGCCTACACAACGCTCCGTTACATTCTTGATAAAATCCTTGACAACCTTATAGCTTACATCCGCTTCCAGCAGCGCCATGCGAATCTCCCGCATGGCCTCCTTTACATCGGATTCCTTCAGGCGGCCTTTGCCCCTAAGCTTTTTGAAGGCAGAGGAAATTTTTTCAGTCAATCCTTCAAATGCCATATGTTACTCCTCAAGTCCCTGGGCTGCAGACAGGATTTTGGCGGCAGTCTGCCGCACCTGGGAATCCGGGTGATTCTCCAGCACCTTTGCAGCCTCTTCGATGGTTCGCAATACCTTCCTGCACTGCAGATCCCGGCGGACACAGCCGGTTTTCTGCTCCATATTGGTGAGCAGTGCCTCTGCACGGTTCAGGTTATCGTACACACCCTGGCGGCTCACCTGCAGCTCCTGGGCAATCTCCCCCAGGGACATATCCTGGTTGTACCGCATATCGATGCACATACGCTGACGCTCTGTAAGCAAATCCCCATAATAGTCAAACAGCAAGGTCATCTGCAAAGCGTCCATGTTGTGCCTCCTTGTCAAGGTGTTTCCCTTGACACCTCACATAGGTTACCACATTCTTCCCGGCTTGTCAAGTATTTTTCCTTGACAAGCCATTCTTTTTTCAGAAAATCCGGTACCACCGGGAAAGCTCGGCTGTGGGGACGAAGCCCAGCCGTTCGTAGAGCAGGCAGGCTTTCCCGTTGGCAGAGGCCACCTCCAGCAGCACCTGTCGGTCTGCAAAGGTGTGGCTCAGGGCTTTCACCACAGTCTCTCCGGCTCCCTTCCGGCAGGCGGCCAGGGCCAGGAGTCGGGGCTCCTTTACCACGCCGATTCCCAGAAGCTCCCCCTCACGATGGACAAAGTAACCGCTGCCCTCCTTCAGAATCTCCCGGGCGTCGGCTTCCGTGAGAAAAGAGGCGTTGGGAACCCGGCTCATTTTCTCATTGTAAATCTCCCGGAACCGGGACAGGTTCTTTTCCACCACCGGAAACACCGCCGCATCCGTGTCCCCCAATCCGGTCACATCCCCCTGCATCTGCAAAACCGCCGTGTGCAGGGGGTAATTTTCACAGCAGGGGTGGCCTGTTCCGTAAATCCGCTCCGCCCCCGCCGCCTTGCAGAAATCCACACACTCCCCAAGAAATGCCTCCGGCTCTTTCGTATCCTGAATGCGGATATAGGCCTCCTGGCGGTAGGGAATCTCCCGCAAAATCAGGCTCCCCACCCCATATTCCGTTGTAAAAACCGGGATGTTACGCATCTGATCCCTCCTTTTTTGTAATCATATCATACAAATCCGTCCCAGTCTATGAAAGTTTTTCTGCAACATATGTAAAATCCCCGTATAAATGGAGCAAAAAAGTTATATAAATCTAAAAAGAAGCTTGATTTTTCCGGTAATTGAAGTATAATTGGTGTGTACTTCTAAGGAAGAAAGGAGGTTCGTTCCATGAAGAAGATCATCTGCAAGAAAGAGTACGATACCGAAACCGCTACTCTCATCAAGAAGTGTACCTACGGCTCCTATGGCGATCCTGCCGGCTATGAAGAAAACCTGTACCAGACTCCCGGCGGATTGTATTTCCTGTATGTTTGCGGCGGCGAGGCTTCCCCTTACCCCACGGAGGACATTCTCCGTCTGGCAAAGGCCAAGGCCAACGACTGGATTGAAAATCACTAAGGAAATGGGAGACTGCAAGCTTTTGCAGTCTCCATTTTCTTGACATATATGCTATGTTATATACAGAAAAACCTATGCTCAGGATGATGTAAATGAAAAAATGCCTCTGTATTTTCTTGGTCTGTCTTTGTCTTCTGACCGCAGGCTGTCAGGCGGCTCCGGCGGCGGATATTGCCGCCACTACCTTGCCGGTTTATGAATTCACCTCCCGGTTATGTGAGGGAACGTCCCTCACCGTCACCCCCATTGTGACGGAGGCCGTATCCTGTCTGCACGACTACTCCCTCAGTGTGGAGCAAATGCGCACCATCGCCGCCTCCAAAATGGTGATTATCTCCGGCGGCGGGCTGGAGGAATTTCTGGAGGACGCCTTGGATGGAGCCGCTTCTGTGGTGGATTCCTCCTCCGGGGTGGAGCTGCTTTGTCCCCTGAAAGAACACGACCACCAGGAAGAGGACGGGCACCACCATGAGGAGGACCCCCATTACTGGCTGGATCCCCAGAACGCTATACTCATGTGCCGCAACATTGCCGCCGGGTTGATTGAAGCTTATCCGGAAAATGCCCAAATTTTCCGAGAGAATCTTGCCCGGCTGGAGCAGGAGCTGAAAGACCTGGACAGCTATGGAAAAACCCAGTTGGCTCAGCTTTCCTGCCGGGAGTTGATTACCTTCCACGACGGCTTTTCCTATTTTGCGGAAGCCTATGACCTGCATATCCTGGAAGCCATTGAGGAAGAGGCGGGAAGCGAGACCTCCGCAAACCGGCTGAAGGACCTGATTCAAGATGTGGAAGCCCGGAATCTTCCGGCAATTTTTGTGGAGAAAAACGGAAGCGCCGCTTCCGCCTCTGTCATTGCCGCGGAAACCGGTTGCGGCGTTTTCACCCTGGACATGGCAATCTCCGGCGGAAGCTATTTTGATGCCATGTACCACAATATCGACACCATCAAGGAGGCACTGGGATGACACATCACACCCACGGAGATTCCTGCAGCAATGCCTGCTGCCTGAAAATCCAGAACCTCTCCGTTGACATCGCCGGGGAGGCCATCCTGAAAAACATCAATCTGCATATTCACTGCGGTCAGATGGTGGCCTTGATCGGCCCCAACGGTGCCGGCAAAAGCACCCTGCTGAAAGCCATTCTGGGTCAGCGGGAGTACAGCGGCACCATCTCCTTCTCCGCCGTGGGGCAGCGGAACCGGAAGCCCCTTATCGGCTATGTACCCCAGAGCCCTGCCTTTGATTCCGGAGATCCTGTCAGCGTTGCCGACCTTTTTGCCTGCTGCATGAGCAAGCGCCCCACCTTTCTGGGGGTTTCCAAAAAAATGCGGCAGAAGGTGCTGACCTGCCTGGAGCGGGTACACGGCACAGCCCTGATTGACAAGCCTATCGGGCGGCTTTCCGGGGGTGAATTACAGCGGGTTCTGCTGGCGCTGGCTTTGGAGCCCATTCCCAACATTCTGATTCTGGACGAGCCTTTGTCCGGCGTGGATGTGGAGGGTATGGAAAGCCTCATGGAAATGCTGGATGAAATCCGGCAAAAGTATGACCTTTCCATTCTCATCACCACCCACGACTTTGCCATGCTGCCCCGCTATGCCAACCAGGTGGTGCTGATCTCCCACGAGGTTCTCAGGCAGGGCACGCCGAAGGAAGTCCTCCAATCCCCGGAGTTTGCCCGGGCATTTCACCGGAAAGGAGCCATGGAAGCATGAGCATCTGGTATGCCTTTTGTGATTTTCTCCCCCTGGAAATGCTCCACTGGGACTTTATGAAAAACGCCATGCTGGCGGTGCTCCTGATAGGGCCCCTGTTCGGCCTTTGCTCCACCATGGTGGTTACCGGCAGAATGAGCTTTTTCTCCGATGCCCTGGGACACTCCGCCTTTACCGGCATTGCCATCGGAAGTCTGGCAGGGCTGGCTGCTCCCACCTGGGCGGCGGTTGTCTTTTCCGTATGCTTTGCTCTGCTGTTTTCCTATGTCCGCAGCAGAAGCAACCAGACTGCCGACACCCTGATTGGTGTGTTTTCCAGCACCGCTGTGGCTCTGGGTATTTTTGTTGCCACCCTGGGGGGCGGCAGCTTCACCAAGTACAACACCTATCTGGTGGGCGATGTGCTCAGCGTTACCCCCGGTGAGATTGGGCTGCTGGCTCTTGTGCTGGTTGCGGTGGTTCTTTTCTGGGTGCTTTGCAGCAATCGGCTGATGCTGACCTCCATTCACCCCCAGCTGGCCTCCTCCCGTGGGGTTCCCACAGGCTGGATGCAGACGGCCTTCACCGTATTTATCGCCGTCACCGTAACCCTGTCCATCTCCTGGGTGGGGCTGCTGATTCTTAATTCCCTGCTGGTGCTGCCGGCAGCGGCATCCCGGAATCTGGCCCGGAATATCCGGGAGTATCACCTGTTTTCCGTGCTGCTTGCTTTGGTAGCTGGGATTGCCGGTCTGACGGTATCCTACTATTTAGGGGCTTCTGCCGGTGCGGCCATCAGTTTGGTGCTTGCCCTGTTCTTTGCCATATCGTTTCTTTTGAGAAAGGTGCGTGGCTGATATGGACCCGATTTCCATGGATGTCATCGCCGTGATGCACAGCGATTTTCCCACCAAGTTTGGCATTCCCCGGCAAAGCGGTCTGGCGGAGGCCCTGCAATCCACCATTGTGTTTGAGCCTGCCTACCGGAATCCCGAAGCTTTGCGGGGAATTGAAGGCTTTTCCCATCTTTGGATTCTCTGGCAGTTTTCCCAGGCAGTGCGGCAGGACTGGTCCCCCACCGTCCGGCCTCCCCGGCTGGGTGGAAACACCCGGATGGGGGTATTTGCCACCCGCTCTCCTTTCCGTCCCAACGCCATCGGTCTTTCCTGCGTAAGGCTTTTGTCTGTAGAGCATACTCAGGACATGGGAACGGTGCTCCACATCGGCGGAGCGGATTTGATGGACGGCACTCCTATCTTGGACATCAAGCCCTACATCCCCTACTGTGACGCCCATCCGGAGGCTATGGGGGGCTTTACCCAGGATGCCGGGGACTATCTGCTGGAAGTGGATTTTCCGGAGAACCTGAAGCAGCGGCTGCCGGCAGAAAAGCAGGAGGCCATTTGTCAGGTACTGTCCCACGACCCCAGACCCTCCTATCAGAAGGATTCGGACAGAGTTTACGGCTTGTCCTTTGCCGGTCACGACATTCGGT
This sequence comes from Candidatus Faecousia excrementipullorum, assembly GCA_018712825.1. Classification (GTDB taxonomy): domain Bacteria; phylum Bacillota; class Clostridia; order Oscillospirales; family Oscillospiraceae; genus Faecousia; species Faecousia excrementipullorum. The sequence goes on along the minus strand of DVGG01000031.1, from coordinate 1,381 downwards.
TTACGGTGAAAGACAAGGTACTGACGGTTGTGGATGTGCAATAAAAATCGGTTCTATAATAAATGTTGGGGTCAGGGGAATGAGCCTGGCCCCAAAGTTATAATAATAGGTTGAACATAGAGACCAAAATCCTTACAATACAAGTATACCCCTACACTCAATCGAAAGGATGATCTCTATGTTCACGAACGATTATATCGCACAACTTCTTAATTTGGAAGATGTAATTATCACAAATGTAGAAAATATCTCTGATGAGCTGCACATTTACCTGGAGCTGCCCAGAGAGAGCCATATCTGTCCCCACTGTGGAAAGGAAACAGAACGGGTTCACGACTACCGGATGCAGGTTATCAAGGATATTCCCTTAGCCAGAGATACCTTCCTGCACCTTCGTAAGCGCCGTTATCGCTGTGACTGCGGCAAGCGTTTCTTCGAGAAAAATACCTTCCTGCCCCGGTACTACCGGGTTACCAGTCGGTTGGTTAGCGAGATAATCCACGCTTTTAAAAAGGTGGTTTCTGCAAAGGAAATTGGCTGCCGTTACAATGTTTCCGGTGTTACTGCTATGCGCTATTTCACGCTCTTCAACAGGAAGCTTACAAAGCTTCCTGAGGTGATTTCCCTGGACGAATTCAAAGGAAATTCCGGCGGTCAAAAGTACAACAGTATCGTTGTTGACCCAAAAGAGAAAAAAGTTCTGGATATACTTCCTAACCGTTTTGAGGGGGATTTGGTAAGTTATTTCTCCCAATTTTCCAACAAAAACGAAGTAAAATACTTTGTTTGTGATATGAACCCTCACTTCAGGCAGGTGGCAAAAATATGCTTTCCCCAAGCCCTGGTTGTTGCAGACAAATACCATGTGATTCGCCAGGTGTACTGGGCTATGGAGCGAGTCAGAAAGAACGAACAAAACAGGCTGTCGAAACAACACCGTAAATACTTTAAGCGGTGCCGGAACCTGCTGATGAAGCCAATGGGGAATCTGTCAGAGGACGAAAAGAATCGTCTTGCTCTGATGTTCAACATGGCCCCACGCCTGGCAGACGCTTATAGAATAAAGAACGACTTCCTTACAGTCATTCGTTCCTCCTCGTCCCAGGAGGGCAGGAAACGGCTTACAGAGTGGTTATTCTCCGTGGAGGTAATGGATCTCCCGGAATTTCACGATTGCACCAAGGCGTATCACAACTGGTACCGGGAGATTCTCAACTCCATGGACGTCCCCTGGACAAACGGCTTTATAGAGGGCTGCAACAACAAGACCAAGGTTCTGAAAAGAGTATGCTACGGAATGAGGAACTTCTCCAATTTCAGGAAAAGAATTCTGTTCTGTAATACATAAAAATCGTGCCGGAGCTCTCACACTCCGACACGA
>DVGG01000030.1 GCA_018712825.1 Candidatus Faecousia excrementipullorum | reverse complement strand
CGTAGCAGCAGGATATTTGGAAATCCTGAACTACTACGAGTCCCTGCACTTATGCGATTGAACCGCCGTGTACGGAACCGTACGCACGGTGGTGTGAGAGGTCGGCTAGGTAACTAGCCTCCTACTCGATTGGCTTCTTTGGAATTACTGCATTCCCTGCTCGTAAGCCTCGATCATCTTCTTGACCATCTGGCCGCCTACGGAGCCGGCCTCCCGGGAGGTCAGGTGACCGTTGTAGCCGTCCGTCAGGTTCACGCCAACCTCAGAGGCGGCCTGCATCTTGAACTTGTTCATGGCTTCCTTAGCCTGGGGCACGTTGATGCTGTTGTTGCTCTTCATAGTACTTCTCTCCTGTTTCATAAATTCGGGAAGCAAAGCCGCTTCCCGAAAGAAGCACCTTTGTTCCGCAGACATAGCTTATCCCGAATCCAAAAACCTATCAGAGAAAAAACAGCCAGCTTATGAAAAATGTGGAAGCCCGAAGGCAACACAGGAAAAACCATTTGGAAATCAGATTGTGTCCTGACCCCATGAAAGAAAAACCCTCGCAACCTATCTATTTTTTCAAAAATATGCTACGATAGATGTAACATTCATACCCCGGAATTCTATTACATAGGTGAGGAGGGATGTATATGGATGATCCGACAATCGTAGGGCTTCTCTGGCAAAGGGCGGAAAGTGCTCTTGAGGCGCTTTCCAAAAGGTTCGGAAAAAGGCTGATGGGGATTGCGGTGAACATTCTTGGGGTTCGCCAGGATGCGGAAGAATCCGTCAACGATACTTACCTGGCGGTCTGGAATACAGTCCCGCCAAAAAAGCCGGACCCTTTGGCTGGGTATGTGTATGCCACCGGCCGGAATATATCCCTGGACCGGCTGAAATACAATACCGCCGGGAAACGGTACGGCAAATACGATTTATCTCTGGACGAGCTGGAAAAGGCCATTCCCGGCCCGGCTCTGGAGGAAACTGTGGAGGCCAGAGAGCTGGGCCTTGCTATCAACCGCTTCCTTGCGGCCCAGAACGAGGACAACCGGGCCCTGTTTCTTCGCAGATACTGGTTCGGGGATTCCATTCAGGAGATTGCCGACGATTTTGACCTGCGGGAAAACACCGTATGTGTCCGCCTGGGCAGAATCCGAATGCGGCTGCGGGAGCACCTGATCAAGGAGGGGTATATGGATGAATGAGAAACTTGCAGAGGCTTTGGGCTATGTGGACGAAAAGTATGTGTCCGCTGCGGCAAAGCGGAAAAAAAGAAAACACTATTGGATTGTGGCGGTGGCGGCGGTGCTTGCCCTGGTGCTGGTGCTGAATACCCCCCGGATTCCCCTGATTATCAGCGCCAAGGCGGTGAGTGCCGCCTCCCACTCCCGGAAACCGGAGCGACCCCGGTCTGGTTCCGATTCCTTCCGGCAGTGGTATGAGGATTCCCAGAGGCGGGACGCCTTGGTGCAGGCTTCCATGGCTCCGGTGGCCTCCTTCTCCACAGACTGTGCCCGGGAAATCCTTACCGGTGTGGACACCACCAACCGGGTGTGGTCGCCTGTGAATGCCTACATTGCCCTGGCAATCACCGCCGAGCTTACCGGGGGAGAAACCCGGCAGCAGGTGATGGAGGTGCTGGGGGTCAACAGCCTGGAGGAGCTTCGCTCAAGAATCAGCACCATCTGGGAGCAGGTATACCGGGACGACGGGAAGGAAATCAGCGTTTTGGCAAACTCTTTGTGGCTGGACAAGGACGTGGACTACCATCAGGATACCATGGATGCCCTGGCGTACCACTACTATACCTCCGTCTACCAGGGAGACCTGGGCTCTGAGCGGACGAACAAGGACATTGCCAACTGGCTGCGGAACCAGACCGGCGGCCTGTTCAGCAATCGTACCGGCAAGGTCGATATTGGGGAGGATGCCAAGCTGGCCCTGGCGTCCACCGTGTATTTCCAGTCCCAGTGGAGCGAAAAGTTCAGCAAAGACCAAAATACCCAGCAGCCCTTCCACACCGTGGAGGGGGATGTGACCTGCACCTTCCTGAACAAGGAGGGGGCCACCATGAATTACTACTGGGGAGAGACTTTCGGTGCTGTGGAGATGGAACTGGAAAACGAATCTTCCATGTGGCTTATTTTGCCGGATGCGGGAAAAACCGTGGACGATGTGCTGGGCAGTGAGGACTACATGGCCATGATTACAGGCTGTGATTCCTTCCCGGAGGAAAACCACAAGGCCATGAAGGTCAACCTGTCGGTTCCCAAATTCGATATTTCCTCCAGCGTGGATCTGGAGCCTGCCCTGGAGGAAATGGGGCTGACCGGTATTTTCCACCCTCTGGGAAATGATTTTTCTTCTTCTGTTGACAGCCAGACACCGGTGTACCTGGACAGCATCAACCAGGACACCCGGGTAACCATTGACGAGGACGGGGTGGTGGCCGCCAGCTACATGATTCTGCACTTCGGCGCCGGCGCAGCCCTGCCCCCGGATGAGATCATCGACTTTATTTTGGACAGACCCTTTGTATTTGCCATCACCACCGGCTCCGTGCCCATATTTGTGGGAACGGTCAATAACCCCTGAAACACAGCGCCGGATACCCGGCGCTTGTTTTTTGCCTGCATTGACGGGTTCTTAAGGAAACTCTGAATAAATCGTCTGCGGCTGGATAGCGGATCTTTTTCGCCATCCATGCAGAATGAAAAACGGGAAATACATACAGTATTCCGCCGTTTTCCATTCTTTTGTCTGACGAAAAATCTCTCGCTG
>DVGG01000029.1 GCA_018712825.1 Candidatus Faecousia excrementipullorum | reverse complement strand
TTAAATCAGCATTAAAAGGGATATTTGGCAAAAAGGATGAAGCTGAATTCTACAAAGAAAATTTATCAAAAGAATATATTTTAAAGAAGGCTAAGGATATTGAAGAACTAAGGCTTCTTTTGTCAATTTTTGATATAACAATATAGTTTATAAATGGGATAGTTAAATGACTGAAATTCAGGTTTTAAAAGGTGATATAACAAAGTTAAAAGTTGATGCAATAGTTAATGCCGCAAACACAAGTTTATTAGGTGGAGGCGGAGTAGATGGTGCTATTCATCGTGCTGCAGGTAAAGAACTTGTAGAAGAATGCAGAACTTTAAACGGCTGCAAAACGGGACAGTCAAAAATTACAAAAGGTTATAATCTGCCGGCAAAATATGTAATACATACTGTCGGTCCCGTCTGGCATGGCGGCAATAAAAAAGAGAGAGAACTTTTAAAATCATGTTATGAAACGGCTTTAAATCTTGCAAAAGAAAATGGAATCAAAACGCTAGCTTTTCCATCTATATCTTGTGGAATTTATCATTTCCCGTTAGAAGAAGCATGCAAAATAGCAACAGATGCAGTTAGTGAGTTTATAACTAAATGCGATTGTTTTGAAAAGGTAATTTTTATTGACATAAATGATGCAATTATTGAAATTTATAAAAGAATATTGAGTTAATAGTTTACTAGATCCATATCTGGCATACCTTTAGATTATGATATACTAAATATAAAGGAGCTTAATTATGACAGAAGTAAGTTTTTTCCCACAATATGAACAAAAAGAAAACAAGGTTACAAATTACACATTATTAGTTCTAAGGCAAATTTATAATGAAAGCCCGAATTTATTTCAGTCATTTATAATTGATTTATTAGCAGACGAAGGACGGAATATAAATATAGGAGTAAATTTCTTACAACAAGTTGGATATAGTTGCGAAAGAGGGAATTCTATAATTGACGGAGTGATTCAGCAATTACCGTTTCAAATTTTTATTGAAACCAAAACTACTGATTGGTTTTATAATGATCAATTAGAGCGCCATATTGAAAATCTTTTGAATTTTAATGGACAGAAAATATTTATTGCACTTGCAAATTTTGATGGTTTAAAAGAAGAATCAAAAGCTTTTGATGCAATAAAAGAAAAATATAAGGACGAAAAAGATTTAATTATTACAAAAGTTGAATTTGAACAATTAAAATATGCACTAGAAAATATTTCTGACAGAATTAAATCAGAAACTCTTCACAATATAATTAAAGAATACGAAACTATTTTTTACAAGGGCATAATGCCAAGTGAAAAGGTTTTAGATTTTCCAGTGGATTGTAACACTCTCACTGGTAGCGTCAATTTGTGATATGAGTATGTCAACCACCTTGCGCTTATCGTCAAAGCTCACGGACTCCCAGTCATCGAGATAGCCCGTAATGCTATCAATCTGTGAAGCGGAAACAGAATTAGCGGTGAGGTCTGCGACCAGCCGGAGCTGTTTCTGCCGTTCCGCATCCAGTTCCTCAATGCGGGTGTTTGCGTATTGCAGGAGAAGCGGATTAGCGCCGGACAAAGTGTCCAGAAGTTTCTCAATCTCGCTTTCCGTCTTTGCCAGGGCAACACGGGCGGCGGTCAGCTTCGGATTATAGCTTTGTTCCTTACCGCCTTTCAGCGTGTGGAATTTCCGCATCTTCTTAACCATCTCACCGTAGACAAACGCCTCCATGTTTTGCGCGGTCAGCGTACCGGCACCCTCGCAACTCTTATTGTCTGCCCGTTGCTTGCACCGCAAATAGGTAACACCGTTTCTGGCGTTCAAACTTGCCAGGGCGTAACCACAGCGCCCGCACTTGATTTTCCCGGCCAGCCATGTGTTATGGCATTTCCGGCCATTCTGGAATGTCGTGTTTTGTGAGAGCTTGCGCTGAACGGTCAGCCAGAGCTGGGAGGGGATGCGCCCCTGGTGGGGAGCAATCACAAGGATCGGCTCCTCGCCCTCGCGCCCTTGATAGAGTATGGATTCCTGTGTGCAATTCTCCCGGGGCTTGCCAGCCTGGTGTTTAACCGGTTGGACTTGGGTTCTCAGAAAAAGGCAGCCTTGTATAAAACCCTGCACATCACCATTCCCGAGGATTTGGACTACACCGACGTATTCCGGCCCATTCTGGAAGAATACACTTCCTCCAGCGAGCTGACCCAGGTGAAGATCACCAATATGGGAAGCCTGTTCCGCCTGACTTACAATCTGACCCTCCGCGCCCCCGGTCTGGAAAAGGAAATGATTGACAAACTGCGCTGCCGGAACGGAAATCTGGAAATTTCTGTGTCCCGGCAGGAAACCCCCATCGGGGAACTGTAAAAAGGAGGCTCTTTCATGAAAAAGCGAAAATGCCTGTGCTGGCTTCTGGGGCTTGCTCTTCTGCTGTCCGGCTGCGGTTCCTCCCAGACAGAGAATGCCACAAACACCCAAACGGATGCTGCCCAGGGGGATACCGTTCCCACCACCGTCAGCCTATCCCAGATGTTCTCTGATTCGGATTTGGAAATCGGTTACGACGACGTAAACAGCGCCCACATTACCCTGTCCGGCACCACCGCCGCCTGTGATTCCGATGCCGTACAGAGTTCCGGCAGTCAAATCACCCTGACAGAGGAAGGCACCTACATTCTCTCTGGCAGTTTGGAGGACGGAATGGTGATTGTGGATGGGGAGGATTCTGCCAAGGTACAGCTGGTGCTGGACAATGCCCAGATCGGATGCAGCACCAGTGCCGCCATCTATGTGCGCAACGCCGACAAGGTGTTTATCACCACTGCACCGGATTCCCAGAACACCCTTTCCAACGGCGGGGAATATGTGGCCATGGATGACAACAACATCGACAGTGTGATATTCGCCAAAGCGGATCTGACCCTGAACGGCTCCGGAACCCTGACCATCTCCGCCGCCGCAGGCCACGGTATTGTTTCCAAGGATGACCTGGTGCTCTCCGGCGGTACCTACGAGATTACCGCCGCCAGCCACGGTATCTCCGGCAAGGACAGCGTGCGCATTGCCAGCGGAAACTACACCATCACCTCCGGAAAGGACGGCATTCATGCGGAAAATGCCGACGACACCACCCTGGGCTTTCTCTATATTGAGGACGGCACATTCACAATCCATGCCCAGGGAGACGGTTTGAGTGCCGGCGTGTACCTGCAGATTGAAGAGGGCGACTTTACCGTCACCACCGGAGACGGCAGTGCCAGCGTGACCCTGGACAAGGGCTCCACAGACTTTGGGCCGGGCTTCTTTGGAGCGCCCATGGACAGTACAACGGAAGAAGCGGATACTGTCAGCCAGAAAGGTGTGAAAGCCGACGGCACCCTCACCATTTCCGGAGGCAGCTTTCAGATTGACACGGTGGACGATGCCATCCACGCCAATGGGGATTTGCTCATTGCTGGGGGTGAATTTCATCTCAGCACCGGAGATGACGGCATCCACTCAGACACCGCCCTCACGATTCAGGACGGAACCTTCTCCATCCCCTACTGCTACGAAGGAATCGAGGGGCTTTCCATTACCATTGACGCAGGCACTTACAATATCACCTCCGCAGACGATGGGTTAAACGCCGCAGGCGGAGCGGACAGCTCCGGCTTTGGGGGAAGAATGCCCGGACAGGAGGGTTTCGGGGGAAGCTCCGACAGTTTCATTGTGATAAACGGCGGAGAATTTGTGATTGTATCCTCCGGTGACTGCATCGACTCCAACGGCAGCCTGACCATCAACGGCGGTACCATAGACCTGACCTGCAACGGAGCTGGAGATACCGCTCTGGACTGCGACGGCACCTACACCAACAAGGCGGTACCCTCACCACCAACGACGGCTCGGAAAACAATCCCGGTCAGATGGATGGGCAGCCGGGGGCATGGGTGGCCGTCCCGGCGGTATGGGCGGTCAGCCCGGTGGTCAGGGACAAAGCGGCACCGGGGAAACATAACTTCTGATAAAATCCCACACAAAAAGAGAGGGCGGTTTCGCCCTCTCTTTTACTTCTTATTGGCCTCATTCTGGTAGATGAGAAATGCACCTATGATGCTCACGGATGCAACCACGCCCATTCCCTGGTTAAAAAATGAGAGCCAGATTCCAGCGCCGGCACTTAAGAGAAATGCCAGAATTGCCATTGCCATGGATGTTTCCCCTTTCTTTCAGGTGTATTCTTTTATTCCACCACCACGGCGGTGTCGCTGGCGGTGACCATCAGCATGCCATTATCTGCCCCCAGCACCTCATAGTCAATGTCCACACCAACCACGGCATTGGCACCCATATTGTAAGCTCTTTGCTCCATCTCACGGATTGCCTCTTCCCGGGCTTTCATCAGCTCTTCCTCGTAGCTGGCAGAACGTCCGCCTACCAGGTTCCGGAAGGAAGCGGCAATGTCCCGCATAAAATTCACGCCGGAAATCACTTCCCCAAATACGATACCAAGATATGCCTCAATCTTCTTTCCCTCCACGGAAGGGGTTGTGGTGATAATCATGATTCTTTCCTCCCAGAATAAAAACTTTTTTGAAATATCTACCGTCAGCATAGCATACCCTCAGGGCAAAAGCAAGGATGTTTTAACGCCTCCCGCTGTTTTTCCGGCTTTTCCATACACCGGCCAGGATATCCTTCAGCACCAGCATGGCGTCCAGCTCATTGTAGCCGTATTTTGCCTTCAAATCGTCCAGAAGCCGGGAGATTTCCCAGGCATAGGGGGCTGCATCTACCTCCGACTGGTACCTGGCAAGGATGGGGTATTTCTTGCTCCAGGCCTTGGTCCAGTCGATTTTCTCCACCACCGCATCCCGGGTTTTTTCAATGGCCTCCTGAATCTCCTGCACCTCCAAATCGAAGTCAATCAGCTCATCCAGGGAGATTTTGTATAGAAGGGCCATTCTTTTGGACTGGCGGATGTCGGGCAGGGTCTCGTCCGTCTCCCATTTGGAGACGGTCTGACGGCTTACCCCCAGCTTTTCCGCTACCTCCTCCTGGGAAAGCCCCGCCTTTTTTCTTGCCTGAAACAGATGATTTCCCAGCTGCATTTTCCTTTTCCTCCTTTTGCTTTTCTCATAGCATAACAGCAATAGAAAGAAAAATCCACCGTTTTTTTCAGGCAATTTCGCCCGGAAAAGTTCCACGGAATCCCCCTATTGGGTTTGGCGATAGTAGGCATATTTGTCCCGGAAGTACTCCAAAACCTTTTGGAAGGGCAGCTCCGGCTTGGATGTATACAAAACGCCGTCAATGGATAGAGACCTGTCCCCCACCAGAACCACAATCTCCTGGCAGTTGGTACAGATTTCGTTACAGTTATAGGTAACCCGATACTGCCAATCCGAAACAGGAATATTACATTCCACCAAGTCCAGCCCGTACACAAAGTCTGCCAGAGGCTTCGTTTCCGCCTGATAGAGCAGCAGTTCCCGGCTTCCCGGCTCGCTGGATTCAAACTTGGCACAGGTGGCCGCTGCAATCTGCTCCTGCCAGGAAAGTTGTGGCTTGTATTGGTTTTTCAGGTAAAGGCCGAAAAGGCACAAAACAAACAGCAGCAGAAAAACAAAAACCGGAAGAAATTTACGCATAGAACTCCCTCCTCTTCTGTACCACGAATTGTAATCTTTGTTTTTATGGTAACACGAACCCGTCTGCATTGCAATACAATGAACATTTTTCGTTATCATGCACCATATCCATCCCCTTGATTTGTGGATTCCGTGCAACACCTTTCCCCCATCTTCAAAACACCATCTGCCGGATTTTCAGATGCATTTTGGGATATACAGAAAGGAAAAAATATTTTATAATTTCTGTAATATCCCATCCCAAATTTTGAGTATAGGGGTGAAAGGGCCTTTCACCGGAAGAAGGAGGGACACTATGGAGGATTGTGAAATTGTGGCAATGTACTGGGCGCGGAATCCTGATGCCATTGCCGCTACCCAGGAAAAGTACGGAATATTTTGCTATCAGCTGGCCTGGCGGGTGCTCTCCCAGGGAGAGGATGCCCAGGAGTGTGTCAACGACACTTATCTTGCCGCCTGGAACGCCATGCCGCCCCACAGGCCCCAGGTTCTGAGTATGTTCCTGGCGAAGCTTCTGCGGCGGATTGCCATTAACCGCTTGAAGCACAATCTCACCCAGAAGCAGGGCGGCGGTGCTGTGCCTGTGCCTCTGGAAGAACTTTCTGAGTGTCTTTCCGGCTGCGAAAGCCCGGAAAACCAGGTGGTTGCCCGGGAGCTTTCTCAGACCATCCGCCGCTTTGTGAAAGGGCTTCCTCCCCGGGAACAGTCCCTGTTTGTCCGCCGGTACTTTTTCACCGAAACTCTGGAGCAAATTGCCGCCGATTATGCTATGACGCAGAACCATGTGGCAGTAATGCTTCACCGCACCAGAAGGAAGCTGAAAGCCTATTTGATTCAGGAGGGATATTTGTATGAAACCCATTGATCTTTTTGAAAGTATCGGGGAACTGGATGAAAAGACCCTGCAAAAGTGCCGCAAAGTCAAAAGCCAAAGAAAGCTGCCCCGGTGGATGGGGGCAGTGGCTGCAATTCTGGCGGTTGCCCTGCTTTGCGGCTACTTCCTGTACCCCCGGGGGAAGGTACTGACCGCTTATGCCATCGCCGAAGCGGTGTACCCGGAAATGGCCCCCTACCCCAACGAAAGCAGCCCCAATTTAAGTGGGGAGTACGATGCCTGGCGTGCGTCCGTAAAGGCCCAGGAGCAGCCGGATGGATATTCCGACGGGCTGGAAGGCTTTTTTGCCAACAGCATCCGGGAGTTTTTATCCGGTCAGGCAGGAGAAAACCGGGCCTACGCCCCTGTGAATGTGTATCTGGCTCTGGGTATGCTGGCGGAGCTTACAGGAGGCTCCACCCGGCAAGAGATTCTGGATGTACTGGGAGCGGACAGCATGGAAGCCCTGCGCACCCAGGCAAACGCGGTATGGAATGCCCACTACCGGAACGACGGCATGACCACCAGCATCCTGGGAAGCTCCCTGTGGCTGAATCAGGACATCTCCTATGTGCCGGAAACCATGAAAATTCTGGCGGAGAACTACTATGCCTCCTCGTTCCAGGGAGAAATGGGCTCGGAGGACTTTAACAAAGCCCTGCAAGACTGGCTGGATGCCCAGACCGGCGGACTGCTTCAGGATCAGATTCAGGGGTTGGAGCTGAAGCCGGAAACCGTCCTGGCTCTTGCCACCACCATCTATTTCCAAGCAAAATGGCAGACGGAATTCTCTCCGGAGGCCACCATCCCCGGAACCTTCCACGCGCTGACCGCAGATCTCACCTGCGACTTTATGCACAGCAGCACCGATAATTCCTACTGCTGGGGCGACAACTTCGGTGCCGTTGGGCTTCCCCTGGGCAATGACGGCGGCACCATGTGGATTGTGCTGCCGGACGAGGGGCAGGATGTGGATACCCTGCTGGATAGTCAGGAGGTCATGGACTTCCTCCTGTCCAAGGGCAGCTGGGAGAATCAGAAGCGTTTAATGGTCCATCTGTCCCTTCCCAAGTTTGACATCTCCACCCAACAGGATTTGTGTCAGGGCCTAGAAAACCTGGGGCTTTCGGAGGTATTCACCGGAGCCGGGGACTTCTCCCCCATGACCACCCAGGCGAAGGAAATCACCCTGACTCAGGCCACCCACGGGGTGCGGGTAGCCATTGACGAAGAAGGCGTAAGTGCCGCCGCCTATACTCTGATGGCCCTCGCCGGAGGTGCCCCTGCGGTAGAAGATGAGATTGACTTTGTGGTGGACCGTCCCTTCCTCTTTGCCATCACAAGCCCTAACGGACTTCCCCTGTTTGTAGGCATTGTCCACACCCCTTGCTGATACCCCACAGCCGGGATAACCGCTCGGTCTGCAAAAACAAACTGCTCCCTGTCTTTCTGGCAGGGAGCAGTTTCATCTTTTGGGACGAGTACAAGCCTTATACATCATAGTCGGCGCAGACCCGGCTGTCCAGGTAATCCCAGAAGTGGGTTTTGGCTTCCTGGTGCAGTGGATGGTCGGCGTACACCGCCAGGGCTTCCCGGCTCTCGAACTCGGAGTACAGGGCGTAGTCCATGCCTCCCTGATAGGCGGGGCGCACCTCCAGGTGAAGCAGGCCGGGAATCTGACCCACCAGGGGCTCCAGCACAGAGCGGATGGTTTCCACAGCGGCGGCCTTATCCACGCCCTCTTTCAACGTATAAATCACAATATGCTTTACCATAGTTACCTCCTGATAAAAAACCGGGGCTGGAATCCAGCCCCGGAAATTTGTGGCATCAGGCTTCCTCAGAGGCCTCGTCGTTGCCCTCCAGCAGGGCACGGATGGACAGGGAGATACGCTTGTTCTCAGCGTCCACATCGGTGATCTTCACCTGAACCTCCTGACCCTCAGACAGCACATCCTCGGGCTTGCCAATCCGACGGTCGGCAATCTGGGAAATGTGAATCAGGCCGTCTACGCCGGGGATAATCTCAGCGAAGGCACCGAAGGTCATCAGCTTCACAACCTTGGCGGTGACAACGTCGCCCACCTTGTAGTTGTTCATAAACTGATTCCAGGGGTTCATCTCAGCGGTCTTGTAGCCCAGGGAGATCTTGTGCTTGGTGGTGTCGAAGGAGATGACATACACATCAATCTCGTCGCCCACCTTCACAACCTCAGCGGGGTTCTTGATCCGGTTCCAGCTCAGCTCGGACACGTGAACCATGCCGTCCACACCGCCGATGTCCACGAAAGCGCCGTAAGAAGTCAGGGACTTCACAACGCCGTGGTACTTCTTGCCTTCCTCGATTTCGCTCCAGATTTTCTCCTGAGCAGCCTTGCGAGCCTCAGCGGTCACGGCACGGATGGAGCCGATGACCCGGCGGCGGGCACGGTTGACCTCGGTAATCTTCATCTGCACGGTCTGGCCCACCAGAGCAGACATATCGCCGCCCTTGGCAACGCCGGACTGGGAAGCGGGGATGAACACCCGAACGCCCTTGTGGTTAGCCACCAGGCCGCCCTTGTTCTCCTCGGTGATGGTGCCTTCGATGACGGTCTTCTCCTCGCAGTAAGTAGCCATCTCGTCCCACACCTTCATGCCGTCCAGCTTCTTCTTGGACAGCTGGCAGGTGCCTTCCTGGTCGTTCACCCGGACCACGAAGACCTCAATCTCGTCGCCTACATGGAGGATGTCCTCAGGCTTTACAGCAGGGTCGGCGCTGACTTCGTCGTAGGGAATGTAGCCGGCGTGCTTGGTGCCCAGATCAATCTGGACTTCGGTAGCACCGATTCCGGTAACAATACCAGTAACCTTATCTCCTGTATTTAAAGTCTTGATGGACTGCTCGAGAAGTTCCTCGAAGTTCTCCTCCTGCACAGCCTCAGCATTCATGATTTCGCTCATAGTCTTGTTGACCTCCTTTATAATCCACGCCGGCGTAGAAGCACCGGCTGTGATTCCAACATCAGCCACACCGCAGAAAAACTCCGGTACCAACTCGGCGGCATTGTCCACCAGCGTGACCCGGCTGCAGTGCTCCCGGCAAATCATAGCGAGACGGCCTGTGTTGGAACTGTGTGTGTCACCTACAACGACCATAGCCTGACAAATTGAACTCAATTTTGCCGCTTCACTCTGCCGAAATTCTGTAGCTTTGCATATTGTATCAAAGATTTTCAAATTAGTAAACAGTTTTTTTGCGATTTCGCCGCATTTTTTCCATAAATTTTCTGTGGAGGTGGTTTGACACACCATGCACACCGGCAAATCCGGGGAAAAATCCGGTTCCTGGGCCCATTTTTCCAGTTTTTCCGGGGTATCGAAGATGCGGCAGCTGGTGCACCACCCGGCAATCCCCTCCACCTCCGGGTGGGTTGGGGTGCCGATGATGATGGGAAGCCGCCCTTCCTCCTCTGCCCGGCTCACGATTTCGTGGATTCGCTTCACGAAAGGACAGGTGGCATCCACAATCTCCACCCCCTGCTCCTCCAGAAGCCGGTACACCTGACGGGACACCCCGTGGGAGCGGATAATCACCGTATCCCCGGGCTGGGCCTCCTGGGGGCTCCCAATCACAGAAACCCCCATCTGCTGAAAATGGGCAACCGCATGGCGGTTATGGATAATGGGGCCCAGGGTGTACACCCGGCCCTTTTCCCAGGCCGCCTGCTCCACCAGCTCCACCGCCCGGTTCACCCCGAAGCAGAAGCCGGCGCTTTTTGCCACATGGATGCTCATAGCGGAATCTTCTCCCCGATGATTTTCTTCATAGCGGCAATGACACCGTCAATATCCAAATCGGAGGTATCCAGCTCCACCGCATCCCGGGCTTTCTTCAAAGGCGCCACCTCCCGGTGGGTATCCTGGTAGTCCCGCTGCTCAATCTCCTTGAGAATCTGGGAAAGCTCCGCCTTCTGCCCTTTGGCAATCAGCTCCTCATACCGCCGCTGGGCACGAACCTGGGAGGAGGCGGTGAGGAAAATCTTCACGTCCGCCTTGGGCAGCACCACGGTGCCGATATCCCGGCCGTCCATAATCACATTGTGCTTTCTGGCCACGTCCCGCTGCATATCCAGCAGCATATCCCGCACCTCTTTGTGGGCGGACACCAGGGATGCCTTCTGGGAAATCTCCTGGGTACGGATGTCCGGGGTTACATCCATGCCGTTCATAATCATGTGCTGGCTGCCGGTTTCGTCGTATGTAATCTCCACCGTCAGCTCGTCGATGTACCGCCGGACCCCGTCCACATCCTTGGGGCTTACCCCCCAAAGGTCCAGAAAATAGGCAACCGTCCGGTAAATTGCCCCTGTATCCACATAGCAGTAGCCCAGCTCGGCAGCCAAGCGGCGGGCAATGGTACTCTTTCCTGCACCGGCAGGGCCGTCAATGGCAATGCTGTATGTCTTTGCCACAATCCATTCCTTCTTCCTGATTATTGATTTTCCCGGAGCTTTTAAAGGGCCGCCCCTTCCAGGGCCACCGCCTGCTCCGCTGTCAGATTCAGCCGCTGCCCCACTTCCTGGGGGCTCAGGGGCGTGCCCCCTTCCAGTCCAAAGCGCAGGCTCAGAAGCTCTGCCTCCTTAGGTTCCAGGGTGGAGAGCATTTCCGCAATCCGCTGGCGGCTCTGGAAATATGCGGTGTTTTCCACCGCCTGTTCATCATCCGGCTCCTCCCGGGGCTTTTCCCGGTTTTGGATTTTCTGCCGCAGCTTGGCATCTGAGAGCATCTTTTCATAGGTAGCCGTCTGTTCCGGGGTGATGTGAAGAAAGTCTGCAATCTCCTCCAGGGTGGGGTTGCGGCCCAGACTGGTAAGGAGCTGCTGGTCCGCTGCCAGATAGTCCTCCATCCCCTGCCGGAGCTTGCTCCCCAGGCCGGAACTGCGCAGCTGCCAGAACACCACTTTCGCCAGATACTGGCGGATGTACCACAGACAATGCCCGGTAAAGTCCCCGGACTCATACTGCAAAATACCCTGCCACAGGCCAAGGCTTCCCTCCTGGATAAGATCCAGCAGCAGCACGCCGTAGCCGGTGCATTTCCGGGATTCTGCCACCACCAGGCTCAGCATCTCGTTTGCCAGCTGCTCAGCGGCCGCCTGGTCGCCTTCCCGGTAGTGCTGCAAATACCCTTCCACATTTCCTGTGGCAGGGCGTGCTGCCAGCTCCTGAAGATACAGGGCCAGGGGGTCATTTTCCGGCAGGTTCGAAAGCCAATCCTCCTGCCGGGCCAGATTCATCTCCCAGGCCAGCCGTTCTCCGGCGGCGCCGGAAGCCGCCTCATGGGGCAGTCCCGTCAGGTCCAGGGCGATTCTCTCCGCTTCCAGGGCATCCAGGGCGTCCTGAGCCACATCCTCCGGCTCCGCTTCCAGCAGGGTCAGCCAGTCCAGAAGCTGTACCGTGTCTCCCCGGTGCTTTCCCTGAAGCGTTGCCTCCCAGGGGGCAAGGTCAAACATAAATTCCTCTGTCATTCCAGAAAATCCTCCAATCCAAAGCCGGTTCCCAGCTTTTGCAGCTTGTTGAGAGCCTGTCGCTCAATCTGGCGCACCCGCTCCTTGGACACCCCCAGCTGCTTTCCGATTTGCTCCAAAGTATGGCAGACGCCGTCCTCCATACCGAAGTGGAGCCGCAGCACCTGCTGCTGCCGGGGCTCCAGCTGGGAGAGCAAGCCCTCCATTTTCTGCTTCAGCTCCCGGCGCACCAGTTCCTCCTGGGGCTGGGGTGCCTGCAAGTCCTCCACAAGCAGCCCTAAGGTGCTGTCCTCCCCTTCTCCCGTGGGAGAATCCAGGGAGCACACCTGGGGCATCAGATCCAGCAGTTCCTGCACCTTGCCTTCCGGCAGGCCGCAATACTTTGCCAATTCGGCGGCTGTAGGTTCCCGCTCCAGACTCTGGCGCAGGGCGGTCTGGCCCTGAAGGAGCTTGCGCATCCGCTCCGCCGTGTGGGTGGGCACCCGAATCACCCCGGCCTGGTTAATCAGGTACCGGCTGATTCTCTGGCGAATCCACTTAGTGGCATAGGTGGAAAACCGGTAGTCCAGGGTATAATCAAACTTTTGTGCCGCCACCAGAAGGCCGATACTGCCCTCCTGAATCAAATCCAGCAGGGGCACACCCCGTCCGGCGTATTCCTTGGCAATGGACACCACCAGACGGAGGTTGGAGTTTACCATCTTCACGATGGCATCCTTGTCCCCCTGGGCGCACTTTTTTGCCAGTTCCCGCTCCTCCTCCGGGGTCAGAAGGGGGAAATTCCGGATTTCCTTCAGGAAATCCCCCGTATCCTCCTCCCAGGCGGGCGGTTTTTTCTCCATAACCCCAGTGCTCATGCTTTTGTACCTTTACTTTCTTTCAGCTTGTTCCGCAGGGCCAGGAGGTCTTCATCGGAAGAAACGGTTTTCTCCTGATGCTCCGTCAGCACCGTGCGGATGCAGTCCCGGAAGGCCTTTTCGTTTACAGGCCCCTGGTGCCGCTGAAGCACACCTGTCAAATGGGCCATCTCCTCCGGGGTAATGTCCTCCAGCACCCCCAGCTGAACCTCCAGGCCCTGCCGGTGCCGGTTCAGCAGCTGGGCAAACACCCGTCCCAGCAGGGGTACGGAAAAGGATTCGGGGGTGAGTCTTCCCAGGCTGTCCATCAAGGACGGGTCCCGGAGCACCTGGCAGAGGATTCCCTCCTCCGCCATGGCGGACTTCATATTGTCGTAACGAATGGAGCGGTCCTTGGGCTGCAGGGCCTTCATGGGCTCCAAATCAATCTTTTCCTGCCGCTTCTTCTCCTGGGCCACCCGCCGCCGGAATGCTTTGTCCACCTCCAGCTTCATGGCGTCCATGGTGATTTTGGCGGCCTCCGCCACCCGTCCGCTGTAAACCTCCCGCTTGACGGAGCTGTCCAGAGTGCAAATCAGCTGGGCACATTCCTGGACATAGCGGATTTTTTCCTCGTCCACCGCCAGATTGTACTTGCCGGCAATGGATGCCAGCTGGAACTCCACCCGGTTGGTGGATTCCTGCAAAAGCAGCTGGAACCGCTCCGGGCCGAATTTCTTGAGAAACTCGTCCGGGTCCTTGGCATCGGGGATTTTCAGCACCTTGATGCGGATTCCCGCCTGTTCCAGCATGGGAATGGCCCGGCGGGTGGCGTTTTGCCCTGCCTGGTCCGCATCGTAAATCAGGTACACCTGCTCTGTGTAACGGCTCAGAAGGGTTGCGTGCTCCTGGGTCAGGCTGGTGCCCAGGGACGCCACGGCGCAGTCAAAGCCGTACTGGTACAGGGCAATGGCATCCATATACCCCTCCACCAGAATCAGGTAGCCCAGCTTGCTTTTCTTTGCCAGATTCAGGGCAAAGAGGTTCTTCCGTTTATTAAAGATGATGGTTTCGGGGGAATTGAGATACTTGGGGGTGGAGTCGTCCATCACACGGCCGCCAAAGCCAATCACATTCCCCCGGACATCGATAATGGGAAACATCAGCCGGTTGCGGAAGCGGTCGTAGATTCTGCCGCCCTTTTCCGACACCAGGCCTGCATCCTTCAGCTCCTGCTCCGTATAGCCCTTGGCCTTCATGGCATCCGTGAGGCCGTTCCAGCTGTTGGGAGCAAAGCCGATTCCGAATTTGGTAAGAATGGCCGGGGTCATGCCCCGCTTCTGGGCATAGGCCAGGCCTTCCGCCCCGGCGGGGCTGTAGAGCTGGCTGTGGAAATACCGGGCCGCTTCCTTGGAAAGGGCCCACAGCCGCTCCTGCTGGCGGTAGCGGCTCTGGTACTGCTCGTCCTCCGGGACCTCCATCCCTGCCCGCTTTGCCAGGGCCCGCACCGCATCCGGGTAGCTCAGGCCCTCAATCTCCATCATAAAATTGACCACGCTGCCCCCCTTGTGGCAGCCGAAGCAGTAGTAAATGCCCTTATCCGGGGCCACGGAAAAGGAGGCGGTTTTTTCTCCGTGGAAGGGGCACAGGCCGAAGAGGTTTGCGCCGGAGCGCTTCAGGTGCACATACTGCCCCACCACTTCCTCGATGGGGTTTCTTGCCACCAGTTCATCCATAAATGACGGGGGAAATGCCATGACTGCCCCTCCTTTCCCTTAAAAATTCCTTCTTATCTCTTTTTCAGCTTCCGGGGCTCGTGGGACACATCTCCCAGGGTCTCGGCTTTCTTATACATCATAAGGGCAACCAGGAACAAAATGCCCATACAGATGGGGTGCAGCACATTGGGGCGCACCATGGGGTCCTGCTGCAGCAAAATGGGGCAGGCAGAGAAGCACATAGCCAGGAAGGATACCACCTGGATGGCCCGGAGCAGTCCCCGTTTGGAACGGACGGCATAGGTGATGGCAAGACCACCTGCCACAGCGCCCAGGATGGCTGCCATGGGGGTTGCCATCTGAATCGGGGCATCGGGGATAACAGCAAAGTAGGAATAGTACACATTTTTCTGCTCCTGGATGTAGGCCACCGTCACGGAGTTGGGGGCCAGGGCCATACCTTCTGCAACCACTGCCAGCAGAATCATCAGCAGTTTGAGCAATGTTTTCTTGTTCATAGTTTCCTCCCGTTTTTTCTGTAAAAAGACATTATAGCACATTATCCCCGGATATGCCATCCTGAGGGAACAAATATTTCCGTGTATTTATGTACCGCATAGTTATCGGTCATGCCGGCAATGTAGTCGCACACCGTCCGCTCCATGCCGTCCAGGGACAACTGGGGCTGAAAATCCTGGGGAATGGCCTCCGGGTGGGCGTAATAATACTCATACAGCCGCCGGAGCATATCCTTGGCCTTGCTCTCCTCCCCCTTGGCAACGGGATTGCGGTACACCCGCTCAAACATAAAGCTGCGCAAATCCCGAAGGGCGGTGTCCACCTTGGGGGACAGAAGAATCCGCCCCTCCTCCCGGGATACCCGAATCATGTCGCACACCAATGTGTCAATCCGCTCCCGGTGGGAATGGCCCAGCACCCGGGCGATGTCTTTGGGGATGTCGGCATTGGTGAGAATGCCGCCTCTTATGGCATCGTCAATATCATGGTTTACATAAGCAATCTGATCTGAGCGGCGCACCACCTGGCCTTCCAGGGTCTCGGGAATCCGCTCCCCGGTGTGGCCCAGAATGGCCATCCGCACCTCGTAGGTCAGGTTCAGGCCTTCGCCGCCGTTTTCCAGCACATCCACCACCCGCAGGCTCTGCTCATTATGGCGGAAGGGCTCTTTCATCATGGAGGACAGGGCTGCCTCTCCGGCGTGACCGAAGGGGGTATGTCCCAGGTCGTGGCCCATGGCTCCGGCCTCCGCCAGATCCTCGTTCAGCCCCAGGGCCCGGCAGATGGTCCGGGCAATCCGGGCCACCTCGATGGTATGGGTCATGCGGGTGCGGTAGTGGTCTCCCTCCGGCTGCAAAAACACCTGGGTTTTGTGCATCAGACGCCGGAAGGCCTTGCAGTGGACAATCCGGTCCGTGTCCCGCTGGTAGACGGTACGCACATCCTCCTCCCGGGGCTCCTCCGGACGGATTCTGCCCCGGCTTTCGTCGGAAAACGCCGCCAAAGGATTCAGGCGCAAATGCTCCTGCCGCTCCAATTCTTCCCGAATGTTCATGGCTGCCTCCTATTCCACCGGGAAAGCCCGGTACTCCTTGCCCACTTCCAGGGCTTCCACCTTGCCGCCGGTCATATCCGTAAGGCGGTCAAGAAAGCCCGGGGTCTGGGCCTCTGCCAGCAAAATGGTCATCTCCAC
The DNA here is from genome assembly GCA_018712825.1 of Candidatus Faecousia excrementipullorum. Classification (GTDB taxonomy): domain Bacteria; phylum Bacillota; class Clostridia; order Oscillospirales; family Oscillospiraceae; genus Faecousia; species Faecousia excrementipullorum. Next base: position 6,467 of record DVGG01000029.1, on the reverse strand, counting down.
CTCGGCGCCGAACTGGGTATCCCGGATGATTCCCCCGAAGGCCGCCACTTCCAGCTTGATCCGCTCATAATAAGTATAGGGACAGGGCAGGTACACCACCGACCAGATCCGCTTCATGGATTTTCCGGCGGCGTTCACTGCCAGCTTGGCCCCTTTGGTGTAGGCCCGGACCAGTCCTCCGGCGCCCAAAAGGATGCCGCCAAAGTACCGGGTGACCACACAGACCACATTGTAGAGCCCCTCCTTCTGGAGCACCTGCATCATGGGGTTTCCGGCGGTGCCCCCCGGCTCCCCGTCGTCGGAGAACCGCATGGCGCCGTCCCGGATGATGTAGGCCCAGCAGTTGTGGGTGGCATCATAATGCTGCTTCTTCATCTCCTGGATTTTCTCCAGAGCCTCTTCCTCCGTCTCCACCGGCCAGATTCTGCCGATGAACCGGGACCTTTTCTCCACAAACTCATCCTGGGCATATTGGGTGGGAACCAGATATTCCTCCAACCTCAACACTCCTTTATGATATAAGCCCGGAGCTTGCCGTAGAGAATGGCGTCCACCACCGTCTCCACCTCAATGCCCTCGGGGGTATACTCCACATGGTTCACCCGGGCACTGCTGTGGAGTGTGTCCACCAGGCCGCCCATGGCATAGGGCAGCCGGACTACAATATGGTGGCGGCCGTTATCCAGGGCCTTTTCCACCGCCTGCAGCAGCCTATCCATGCCGTAGCCCTGCTTTGCAGAAATGGCCACCACATCTTCTCCCACAGGAATCTCCTCCGGACTTACCAGATCTGCCTTGTTATAGCATTGGAGCACCGGAGTGCCGGGCTTGGCCAGCTGGGAAATGAGCTTTTCCACCACGGCGATGTGCTCCTGCCGCTCCGGGTCTGCCGAGTCAATCACATGCAGGAGCAAATCCGCATATTGCAGCTCCTCCAGAGTTGCCTGGAAGGCCTCTACCAGGTGGTGGGGAAGCTTGGCAATGAAGCCGACAGTGTCTGAGAGCACCACTTCCAGATTGTCCGACACCCGGAGCTGCCGGGAGGTGGTATCCAGGGTGTCAAAGAGGCGGTTGTTGGCGGGGATGCCTGCATCCGTCAGCCGGTTCAGGAGCGTAGACTTTCCGGCGTTGGTGTAGCCTACAATGGCCACCACCGGCACGGAGTTTTTCATCCGCCGCTGCCGCTGAACGCCCCGCACCTGCCGCACCTGCTCCAGCTCCGTCTGAAGCCGGGAAATCCGCTCCCGGATGTGCCGCCGGTCCGATTCCAGCTGGGTTTCGCCGGGGCCCCGGGTACCGATGCCGCCGCCCTGGCGGGACAGGCTCTTGCCCATGCCGGAGAGTCGGGGCAGCAGATACTTGTACTGGGCCAGCTCCACCTGGAGCCGACCCTCCCGGGTTTTGGCCCGCTGGGCAAAGATATCCAGAATCAGGGCGCTGCGGTCCAGCACCGTCACCCCGATTATCTCCTCCAGAGCCCGGATATTTCCCGGGGAAAGCTCGTTGTCGAATACCACCATGGTAGAGGCGGTGGCCTCCACCAGCATTTTCACTTCTATGGCCTTGCCCTCACCGATGAAGCTGTGGGCATCGGGGGCGTGGCGGTTCTGGAGTATTTTCCCGGTGCAGAAGCCCCCGGCGGTTTCCAGCAGGGCCTCCAGCTCCTCCAGAGTCTGGTCGGTGGCAGTCTGCTCCTTGGTGAAGCAGTCCGCGTTCAGCCCCACCAGCACCGCCCGCTCCTGCAGCGTCTCATTGTGCAATTCTTCCATAGGCACCTCCTGGGAAAATCCATCAAATTCATTTTATTATAGCATAGTTTCCCGGCTTCTATCAAGGGAAAGGGGAAAAAATCCCGCCGGAAGATACAAAAAGTCCGTACCGCTTTTGGCAGTACGGACTTTCGCTTACTTCAGACCGAATCTCTTGTTGAAACGATCAACACGTCCACCGGTGTCAACCAGCTTCTGCTTGCCGGTATAGAAGGGGTGGCACTTGGAGCAAATTTCCACACGGATGTCCTTCTTGGTGGAGCCGGTGGTGAAGACGTTGCCGCAAGCGCAGCGAATGGTCGTCTGCTCGTAGTTGGGATGGATTCCTTCCTTCATGTAGTTCACCTCTTTCTCGTAATGGTAAAAGGGCGCAACTGCCCCGGCAATCATTGAATCGCTGAGTTATAATACCACAACACGCCAAGGATTGCAAGTGTTTTTTTGCAAAAATGCGAAATTTCCTATTTTCCCTCAGAAGGCCCAGTTGCCCTGACGGAAAATGGGTACGGTCTTGCCGTCCTGGGTAATGGCGTCGATGTCCATGGTGGGGCAGCCGATCATAAAATCCACGTGAATCATGGAGTCGTTCAGGCCCAGGGCACGGCACTCCTCCAGGGTGCGGTTCTCGAAGCCCTCCATAGTATCGGCATAGCCGTTGCCCAGCGCCAGGTGGCAGGCGGCATTTTCATCAAACAAGGTGTTATAGAACAGGATGCCGCTCTGGGCGATGGGGCTGTCCTCCGGCACCAGGGCGCACTCGCCTAAGTAGGCGGCGCCTTCGTCCATGGAAATCATGGTGGTGAGGGCTTCCTGGCCCTTCTCCGCCACGGCCTCCACTGCCTTGCCATTTTCAAAGCGGATATAGAAATTCTCAATCAGCTGGCCCTGGTAGGACAGGGGCTTGGTGGCATAGACAATGCCCTCCGCCAGCCCTCTCTTGGGAGAGACGAAGCACTCCTCCGTGGGAATGTTGGGATTGAAGAAAATCCCCTGGAGGCTCTTCTCTCCGCCGCCGCAGAACCGTCCCTCGGGCATCATGCCCACGGTCAGGTCGGTGCCGTTGTCTGCCCGGTAGTGGAGGCTGGCAATGTGGAGGCTATTGAGGTAATCGCACCGAGCCTTCAGCCGGGCATTGTGCTCCTCCCAGGCCTTCACCGGGTCAGAATCCACCCGGGAGGTGTAAAGAATCGCCTCCCACAGCTTCTCCACCGCCTGATTCCGGCTCAGCTCCGGAAACAGCTTCTTGGCCCAGGCCACGCCGGGGACGGCGGCAATGCACCACTGCTCCCGGTTCTCCCGACGCTCGATATAAGGGCGCAGAATGGGGTAGCTCATCTGCCGGGCCTTGGCAATCTTATCCGTCCGCACACCCTTCAGGCCGTCCGGATCTTCGGAGATGAGGTGAATCCGGCAGGGCAGCACCTGGCAGTAATGCTCCTGCCGGGCAGCTACCCAGTCCTCCACCTTTCCCATGGTGGAAACGCTCTGGTAGCGGCTGTGGAGCTTTTGCAGAGGCTGATAGCTCCACTCCACCGTCACCTTTTTGGCCTTGGCCTTGTAGGCCTCATCCACCACCATGGCCACAAACTCCGGCTGGTCCAGGTCTGCGTAGACAATGACCTCCTGTCCCTTCTGGACATTCACGCCGCTGCGGACAATCAGCCGGGCATATTCCCGCAATACTGTTTTTTTCATCGTTTTTCCTCCTGAGGGCAAACCTGCCGTTTGTACCAGTATGCCCCATAAAATTCTCTTTTTTCAGTTTACCAGATTTTTCCCCCGGCGTCAATCTTTCGGCGCCTTGCTGTAGTACTGAGCCTGGGCGGTCCACAGGGCGTAGTACTGTCCGGCCTCGTCGGAGAGGAGCTGGGTGTGGGTTCCCTGCTGGATGACGCTTCCCTCATGGAACACCGCAATCCGGTCGCAGAATTTGCAGGAGGACAGGCGGTGGCTGATGTAGATGGCGGTTTTATCCTCTACAATCTCGTCAAATTTTTCGTAAATCTCCGCCTCTGCGATGGGGTCCAAAGCGGCGGTGGGCTCATCCAGGATGATGAAGGGGGCATCCTTGTAAAGGGCCCGGGCGATGGCGATTTTCTGGGCTTCGCCCCCGGAGATGTCCACCCCTTCTTTGTCATAGTCTTTGTAGAGGTAGGTTTCCAGGCCCTTGGGCATTTTCTCCAGCCGGTCTCCAAAGCCGGTTTTTTGGAGGCAGTCCTCCGCCCGTACCGGGTCATAATCCACCTGTCCTGCCACATTCTGCCCCAGAGGCAGGGCAAAAAGCTGGAAATCCTGAAAGGCAGGTTATCATTTGAAGTGCAACACCCGCAAAAATAACAGGAGACAATATACGCCCCAAGGTGTAAAATGTAGTTACCACACCAACATAGACACGGAGGGGAGTATATTGTCCTACACACATTTTACACTAAAAGAAAGAGAATATCTACAAAAACTTTTTTTAGAAAACAAGAGTATCCGAGAAATTGCGTCAACCCTGGGAAGAAGCCCTTCGTCGGTCAGCCGGGAGATCAGGCGGAACGGGTCAAAACCCAAAAAATCAGACAACCGTCCCTACCGGTATCATCCCTGGCGTGCTGAATGCCTTGCCATTCAGCGGCGCAGAACCAATACCCGTCGAGCCTTGAAAAAGGATACGCCGGAATGGAATTACATTGTCAGCAAGCTGGAGAAATCCTGGCCTCCTGAGACGATTTGCGCACGATGGCACAAGGATTATCCAGACAGAAAACCCCTGCATTTTTCCACAATTTACCGGTATATTACCAATAAAGAGTTTCCTTCCATCACACCCGAGACCCATCTGCGCCGCCGTGGGAAACGGCTTTTGCCCAGAAAATCCAATTATAATTCAGTCCAGCCGGACAGAATTATCCCGGAGTGGCCGGAGGAAATCCGCAACCGGATTCGGATTGGAGACTGGGAGGGGGACACCGTATACGGTGGGATTGGGAAAGGCTTATTGGTTACGCTGGTAGACCGGAAAAGCCGCTATACCAGGATTGGGCTGCTTATGAAACGAGCTGCCGACGCAACCAGAGACGTGGTAGAGAAGCTGCTGGAAGGTCTGCCGGTAAAAAGTATCAGTTTTGATAACGGTTCCGAGTTCTCTGAGTTCCGCCAGTTAGAGGAGCACCTACATACTCTTGTCTACTTTGCCGAGCCCCATAAACCTTGGCAGCGGGGAACAAACGAGAATACTAACGATATGATTCGCTTCTTTTACCCGAAGGGCTTCGACTTCAGAACGGTTACGGAAGCCGACATTGCCTCTGTTGAGGCGCTTCTGAATCACCGTCCGAGGAAATGTCTCGACTGGAAAACGCCTTTTGAAGTTTTCTGGGAAAAAAGTGTTGCACTTGATTGACAATCTGCCGCTGGCATCCATGGCGTTGTCAAAGAGGTTGCCGATGATGCAGCACAAGTCGATTTCCGAGATGGGCAGCTTCACAGGAATATGGGCATCCGCCACCACCGGGATGTGCTTGGCCTTGGCCAGGGAGATTTTGGAATTGAGAATGGCATCGGTCATGGGGTTGCCGGTTTTGATGACCGTATCCACAGTGGTCAAGTCCTCATCCAGCAAGTCCAGATACTGGCAGATTGCCTCCCAGTTCCCGGCGGCGGCATAGGCCTTCATGGTCTGGATGTGGTTCCGGTAATCGTGGCGCCAGCCCCGGATTTGCCGGTACATATTGTCCACTTCCCGGTAGTGGGTCTCCACCAGCTCCTGCTGGTAAGAGCCAATCCGCTTGTCTATTGCTTTGGAAAACAGTCCCATACCTTTCACCTCAAGCCGATAATTGCCCGGTTTACCCCTTCATAGGCCCCCCGGGGCAGTGGGATTGGGGTGCCGTCCCGCAGGATAATCTCCTTTTTGGACACCCGGCTGATTTGGGTGAGATTCACCACCACGGAGCGGCCTGCCCGGTAAAACCGGTCATCCAGCTGTCCTTCAAGCTCTCCCAGGGTCATGCGCACCGTATGGGCCTGCCGGGCGTGGATGGTTACATAGTTTCCGTAAACCTCTGCATACCGGATGTGGGGCACAGGGATGCGCACCATCTCTCCCCCGGATTCCAGGCACAAAACCCGTTCGTTTTTGAAAAGCTTCTCCGCCGCCCGGTCCAGCACAGAAAAGAGCTTCTCCGGCTTTACCGGCTTCATCAGGTAATGCAGGGCCTCCACCTCGTACCCTTCGCTGATATAATCGGAGTAACCGGTGACAAAGACAATCTGCACCGTGTCGTTCTCCCGGCGGAGCTTTCTGGCCATGGTTACCCCATCCATTGCCCCCATTTCAATATCCAGAAGCAATATATCAAAGTCCTTGTGCCCGGCATAGTGAAAGAGAAATTCCTCCCCGGAGGCAAAGCTGCGGATGTGCAGGGTATGCCCCTGCTGATTCCCCCACTGCCGGGCAAGGTCTTGGATATAGTTTCTGTCTGCTTCCGAATCGTCGCAGATTCCTACCTGATAAACCATACTTCTACCCTCTGAAAAATCAATCTCATATGAGTATAGCACCAAAATGTGCTTTTTGGCAAATCGAGTAGGAGGCTAGTTACCTAGCCGACCTCTCACACCACCGTGCGTACGGTTCCGTACACGGCGGTTCAATCGCATAAGTGCAGGGACTCGTAGTAGTTCAGGATTTCCAAATATCCTGCTGCTACG
>DVGG01000028.1 GCA_018712825.1 Candidatus Faecousia excrementipullorum | reverse complement strand
CGTGAGATTTTTCGTCAGACAAAAGAATGGAAAACAGTGGAATACTGTATGTATTTCCTGTTTTTCATTCTGCGTGGATGGCGAAAAAGATCCGCTGTCCAGCCGCAGACGATTTATTCAGAGTTTCCTTAAAGAAGTTCCTTTGATGGTTCATAAAGGGAAGGCAGCTGGGATTCAAAGTTTACGCCGTAGGGGGTGGGTTCCCGGGTGGCGGCGATGCATTTTTCCACAAAGCCTGCCGCCTTTTCTGCGGCAGCCATGAGGGTCGCCCCCTGAACCAAAGCCCCGGTGAATACGGCGGCGAACAAATCCCCTGTGCCGTGGAACTGCCGGGGGATGCAGCTTACCTCATAAGTCTTCATCCCCTGACCCGGCTCTGCCGCCACAAAACCGATGGCGCCGTTTTTCCCCGTCACCCCGGTAATCACCACGCCTTTTGCCCCGAAAGCCAGCATTTTCTCCCCCAGGGCGTGAAGATACGCCTCCTTGGGGTTGGCTTCAAAGGGCATTCCGGTGAGGATTGCCGCCTCCGTCACATTGGGAAGGAGATAGTCCCCCAGGCGGCACAGCCGCTTCATGGCCTCCGGGTGCTCCGGGGTCAGGCCGCTGTAGAGCCGGCCTCCGTCCCCCATGGCGGGGTCAATAATGACGGTTTTTCCAAAGTCCCGGATGACCCCTTCCACCGCCTCTGCCTGGGCAACATCTGCCAGGTATCCCACTTGCACAGCGTCAAAGGTGACCCCCTGGCTTTTCCAGTGGGCGGCGATGGGGGCAATATCCTGGGTTAAAGGATGGCGATGGGGGTTGGGGAAGCCTGTGTGGGTGGACAGCACCCCGGTGGGCAGTACGCTGCACCGGCAGCCCATGGCAGAGAGCACCGGCAGGGCCACCGTCAGGGAGCAGCACCCCACGCAGGACAAATCCTGAACGGTCAGAACCTTTTTCATTACTCCTGATTCCGCTTCTTCATCAGCTGGCGCATCCGCAGGCTGTGGTCCAGCTCACGCTTCCGGATCCGCAGGCTCTTGGGGGTGCACTCCAGCAGCTCATCGTCCGCCAAAAACTCCAGACACTGCTCCAGAGAGAACACCCGGGGGGTGGTGAGGCGCAGAGCCTCGTCGGAGCCGGAGGCACGCATATTGGTCAGCTGCTTCTTCTTGCAGACGTTGACGGTCATATCCTCGTTCCGGCTGCAAATGCCCACCACCATGCCGGCGTACACCGGGGTGCCGGGGCCGATGAACAGGCTGCCCCGCTCCTGGGCGTTGAACAGGCCGTAGGAGCTGGCCTCGCCGGTTTCAAAGGAGATGAGGGAGCCGGTGAGCCGCCGCTCAATCTCACCCTTCATGGGGGCGTAAGTCTCCAGGACGGAGGACATGATGCCCTCGCCCCGGGTATCAGTCAAAAATTCGTTCCGGTAGCCGAACAGGCCCCGGGAGGGCACCAGGAACTCCAGGCGGTACCGGCTGCCCATGGGGGTCATGGACAAAAGGTCTCCCTTTCTTCTGCCCATTTTCTCAATAACAGAGCCCATGCACTCCTCCGGCACGTCCGCCACCATCCGCTCGATGGGCTCGCAGAGCTTGCCGTCAATCTCCTGGGTCAGTACCCGGGGAGTGGACACGGAGAACTCAAAGCCCTCCCGGCGCATGGTTTCCATGAGGATACTCAGGTGCATCTCACCCCGGCCTGCCACGTTGAAGGCGTCGGTGCCCTGCTCCGTCACATGGAGGGACACGTCCTTCAGAAGCTCCTTCTCCAGCCGGTCCCGCAGGTTCCGGGAGGTGACGAACTTGCCCTCCTTGCCGGCAAAGGGAGAATCGTTGACGGCGAAGGTCATTTCGATGGTGGGGGGGCTGATTTTCACAAAGGGCAGGGGCTCCAGGGTGTCGGGCGCACAGAGGGTACGGCCGATGGTAATGTCCGCCATACCGGAAAGGGCCACGATTTCACCGGCAGAGGCCTCCTGCACCGGTGCCTTGGACAGGCCGTCGTAGGTGTAGAGGGCTACCACCTTGCCCTTCTGGTGAATGTCCGGGTCGTGGTAGTCGCAGATGGTCACTTCCTGGTTGACCTTGATGGTGCCCCGCTCAATCCGGCCCACGGCGATTCTTCCTACATACTCGTTGTAGTCGATGGAGGACACCAGCAGCTGCAGAGGGGCAGCCGGGTCGCCGGTGGGGGCGGGGATATAGTTGATAATGGTCTCAAACAAGGGAACTAAGTCCTTGCCCTCCTGGTCGGGGCCGTAGGAGGCGGTGCCCTGCCGTCCGGAGCAGAACACGGTGGGGGAGTTGAACTGCTCGTCGGTGGCGTCCAGGTCCAGCAGCAGCTCCAGCACCTCGTCCATCACCTCGTGAACCCGGGCGTCGGGCTTGTCAATCTTGTTGACGGCCACAATTACCTTGTGACCCAGCTCCAGGGCCTTTTGCAGCACAAAACGGGTCTGGGGCATGGGGCCTTCGGCGGCGTCCACCAGCAAAATAACGCCGTTGACCATCTTCAGGATCCGCTCCACCTCGCCGCCAAAGTCAGCGTGGCCCGGAGTGTCCACGATGTTGATTTTGTAGTCTTTGTACCACACGGCGGTGTTCTTGGCCAGGATGGTGATGCCACGTTCCCGCTCCAGATCTCCCGAGTCCATGACCCGCTCCACAGTGGCCTGGTTCTCCCGGTAAATACCGCCCTGCTTCAGCATTTCGTCCACCAGGGTGGTCTTGCCGTGGTCCACGTGGGCGATAATGGCGATGTTGCGAATTTTCTCTTGGGTTGCCATATTCGGATGCTCCTTAAAAAATTAAAATATCGTTTCCTAACTGAGAAATATACCATAAAAATCAGGGAATTGCAAGATTTTCCCGGCATTTTCCCATAGAAAGTACCAGGGAATCTGCCGGATGTTTTTGGCAGATTGCGAAAAAAGCCGCCCCGTCCCCCTCCGGCCCCGGCATCCTCGAAAAAAGTGAAAAATCTCGATTGACCCCGGGGAAAAGCTGTGATATATTTATGTGTACAAAATATATCCTGGGCTTTTATACCCATGCCCCGGTAGAAGAAGGTCGTGTCCGCTTTATGGCTCGAAAGATTCTTACCTATGTGGTGATTGTTGTAGTCGCCATGCTGTGCGCTTTGAACTATCACCTGTTTGTGTTCCCCAACCAGTTTGCCCCCTCCGGTCTTAACGGTATCTGCACCATGATTCAGCACCTGACCGGCATCAATGTGGGCTACATGAGCCTTGTAATCAACATTCCTCTGGCAATTCTGGTCTACTTCTTTGTGAGCAAGCCTCTGGCCCTGCGAAGCATGGTGTATGTGGCAGTATTCTCCCTGGGGCTGGTGGTACTGGACTATGTGGACTTAAGCCGCATCGCCTACGCAACCGACAACGGCACCAGCACCATTTTAGGGCCGGTGGTGGCGGGCATTATCTACGGCACCTGCTACTCTTTGATGATGCGCATCGGCACCTTCTCCGGCGGCACGGATTTCGTGGCGGTTCTGTACCACAAGAAGCACCCGGAAACCAACCTGTTCTGGATGATTTTCGCCCTCAATTCCTTTGTGGCGGGAATCTCTTTCTTTGTATACGGCTATCAGATGGAGCCGGTGATTCTGTGTATTCTCTACAGCTTCACCTCCAGCATGATTTCCGACCGGATGGCAAAAAGCGAACGCAGCGCCCTGCGGTACGAAATCATCACCCAGCACCCGGAGGAAATCAGCCAGGAGATTATCAAAAAGCTCCACCACAGTGCCACCTTGCTTCCCGGCATCGGCATGTATAAGGAAAAGCCCATCAGCGTGCTGGTTTGCATCGTGAACAAGACCCAGGCCGCCAGCATCACCGCCATTCTTCGCTCCTACCCCAACACCTTCGCCAATGTGAGCCGGGTGAGCCAGGTAATGGGCAACTTCAAGCGGATGGATGCCAACAATCATCTGGAGAAAAACATTCTGGACAATATCGACCAGGATTGATTCTATCTATTTTAACCATGATACAGGAGGAGAAAACCCATGGCTTACTACTATCCGGAACCCAGTCACACCTTCAGCGAATATCTGCTGATTCCCGGCTACACCTCTGAGGACTGCATTCCTGCCAATGTCAGCCTCAAGACCCCCCTTACCAAGTACCGCAAGGGCTTGGAGGAGCCGGCCATCAGCCTGAATATTCCCCTGACCTCTGCCATCATGCAGTCCGTGTCCAACGACACGTTGGCCATTGCCCTGGCAAAGGAAGGGGGCCTGAGCTTCATCTACGGCTCTCAGTCCATTGAAGCCCAGGCCCAGATGGTGGCAAAGGTGAAGGGCTACAAGGCCGGCTTTGTGGTTTCCGCCTCCAACCTGACCCCGGAGCACACCCTGAACGATGTGCTGGCTCTCAAGGCCGCCAACGGCTTCTCCACCGTGGCCATCACCGATGACGGCACCGCCACCGGCAAGCTCCTGGGCATCGTCACCGGCCGGGACTACCGGGTCTCCCGGATGGAGGGCACCGAGAAGGTCAAGACCTTCATGACCCCCCGGGAAAAGCTCATCACCGCCCCCGGCAACACCACTTTGAAGGCTGCCAACGACATTATCTGGGAGCACAAGCTCAACGCCCTGCCGGTGGTGGACGACGATGACCACCTGATGTACTTCGTATTCCGGAAGGACTACTCCTCCCACAAGGCCAACCCCCTGGAGCTGCTGGACGACAAGAAGCGCTACCTGGTGGGTGCCGGTATCAACACCCGGGACTATGAGACCCGGATTCCCGCCCTGCTGGCTGCCGGTGCGGACGTGCTGTGCATCGACTCCTCCGAAGGCTACAGCTGCTGGCAGTCCAAGACCATTGAATGGGTGCGCAAGACCTACGGCGACACCGTGAAAATCGGCGCCGGCAACGTGGTAGACCGGGACGGCTTCCTGTTCCTGGCTCGGGCCGGTGCGGACTTTGTGAAGGTGGGCATCGGCGGCGGCTCCATCTGCATCACCCGGGAGACCAAGGGCATCGGCAGAGGCCAGGCTACCGCCCTGATTGAGGTGGCCGCAGCCCGGGACGAGTACTTCCGGGAGACCGGCATCTATGTGCCCATCTGCTCCGACGGCGGCATTGTCCATGACTACCACATGACCCTGGCTCTGGCCATGGGCGCAGATTTCCTGATGCTGGGCCGTTACTTCGCCCGGTTCGACGAGAGCCCCACCAACAAGGTGATGGTCAACGGCGCCTACATGAAGGAGTACTGGGGCGAAGGCTCCAACCGTGCCCGGAACTGGCAGCGCTACGACCTGGGCGGCGCCTCCAAGCTGAGCTTTGAGGAAGGCGTGGACTCCTACGTGACCTACGCCGGCAGCCTCCACGACAATGTGGAAGGCAGCCTCTACAAGGTCAAGTCCACCATGTGCAACTGCGGCGTCACCAACCTCCAGGACCTCCAGGCCAAGGCCAAGCTGACCCTGGTATCCTCCGTCTCCATCGTAGAAGGCGGCTACCACGACGTGACCCTCCGCTCCAACTCCCCCACCAAGTAAAAAAGATTGCCTCCCCGGTTGGGGAGGCAATCTTTTTTGTGAAATTCTTTTTTGAGAAAAAGTGTGAAACCAAAGGCTCCGCCTTTGGTGAAATGGAAAAACTGGGGTTTTCCGTGAAATAAAATCCACCCACCGCCCCGGCGATTTTGCCCACCTGAGGGAGAATTGGTGCTGCCGGTTATTTTCGTTTTACAACGGAATACTTTGTTCGTCGGAAAAATACCTCCATAGAGTTGACCTCCATTTCGTTGCATAGCGAAAACCACAAGGCAAGATTATGTTTTTGCGTTCACCAGCATCTCAAAGTTGTATTTACGCAACATGTAATGGTAATGCGTACATCGTTTTTTCTCGTGTCGAACTGCACTGTTTTACATAAAAAACATACTTCGATATTTGTTAAGATTATGCAGCCTATTTCCTACTGTATAGATATATTCCGGATAGAATCAGTAACACAGAGGCCGTCACCAAACATAATCCACCAGCAAAGTAATACATCATAAAAAACTGTATCAGGGTGCAGGAAATGGGAAAATAGGCCAATACGGAAAGATTTTGTGGTGCTATATTCCACAATTCCTCAGGAAAAATTCTATAAAAATCCCAGAATTCTTTTCCGTACATTACAGCCCAGAGAAGAAGCGTGATAGAAACTGAGGCCAACACCTTTGCACGTAAAACCCCTTTTTGACCACCTTTTGCAGAGCGGAGTAAGGATATCATTTTAGATTTACGTTCATATGCACTATTCGCACCCAAAAGCAATAATAATGCCCCCAAAATCAGAAAAAGAGATTTCAGTCGTACAATTTTAGCCGGTTCCCCATAAACACTTTGGTATGGTGTTTCATCCAGCAAAACGGGGGTAAAACCCTGCATTTCGCTTTGTTCTTTCAGCGTTTCTGCTCGATTTTCAACTTCTCCTAAGGCTGCAAGTTTCACCTGTGCGATATTCCCTTCAAAACTGATTGACATATATTCACCGCGGGAGATTTCACCGTTAGCATATGCTTCCTTCCCCTGTTCCGCTGTCTCAATAATTCTTTTCTGTTCCTCCTGCAAGCGATCCATTTCCGAAAAGGTTTTGCTCGTGATTTCTCCTTGCAATTGAACAAGATACTGCCGTTCATAGGCCTCCTGTTCACTTCCGGCCTGCAGGGGGACGTTATGTGCCATTCCCAATGCAACATAGACAAACAGAAGTAAGATAATGATTCCTCTTTGAGAAAACAAGATTTTATATACTTCCCGGCCCCATAGAGGAAGACATTTCAGGCATTGATCTAAACAGCTTCCTATCCGGCGTGCAAATTTTTCTGCCCATGGCTTTCCCTGTGCCGGACGACGAAAACACTGCTGTACGATACACCCGCTGCTCATTAGCAAGATTAAGGGAAGAGCAGCCAATTCTGATACCCGACGGATTCCTACGGGAAATCCCAGAATATCCACATTGAGATAATGTGTATAGAGGGGAGCTATATAAAAATATGTGCAGAGATTAAAGTATTTCAAAATGTTGTAGGCGCTTTGTTCCGGGAGAAAGCGATAAAGCCCATACTCCACCAACAGAAAGGCAATACCAATAATCACGCCGTAGCGTGCATCGGAAAGCGCTCCCAACAAAAGCCAAAGTATAAGCCCCAGCAGGAAAGCAGATCCAATTCGGAAAACGGTATATTGGATTAAAAAACCGCCAGTGGATATTGGAACAGGGTACTCCTGTAAGATAGGGATAGACTGGACACTGATATGTAAATTTCCAATACCACCGTAAAGAATTGTCCCAAGAACAGCATTGCTTCCGTAAAGCAAAAGTGTTCCCGTAGCAGAAAGGAGCAAAAGTATTCCCAAGCGATGCAACGCCAAGGTGCTTCGGCCCCTCCGCAGACTGTAGATGAGTTCCCAAAGCCCTCGTTGTCGATCTGCCAAAAAGCACAGTACAGCCGCCATCAGCAGAAGTATCAGAAACAGATCGCTGCCGCTGTAGAGAAGAATACCTTCTATTGCTGCTGTATTCTCTATAGATAGAGCCACATTCTCTAAACACTGAAACTCATCTGCTGTTTTCAGTATGTTTCGTAAAGAAAAGCTGTTTTCATCTCTAAAAATGGAGAATGTCAGCATATAATCCTTGTTCTTTTCAATTGCACGCAAGTATTCCGGAAAGTTCTTCAGCGCTTCCGAGCGCGAAAACAGGGTGTGAACAGCCACATATTCCCGATAAACATCTTCTTGGGTGATTGCACCCTCGATTATATTTTCTGCCGCTTCAGGTTGTTGTTTCGTAAAGTCCTCCCATTGTGCCTTGTCAAAATCACTCTCTCCTTGTCTCGTATAGAGAGCACAACCATCCCATAGCCCGGATAGTCGCTCCATTCTCTCTGATAGCGTGGAACAGATTTCTTGCAGCGGCAAACTTTTCAACTCATGAAGAACAGTAAGATATTCCTTGTTAAGCTCATTTAAGGGGATTTGTGGAAGCTCCTCTGGCTGAAAAATCCCTTCCGCTGTCACTACCACACTATGTGAGAGCTGAGACTCTGGGGCGGTTAAATCAAGCCCCAGACTGCGGTCAAACTGAGCTTTGACAAAGCAAATCCCATTCAGCAGGATAATACAAAGCACCAGGCAAATAAAACGACCTGAAAAAATCGTTCGTTTCCATTCCATCATTGGGCTTCCTCCAGGTAGTAGAGGTACACATCCTCCAATGTAAGCCGATCTGCCAGGGTTTTGCTTTCCGGCGGCAGATTGTCACCTACCAGCCGTGCTACCGTCTGCCCCTGCCGTCTGGACACATTGCCCACCTTATAACGATTTTCCAGTTCGGGTAGCTGCCCCGGGTCACAGGGCAACTCCCGTACCTTATCCGCAACACTCATCAACAGCTCTTCCGTACTCCCCATCCGAACAAGCTCTCCATTTTTCATAAGCAGGATTTTATCAGAAATAAACTCAATGTCGCTCACGATATGAGTGGCGAGCAAAACAATTCGTCCTTGAGAAAATTCTGAAATCAGATTTCGAATCCGGATACGTTCTTTGGGATCCAGTCCCGCTGTTGGTTCGTCTAAGAGCACTACTTTGGGATCTCCCAAAAGAGCCTGAATCAGCAGCACACGCTGCTTCATACCGCCGGAGAGACTTGCCATCTGTTTATGACAAACATCGGAGAGATTGGTCTTTTGCAGAAGAAATCTGATTTCCCGGTCTGCCTGTTTTGGGGGAATTCCTTTCAACTGGGAAAGATAACGAAGGAAAAAGTCTACGGTCATACGATCGTAATAGCCTTGTTGTTGAGGCATGAATCCTAAGACTTTCCGAAATTTTTTCCCAAGAGATAGAATCTCTTGGTCGTTCCAAAGAATTTCCCCGGTTGAACGTTTCAGATTGTCACTAATCAGATTCATCATGGTACTTTTTCCCGCACCGTTTGCACCTAAAATTCCATAAATCCCCGGTGTAAAAGTGACATTTAACTGATTTAAGGCGGTAAAGCTTCCGTATTGTTTTGTTAGATTCCTCAGTTTTAACTCCATTATCCAATCTCTCCATACTGAGTTTCCGGTTCCTGATAATCAGAACCAGAGTTGGGCCAGTGGATAATTTCCTTCAGGCTTCCATTTTGGAGATCCAACTGATAGAGATTATTCTGTGCGCTCATTTCCTGTCCCCGGCTACCAAGCAGATAGAGTTTACCATTATCAGCAAACACCAACTCGATGCAATAGGTATTGGGGTGAAGGTTGAAGATTTCTGAGAGATCCAGTTTTTGCAGCAGCTTACCGCTGTAATCATAGACGGAAAGGGTGTTGCTCTCTTTTGGATTGTTTAGGACAAAAATGAAATCTTTGCTGAAAAGTCCTGTTCCGCCACTTCCTGCATCCGTATCTTTTATCAGCGGTGTGGTGCACTGAAGGAGCTTCGCTGCTCCACTGCTGTCATCGTTGTCAGAACCGTTTAATTCGACTTTCCACACTTGACCGCCAGAGGTATAGTAATAAAGTACGCCACTATTTATATACCACTGGGCATTGCCATCAAGAATAATCTCCTCTGCACCTAACTCCAATAAAATCTTGGAGTTCCAAAGTTTTTCTGCATCGGTATCATTTAGACGGTAGAGCGTGTCTACATATCCCTCCGTGGTAAGTGTTCGATGCATGGCATAAACCGTATCCTCATCTGCCCAGAATTTCCAATGGCTCTCCTGGACTCCCTCCCGTGATTCCTGCATCAGCACCTTAGCTTCTGATACATCCTGTCCAAGTTTTGCAGTACAAATCCGGTCTCCGTCCTTAAAATAGACCATACCGTTATATAAAATCGGACTGGCAGTGGACATGAATGTAATGGTGGCGTTATCAGATTTTAATGGCGTCTCCAGTTCCTGTATCTGTTTTCTCCCTGTACCGTCAGGATTCATGGAAAAAAGTCTCAGGCCCTGGCCAAACCCATCGCCGTTTGCAAAATAGAGTGTATCTTCGTAAATTGTCAACATCGAACTATTAATCCACGCATTACAATTATCGTCTTTATGCTGACAGTTTGGCTTACTGCAAACCGGAATCATGCGTCCGCTTTCTGGCTCCAGATAATACAGTAATCCTTCGTTTTCAAGATAATATCCCCCACTGCCTTTGCACATTTTATTAAGCCGGAATACATCCGACGCATTCATGGTTTTCTGAAATCCCAACTTCTCATCTTCTGCCAACGAAGTGCCTCCGCCGGGATTTTGAAGACCGTTCTCGGAATCAGAAGGAATTTGTGGCAGCGTGTTTTCTTGCGTGGAGCTGCTTTCGCCGGCATACATTGGGTTGCGGAGCCTGCACCCGGAAATAAGCAGCATGATTGACAACAACATTGCAGACGTTTTAAGCAATTTCCTTTTCATAGTTTCCTCCATAGAAAAAAGATTCAGATGCCGAGTAATCTCTCAGCATCTGAATCTTATCGGAGGAATCTCAAGATTTTCTCAATCGCAGAAAATTTCTACGGTGATTTTTGCACCGCCTTGACTGTTATTTTCAATGGAAAGAGTACCTCCGTGTTTTTGACACAGAAGATCGCAAATATAAAGTCCAAGCCCAAAATGAGTGGACTTCTCACTGTTATCTCCCCGATAGTAAGGTCGCACTGCTGCTTTTAAATCGTTGGGGGAAAATCCCGGACCATCATCCAGAAATATCAGTGTGAGAATATCCCTCTTTCGCAATACTGTAACCTGTAACATATCCTTTGTATATCGTGAAGCATTGGAACATAGGTTTTCGCAAATTTGGGACAATACTTGGCTGTCAATATTGAGAGGTTCTTCTGAAAGCTCACTTATTATTTCCGCCTTCTCCGGTGCAAATAGACCAAATACAATATCAGAGAGTATCTGAATAAAATCAGACGGGGGCAACGGTTCCGGGTGGATTTCATAGTCCTCCAGCTTTTGAATGGAGTTCATTGTTTTTACATAGTCGTGGATTCTGGTTACTTGTCGAGAGATGGTCCGGACAGATTCAAACAGTTCTGTTCTTGAACATCTTTCATCAGGAAGATCCTCCAACAGCATATCGGTATGCCCTTGCAAGATTGTAAGAGGCGTTTTGAGGTCGTGGGAAAAAGCCGCATTCAAACGTTTTCGTTCTTCCGATGCCCTCCAAAGCGCCGTTTCATTTTTTACCAATTCTTTCCGCATTTCTTCAAAGGAACGACAGAGCCGCCCAAATTCATCCTGACCACAGTCTGCAACCTCAAATCCTAAATCATGTCTGGCGATTTTTTCGGTAGCCTCGGTCAATAGCCGAAACGGCGTTCGGATTTTCCAAAAGTAGAATATAGTCGCCGCTAGTAACAAAAATACTGTATACCAACAAATTGCGGCCATTTCTTCTGTATACTCATAAAAACTGTATTTCTGCTGATCCTCTTCGCTGAATGCCGAAGGAGGAAGCTGTATAAGTTGATATTTCTCACTATCCTCTCCAGGCACTGCCTCAACCAAGCCTTCGGAATCGTTCGCAGGTTTCAAAGCATCCAGATCGATTTCTATATATTTTTCCTGAATCATTGCCTGCCCTGACTGCGCAAATCTCATGGTAAGATTGGTACACAGTAGTGCCAGCAAAATAGCCGTGATACTGCAAAACATAAAGGCCACAGGAATCGGGATTTTCTTCCAACATAATTTTATTTTATCCATCTATAGCCCACCCCCCAGACGGTTTCAATCGGGTTTATGCATCCCGCTTTTCCGAATCTTTGCCGGATTTTCCGAATGTGCTCCATAATGACATTATCGTCACCACAAGCCTCTAATCCCCATATGGTTTCGTAGATATAGCTGCGGCTGAATACCTGTCCGGAATTAAGGGAAAGCATTCTGATAATTTCGAATTCTTTACGGAGAAAGTGCATGGATTCTCCGCAAACAAGAACCTCTTGTGCGGAATAGTCCACTGTAATATCCCCAAACACTTTTCTTTGGACTTGTTTCTCCCGATGTTCCCGCCGCAGATGTGCATCGATTCGTACTTTCAGCTCGTCCAGGGAAAAGGGCTTTGTGATATAGTCATCGCCTCCAGCAGTAAACCCCTCGATTTTATCTGCCTCCTGATCTTTGGCCGTAAGAAACAAAATCGGACATCCAATTTTATCACGAACCTCCTTACAGACAGAAATTCCATCCATCCCAGGCATATTGATGTCCAAGAGGATTATGTCGGGGTGAGCCTTTAT
The DNA here is from genome assembly GCA_018712825.1 of Candidatus Faecousia excrementipullorum. Classification (GTDB taxonomy): domain Bacteria; phylum Bacillota; class Clostridia; order Oscillospirales; family Oscillospiraceae; genus Faecousia; species Faecousia excrementipullorum. Next base: position 281 of record DVGG01000028.1, on the reverse strand, counting down.
TGATGCAACCGCCTCTTCTCCGGTGAATGCGGGGATAATTTCATATCCGCTGCGACTCAAAAAACGACTGAGCATTTGCACCATCTCGGGTTCATCATCCACAATTAGAATTCTGTAAGCCATTATTTTCACCTCAGTTTAACAGCATACTTCTGAAATATCAAATTTTCCTCAATAAAAATACATTCTGTCTGTTAGGGAAGCTCTGAATAAATAGGCAAGAGCTGGCAGCGAGAGATTTTTTGTCAGACAAAAGAATGGAAAACAGGGGAATACTGTAT
>DVGG01000027.1 GCA_018712825.1 Candidatus Faecousia excrementipullorum | reverse complement strand
AACCAGGTGCTGTTCTTTACCACAATGTTCTTTCCATACCACAAGGGGTATTTCCACTTGAACATGCACTCCACCAGTTCAATATTGCGGCTTTCCTTCAGGGGCGATTCCCCGTCTGCAAAGATTGTACCTTTGATCCGGAGGTCATGCCCCTGAAACAGAGCACGCTCCCCCGTCAAAATCTGATTCTCCAGTTCTGTCACACCAGTCTGATTGTTACCCATATATATCAAATCCTTTCTCTTGTTATCAGGAAGCGGCATGGCTCCCTTTATTCCCCGGTATTGCTCCGTACAATTTCATTACTCCCCATTTTGATAGGTTTTGCGATACTCCGTCGGTAAGACCTGTACCACGTCCTTGAATGCCTTGGAAAACTTCCCCTGGGTTTCGTATCCCACGCGGTTGGCCACATCCGCAATGGAGGCATCGGTTTCACGCAGCAGTTTCATGGCCTGCTGCACCCGATACTCCTTCATATAAGTGGCAATCGGCTGGCCGTAGACCGCCTTGAATATCTCCTTCAGCGTGGAAGTGTTGATCAGATACGCTTTGGAAAGCTCTGCAATGGTAAATCGCTGGTCCGGATGCTCTGTCAACTGCTTATGAATTTCCTTGATCAATTCGGTTTGCCGGGAGAAGTATTGGGTCAGTTCCTTCCCCCAAGTCTTCCGGTTGCTCAGATAAACAAGCATTTCCAGCACCTTCAATTTCAAAAGGGCCATTCCCACAGACCCAGGCGAAGAAAAGAGCGGGGCAAAAATGTGCTCCAAATCGGAACAGGAGGGAATCGCCCACGGTTTTCCGGCGCAAAACCGCTCCCGTAACCGGTCGGCCTCCACCCCGCCATCCTTCAGAATTTCCGGACAAAGGGAATGCAGCTGTTTCAAATCCACGGAAATGGAAATCCCCTCCGAATATCCCAAAGGAAACATCATGGAGGAATCCGCACAACAGGCCATGCTGTGCACAGTCACATCACCTGCGCCCAAATAAACGGCTGTGCCCCCTTGCATATTCCAGCCCACCCGGCCACTGCGGCAATAGTAAATTTCCAAAGCGGAATCCGAAGCGCCGTGCCGGAAGCTGACCTGGGAAGCAAGAAACGTATTGAAGGACACCTCTATTCCCGGGAAGGGTTCATATGCCTCCACATAGCCTTTCCCGGCTGTAACCGCCTGAAACTGTTCCCCAAAGAGCGCGCTGCCCACTCCGCCGGAACGGCAATCCTTCACGGAAAGGGTGCCGTTTGGAATGTTCTGGAGTTTTTGCGCCATAACTTTGGCTTCTTCTTTTTTCATGGTGTTCCGGCTCCTGTCCGTGGTTGTGGGGCAAGGGGTACTGCAAAAATGTGTCTGACCATACTTTACTCCGGAGAGGCCTCGTACCCGGTGCTTTGGGGGAAATTCCCAGGGCAGCCGCAGTCACCGCCTTTTTGTATTCCCTCCAACCTTATGTGGTACTGTTCCAGCACATTTTTCAGGGTGATTTCTTCCATTCTCTGTTCCGCTGTTTTTTGGATGTCCAGGTAAAAATCCCGCAGCACCAACTGGATATTCACCCCCACGCCGCAGGCCGGGTTCGTGTGAATGTCCTGATGGAGCAGGGGCTTGTTCCCCTCCACCGCCCGGTAGGCATCCAGCAACGTGATTTTTTCCGGCTCACGAGCCAGGGTCGGCCGGGGATGTCCTTTCACGCTGACCAGCAGCCCTCCCCTTCGTAGGGCGGACATGAGCTGGCGCACATAGGCAGGATTGGTCTGAACACTCTCTGCCAGCTTATTGCTGGTCATGTCGCAGTCTGGGTACAGTGCGATAAAAGCCAGAATGTGCACAGCATCGCTAAGCCGGGTGGGGTATTTCATAGCCCGATTTCCTTTCCGTTTTGGTGTTAATTTTATTATAACAGCATATTGACAGAAGCGCAAGTAGGTGTTAAGATGATTTGCAGTAAGAATAAAAATTACACCCAACAGAAAGGAATGGTGGCAATGCAATTTTATGAGGACCTGGTCATGCAGGCCCAGGGGAATTACGGTAAGTACTACTCTGTCTATGCTTCCGGCGGCACGCCTTATCAGCTGACCGTCAAAAAGCCGCTGCCGTATGGCGAACAGATCAATCGGTTGGTACAGGATATCAGGGAAGCTGACTGCGTGGTAGTGGGCGGAGCCTCCGGCCTGTCGGCTGCCGGCGGCGGGGATTTCTACTACGAGGACAACGCCTCCTATCGAAAATACTTCCGGTCTTTTGCAGAAAAGTACCACTTCAAAGGTGCCTTTGGAGGGATGATGCACCGCTGGCAGACCCGGGAAGAATACTGGGGATATCTGGCTACCTTTCTGCATACCACCCAGACCGCCCCTGTACGTCCGCCCTATCTGGATCTGGATGCACTGCTGGCAGGAAAGGACTTCTTTGTATTGACCACCAACCAGGACACCCAGTTTGTCAAGCTCTACTCGCCTGGCAATGGTGGCCACCCTGCAGCAGTCGGTGGAAGTTGGCGACCATATCCTGCACATCTGCCAGGTGGACAAGTTCCTGGGCGACGAGGAGAAGAAGGGGCTGTATGCCTGGAACGGCTTCAGGAAAGTTGCCCCGGCGGCAGAAGGCTGAATCTGAAAACGGAAAGGAGGCGTCAGCGGTGACTGTCTGTATCAAAGACTGTATTCAAAACATGAATCTGGTAATCGGCTGCCCAATCGGCTGCAGCTACTGCTACGCCAGAAACAATGTCCGCCGGTTTCACATGATCGACGACTTTGAAAAGCCGGCGTTTTTTCCCGGCAAGCTGCGGCTGATGGAGAAAAAGCGTCCACAGAATTTTTTGCTTACCGGCATGAGCGATTTTGCCTGCTGGAAGCCGGAGTGGCGGGAACAGATATTTGCCAAGATGACTGAAAATCCCCGGCATCAGTATCTGTTTTTGACCAAGCGACCGGAGGATATTGCGTTTTCCACTACCCTAGAGAATGCTTGGTTTGGCGTAACTGTTACCTCCAGTAAAGAGAAAAACCGTATCCGGACTTTGCGGGAGCATATCCATGGCGGACACTATCATGTGACCTTTGAACCCATGTTTGATGATATTGGCCAGGTGGAGCTGACCGGAATCGAGTGGATTGTCATTGGCACTGAGACCGGGCACAGGAAGGGCAAATCCGTATCCAGACCGGAATGGGTGTGGAACCTGACTCATCAGGCCCATGGCCTTGGCATCCCGGTATTCATGAAGGAAGATCTGCTTCCTATCATGGGAGCGGCACAGATGGTTCAGGAATTACCCCCGGCCTTTTACCGGGTATTGGAGGAACAGAAAACATGGCGGAAGTGAAAGACAGCACCATTCTGATTCAGGATATAGAAGCCAAAAATATTATGACAAAATCCACCCTGCCGGTGGGCGGCTATTCCGTCAATCCTTATGTGGGCTGTACCCATGGCTGCAAATACTGCTACGCCTCGTTTATGAAGCGATTTACGGGACATACGGAGCCGTGGGGTACATTCCTGGATGTGAAACACTGGCCGGCAATCAAAAATCCCCAAAGATACCATGGGCAGCGCATAGTCATCGGTTCTGTGACGGACGGCTATCTGCCCCAGGAGGCCCAGTTTCAGAACACCCGAAAGCTTCTTGCGCAGCTCCGGGGCAGCGGGGCGGAAATTCTCATCTGCACCAAGTCAGACCTGGTAATCCGGGATATTGACCTTCTGAAAGAACTGGGAAAGGTCACGGTCTCCTGGTCAATCAACACCTTGGACGAGGGCTTCAAAAACGACATGGACAACGCCGTCAGCATCAGCCGGCGACTGGATGCCATGAAGCAGGTCTATGAGGCGGGTATTCGCACAGTCTGCTTTATTGCCCCTGTTTTTCCCGGTATCACAGATTTTGAGGCTATATTCCATCAGGTCAGAAACCAATGCGACCTGATCTGGCTGGAAAATCTGAATCTGCGCGGCGGATTCAAAAAAGATATCCTGGACTATATTCGTAAAAAGTATCCTGACTTGGTTCCGCTGTACGACGCTATCTATAACAAAGCAGACAAAAGCTACTTCCGTGGTTTGGAGGCGCAGGCGGAGCGTATTGCAAAAGAATACGGCTGCCCCTTTGTGGACAACGAGCTGCCCTACGGACGGGCAGAGCCTGGGCATCCTGTAATCGTGGATTACTTTTACCACGAAGAGGTGCGGGGCTCGGAAAACTCCGGGCAGCGACGCCCCAAAAGATAAAAAAGGTTCTGACAGGGAGGTTCTGCTTCTTGTCAGAACTTTTTTGTGCCGCACCACAGGAAAAGGCTCCATTTTCCCAAGTGGCAGAACCTTTTGCCCAAACGGCAGGATGTGCTTTCAAAGCGTTGACGAAGCCGGTTTATCTGAGTATGATGAAGGCACGATTAAACGATGGTTTAATCGTTCTTGCAACAAGGGTGAAACCGGAAAGGAGTTTTGAAAAATGAAAAAGACCTACAAAATTGAAGTAGACTGCGCCAACTGCGCCAACCTGATGGAGGATGCCGCCCGGAAAACCAGCGGCGTGCAGAACGCTACTGTGAACTTCATGACCCAGAAGATGATTGTGGAATTTGCAGAGGGACAGGAGCCCGCCGCTGTGATGGCTGCTGTGAAGAAGGCTTGCAAAAAGGTGGAGCCGGACTGCGAGATCTTCCTGTAAGCTCCCTCCCCACAGGTGCCCCAGACGCTACGGGCGGAAGGGGCACTTTTTTCAAGAATCAAAGAAATTCAGAAAGGAATGTGCAGTATGCAGGAAATGATTGAAAGCGGCTTGCTGATGGCGGTAGCCGCACTATCCGTCATTCTTCTCCTGATTGGTCAGCGGCCCAGCAGCGGCATGACAAAGAAACAGAAAATTATGCTGGGAAGAATCCTGACAGCCACGGTATTGCTGCTGGCGTTACAGACTTTGGGAGCCGGCTTTTTTGACCGGCTGGGCACTGCCGGGCGCTGGGTACGGCTGGGTTTTTACCTGGCAGACTATCTTATCATTGGATATGATATTCTGAAAAAGGCATACAAAGGTATCCGCAACGGCCGGGTTTTTGATGAGAACTTCTTGATGGCGGTAGCCACCATCGGCGCTTTGGCACTGGCCGTCTATGAAAACGGTGACTATCTGGAATCCATTGCAGTTATGCTGTTCTACCAGGTGGGCGAGTGGTTCCAGAGCTACGCAGTGGGAAAAAGCCGCCGGAATATCAGCGACCTGATGGATATTCGCCCCGATTATGCAAACATTGCGGCAGATGGCAAGCTGGAACAGGTGGACCCGGAGGAGGTGGAGATTGGCTCCATCATCGTGGTTCAGCCCGGCGAGAAGGTGCCCATTGACGGTGTAGTTACGGAGGGTGTTTCCACGCTGAACACGGCAGCGCTCACCGGCGAATCTTTGCCCCGGGACGTGAAAGCAGGGGACGAGATTATCAGCGGCTGCATCAACATGACCGGCGTGCTGAAAATCAGAACCACAAAGGAATTCGGAGAATCCACAGCCTCCAAAATTCTGGATTTGGTGGAAAACGCTTCCTCCCGCAAGTCCAGGTCGGAGAATTTCATCTCCCGTTTTGCCAAAATTTATACCCCCGCTGTCTGTTACGCCGCGCTGGCTCTGGCTGTCCTGCCGCCGTTGGTTCGGATGCTTGCCCTCGGCCTTGACGGGGGATGGGAAACCTGGATTTACCGTGCATTGACGTTCCTGGTGGCAAGCTGCCCCTGTGCCCTGGTAATCAGCATTCCCTTGAGCTTCTTTGCCGGAATCGGCGGAGCCGGCAAGGCAGGGATACTGATCAAGGGCTCCAACTATCTGGAAACACTGTCAAAGACCCGGGTGGTGGTGTTCGATAAAACCGGTACGCTGACCCAGGGTGTATTCCAGGTCAACGGCATCCACCACAACCAGCTGGAGAACGCCAAGCTGGTGGAATACGCCGCCCTGGCAGAGTCGGCCTCCAGCCATCCCATCAGCAAGAGCCTTCAGAAAGCCTACGGTAAGGAAATCGACCGCAGCCGTGTCTGTGATATTCAGGAGCTCAGCGGCAACGGCGTCATTGCCAGGGTTGACGGTCACACCGTGGCTGCCGGCAACGACAAGCTGATGCGGTATATTGGGGTGGATTACATCGACTGCCACAGCGTAGGAACCATCATTCACATGGCGATCGACCAGGAATACGCAGGACATATCGTGATTTCCGACGTGGTGAAACCCACCTCCAGGCAGGCAATCCGGCTTTTGAAGAAGGTTGGGGTGGAAAATACCGTCATGCTCACAGGCGATACCAGCCAGGTAGCCCAGCAGGTGTCCCGGGATCTGGGCATCGATCAGGTATACAGCCAGCTTCTTCCTGGGGATAAAGTGGAAAAAGTGGAGGCCCTGCTGAAAGAGAAGCCGGAGAAAGCCAAACTGGCCTTCGTGGGCGACGGTATCAATGATGCTCCGGTGCTGGGCCGGGCGGATATCGGAATTGCGATGGGCGCCATGGGTTCCGATGCAGCCATTGAAGCCGCCGACGTGGTGCTGATGGATGATGACCCCATGCAGATCCCCAAGGCCATTCAGATCAGCCGCAAATGCATGGGGATTGTGTACCAGAACATTGTTCTTGCCATCGGCATCAAGCTGATTTGCCTGGTCCTGGTGGCCCTGGGCATGGCCAATATGTGGCTTGCTGTTTTTGCGGATGTGGGCGTCATGATTCTGGCTGTAATCAATGCGATTCGGGCTCTGAGCGTAAAGAACCTGTAAGACAGCCCCCTGTTCACCCCCTTACCTGAAATATTCTGCAAAGCCCGAGTTTTTAACCCTTGCAGTCAGGAGGTATGGGATGGGGGTATCATTTCCGCAACGACAACGCCCCTGTGCTTCAGATGGATACAGAGGAAAAGTTTTTTTCCTTTATCGTCAAAACAGAATTTCCTGAAAGCCACCATCGTTTTGACCAGTGCGGCGTGGTGGTATATCTGGATTCTGAAAACTGGCTGAAAGCTTCTATCGAATATGAAAACGAGCGTTTCCAGCATTTGGGCAGCGTGGTAACCAATTTTGGCTATTCAGATTGGGCAACCACGGAAATTTCCGCCAGCATAAAATCCATGTGGTATCGTCTGAGCCGGAGAGAGGATGATTTCTGCATGGAGTGCTCTGAGGATGGGGTTGTCTTTCGTCAGATGCGGGTCTGCCATCTGCATGAGGGGAAAGGGAAAATTCGATTCGGAATTTATGCCTGCAGTCCGGAGGAATCCTCTTTCCGTGCTGTTTTTTCAAATATGAAATTGACAGAATGTCAGTGGCTGGCACATGATGGTCAGGCACCGGATGAAGAATTCTGACGCAGCTGTATCAGGCACTATGACATATTGTCCCGGGGCGCTTTTTGTGTCAGCAGAAAAACCAGCAGACCAAAGATGTTCCGTGACTTCGTTCCGGCAATGTGGCTACAGCCCCTTGCGCCGCATATGAGGCTATCTTCTGTGGACTTACTGGCGGCAAACAGCTTTTGAAAAAAGATGTATGGATAAACTGACCGCTGATTTTACACCGTCATGTGTAAAATCAGCGGTCTTTTCTTATGCTTATTTTCAGAAAACACAAAAGTGCACCGGCAAAATCTCCAGCAACATCCCCGCAATGGGAGTAAAACGGAAGGGTATCCGGCCTGGCGGATGGGGCTTGCTCCGCAGCTTGTTTTCGTCTTTATCGCCGCCTGTAAATCCACATCTCCCAGGTTTATATGGCTGTGTTTATCAGAAATTTATATGAAACTCCCTTCTCTGGATTCTACCGGCTTGTTCTTTGGCAAGGGGCAGATATTTTTGGAAATTTTCACCGTCTGTTACGCCATATTTATTTCCCACGAACACCCACTCACAGTATTCTGAAAACAAAAAGTATGCCAGGTTTTCTCTCCATTGGGCATACGTGATTCCCTTTTCCTTCAGCAGGTTCTCATAATAGTAATCCACAGCAAAGTTCTTGTCCTCCCGGGTCATGTAGAAAAAAGCGTTTTCCTTCTCCTCCCCATGGGCAATCAGGCGGGCAAAGGAGGCAGGGTATGGCAGGAGACCGCCACATTCCCAGTCTATGAGAACCGCCCGGTTATCCGAGGCAATCACATTGAAGGGCAGCAAATCATCATGGCAAAGCGTCCTGGGAACGGAGGCATACTCCTGCAGAAACTGCTGAAATACCGCCTCTAAAAGGGGATCGTTCAAATACCGGGCTCTGTTTTCCAGGTTTTTGCAGCTTCTTTCGTAGGTGTATCCCACATCCGCAAGGGTTTGATCCTCCCAGGTTTTTCTCTGCAGGGCAATCAGGGCATTCAATGCCAAATTAAGTTTTCTCCGATTGCAGCTGCGCAAGTCCTCCCCTTGGATATACTCCATCAACAGGCAGACTTTATTTTCTTCCCCAATGGTCTGGTAAATTCTGGGCACGCTATCCCCGGGGAGGTCTGCCAGAATGGACTGGTAAATTTCAGCCTCCTTTTCTTTGGCTTCCTTTAAGATATACCGGGCATCCCCGTTATCGATTTGCCACACCTGATACGGCTCTCCATCTTCTTCGTGGGTAAGCTGCGTCACCTGCACGCCGTCTCCCAGGGGAACAGCCGTAATCTGCTCCATAATTTCTCTCAATTCCATATTTATCCCCCTCCTTTATCCATATCTATATGCAAAACCGGGCACCTGTGCTGACAGGTGCCCGGTTCTGTGGCGGAGATGTGGGGATTCGAACCCCAGCGCCGGCGGAACCGACCTACCGGATTTCGAATCCGGACCCTTCAACCACTTGGGTACATCTCCATGAAAATCGGGGACAATTCATTATACCATTTTTTTGGGAAAATGCAATCCCCGATTCCGTTTTTCAGGGGTTTACCACGTGGATGGGATGCCCCGCCAGGAAGGCTTCGATATTATCCTGGGTGCAGCGCTGAATCCGGCGGCGGCTTTCCACCGGGGCCCAGGCCATGTGGGGGGTGAGGATACAGTTGGGGGCACCCAGCAGGGGGTTCTCCGGGGACATGGGCTCCCGACTGAGAACATCGGCGGCGTATCCCCGGAGCTTTCCGGCTCTCAGGGCGCTGGCTACCGCAGCTTCTTCCACCAGGTCGCCTCTGGCGGTGTTGAGAAGAATTGCCCCGGTCTGCATTTGATTCAGGGTATTCTCGTTGATAATCTTATGGGTCTGGGGTGTCAGGGGGCAGTGAAGGCTCAGTGCCTGGGATTTTTCCAACAGCTCCTCCAGGGGCACATAGGAGGCGATTTTCTCCCCTTCCGGGGTGCGGCTGCGGCTGTAGGCCAGCACCTCCATACCAAAGGCTTTTGCCAGCTCCCCTACCCGGCGGCCAATCCGGCCAAAGCCGATGATACCCATGGTTTTGCCGGACAGTTCCATCTGGGGCGTTTCCCAATAGCAAAAATCCGGGTTGGTGCACCAATTTCCTGCCTGCACCCATCGGTTATGGTGTCCAATCTGGTGGCACAGCTCCAAAAGCAGTCCCATGGTAAACTGGGCCACGGCATCGGTGCCGTAGTCCGGCACATTGCACACCGGGATTCCCAGCTCCTGGGCGGCCTGGCAGTCCACCACATTGTAGCCTGTGGCCTGGACACAAATCAGCTTCAGGTTGGGGCAGCGCTCCAGCACCTGCCGGGTCATGGCGATTTTATTGATGAGGACGATTTCCGCATCCCCAATCCGGGACACCACCTCTTCCTCCGGGGTACGGGGGTAGACGGCTACCTCTCCAAAGGCTTTCAGCCAGTCCCAGCTTAAATCCCCGGGATTTACCGCCTGACTGTCCAGTACGACCAATTTCATATGGGGTCACCTCTTGCATTTTTTCCTTAAATTTGTTATCATGAAAAGAAAACATGGGAGTTTTTTATGGATATTTTGTATCACGATGATGCCATTGTGGTTTGTGTCAAACCGCCCCGGGTGCTTTCCACCGACGAGCCGGGAGGTATGCCGGAGCTGGTGCGGCAGGCTCTGAATCTGCCGTCCCATCAGGTGCGCACCGTCCACCGGCTGGACCGGGTGGTATCCGGGCTTATGGTGCTGGCCATCACCCCGGAGGCCGCCTCGGAGCTGTCCCGGCAAATCCGTGAGGATATTTTCCAGAAAGAATATTTGGCGGTCATCCACGGCTGCCCGGAGGAAAAGGCCGGAACCTTTAAGGATTTGCTGCTGCGAAACAAGCAGGAGCGGAAAACCTACATCGTAAAGGAGCCGGGAAAGGGCGTCCAGGAGGCCATTTTGCACTATCAGGTTTTGTCCAGCCGGGAAAATCTCACCAAGGTGGGGATTCAGCTGGTCACCGGGCGCACCCATCAGATTCGGGCGCAGTTTTCCGGGCGTGGCCTGCCTCTGGTGGGGGATCGGAAGTATTCCCTTCTGGAGGACAACTGCGAGATTGCCCTGTGGTCCTATCGCCTGGGGTTCTGCCACCCCGCCACAGGAAAGCCCATGGAATTTGCGCTGGAGCCTCCTGCCGTTTATCCCTGGAACTGAAGGATCCCTTCCAGAGCCTTTTGGAAGGCCGCATCCTGGGAGGGCTTGCGTTTTGCCGGGCCCTTCTGCCGGTTCCCGGCGTCCCGCCACCGGCTGCTCTCTGCCCGGAAGGTAAGAAGCCCGTCAATGTTTTCCTGGCGATACTCCCAGCCGTCCTGGTGGAGCACCCGCACCTTTCTTGCCAGGCACAGAGCCGCCAGACCATAGTCCTGGGTCACCACCACATCCCCGGGCTGCACCCGGTTGGCAATCACCAGATCGGCACTGTCCCGCCCCTTGTCCGTCTGCAACAGGGTAACCCCCGGCAAGTCGAAGCTGTGGGCGGTGTCGCACACCAATGTGCAGTCCACCCCAGCCCCGGCGCACAGCCGGGCGGTGAGCTTTGCCACGGGACAGCCGTCTGCATCCACAAATACACGCATTTTTATCACCTGTAAGGATTGTATCACAAAAAAGGAGCAAGTACCATGCCCAACTACGATTTTAACCAAAACAAAGCCTGCGAATATTTCCCCTGCCACAAAACTGAGAAACCGGAGGAATTCAGCTGTCTGTTCTGCTACTGCCCCCTGTATGCCCTGGGGGACAAGTGCGGCGGCAACTTCACCTACACGGAAAAAGGCATCAAAAACTGCACCAACTGCCTGATTCCCCACCGCCGGGAAAATTTCCAGCACATTTTAAGCAAAATGGGGCCCATTCTGGAGATGGCGAAGAAGAAGGATTGATGCCCCTATATTATGCTTTGCACCTTCCAATGGGCCGTCAGGCTGTTGGCGTATGGCTTTTTTACGAACCCCGCCCTTTCGTACAGACGGATGGCCGGTTCATTGTCTGCATCCACCAGGAGCATCATGCCCTTTGGGCCGTTTTCCTGCAAGGCCTTTGCCAGCAGCTTTCCGCCATAGCCCATGCGCCTGTATTCCGGCAGCACCAGCAGGTCATAAATTTCATTTTCTGCAAAGCAGCAGGTAACATCCAGGTAGCCCACCACTTTGCCCTCATGCAGGGCAAGGTAGGTGCGAAACCGCTCCGGCACAGATGCCACCTTCTCCCCTGTCCAGTACATATCCTGATTGTGGATGGCAAAATACTGCCGGGCATACTGGGGGGTATAGACTTCCACGCCGGAGGTATCCTCCTGGGGTGCAGGGCTTTTCAGCACCATCTTCTGCTGCTCCGGCTCAAAGGCTGCACCTCTTTTTTGGAGGGCGCTTTTCAGCAGATAATTTTCGGGATTGAACACGAAATCGGCATCATAGCCGGGATAATGCCCCTCCAAATGCTCCAAAAGCTCCCGGTATCCCTCCCGGTCACGGCATAAGCCCACCAGCATTTCCAGGTACTTTTCCTCCCGTAAAACCAGGAAGGTAAAAAGACCAATCATCTTCCCATCCTGGAAAATGCCCCAGGTGCAATGGGTTTCCGGCTTTTCCATGGCTCTGGCAAAGTTCCTTTGGAATTGTTCCTTATCGGAAAGCATGGGGTCTGAGAATTGGGGATCTTCATAAAACGTGCCCATAAAGTCCAGGCACTCCTCTGCCGATGTTATTCGTTGAATCATACCTGCCTCCCCTGGAAAAAGTCCTGCTCCAGCAGGCCATAGAGGTACAAATCCGTCCAGTTCCCCTGCAAGTCCCTGGTGTGGCTGCGCTGGATACCTTCCTGCTGCATCCCCAGTTTCTCCATTAGCCCAACAGATTTGACCCCGTCTATGGTTTCCGCAAAAATCTTGTGGGCGTTCAACGTTTCAAAGGCATAGGCGATTACGGCTTTGCAGGATTCCAAAGCATAGCCCCTGCCCCAGGTATTCCGGTTAAAAAACCAGCCCATTTCGTACACGCCCTTATGGGTCTCCTTGAAAAGAATATAGCCGATTACCTTGTTGGTTTCCTTGCAGACCACCGCCACCCCGCCCTGGCTGGCAATGCAAAAAGAATCCAGAAACTTCCGGGTCTGGGGAAGGGTATAGGCCGGTTCGGAGTATTGCATTGTTTCACAGTCTCCCAGAATTTCCTGCAAATCCCCGCTATCCTCGTGGACAAAGTTTCGGATGAGCAGTCTGGGCGTTTCAAGGTGCATATTCTCTCTCCTGTCCCTGTTTCAAAAATGGTATCTGCATTCTGGGGTTATTATATCACACCCACCGGGATTTTCCAATCCAACGCAAAGGAGGTAAACCTATGATTTTACAGAAAAACGACGGCCAGTTCCTTGTGGATTTGGAAAAAACAAAGGCCTATTATCAAAGCCATTCCCTGTGCGACTGCCAGGCCTGCCGGAATTTTTATCAGCAGGCTTCCGCCGCCTTTCCCAAGCTGAAAGCCTTTCTGGCGGATTTTGGCGTGGATTTGGAAAGGCCGGATGAAATTGCCTGGGGAGATCTGTCCCCGGAGGGAGAAATTGACTATCTGTTCGTCGCCTACACTGTAAGAGGCGAGATTCTCCGGCAGGATTTTTATGAAACCGACTTGCAGGATTCTCTGTTTTTAAGCGTTGTCATAGACAAGGGGTATGTACCCAACGAGCAGGAAGGCGAGGATTACTTCGTTATCTCGGTCTACAACATTGTCCTGCCCTGGGTTCTGGAGGAGCCCTTTGGGGACACTATAAAACCATCCTTTTTCCAGCGCCTGAAAAAGCGCTTCGGAAAAGACTAATCTCAGGAGAAACTATGGAAATCATTAAACTGGAACCTGCCGACTATGCAGGAAAGAAATTCACCATGCGCTATCAAACCAATGGATATTATGATATTGTCAGAAATACAAACGGCTTTCAAATTACCTATCAGGCTTTTGACACCCCCAAAGAAATGTCCTTTGATGATGTCTTTTTTGGTCAATGGCTGGAATCTCCCGTGGCCTTTGGGGCATTTGAAAACGGACAGCTGGCAGGCTTTGTGGAAGGAACGCCGGAAAGCTGGAACAACCGCTTCCGCATCAACAATATTTGCGTATTCCAGGAAGCCCAGCGGCATCAGGGTATGGGAACGGCATTGATGGACACCATCTTGCAGGAAGCCCGGGCCAGTGGGGCCAGAATGGCCGTCCTGGAAACCCAGACCTGTAACGAAAAAGCCATTGCCTTTTACAAAAAGCAGGGCTTTTCCCTCATTGGCTTTGACCTGTACGCCTACACCAACCAGGACCCAGAGCGGCAGGAAGTCCGTCTGGAAATGGGCATGAAGCTGACATAAACTTGTGACCGGAAAGGAGAGGCTGTATGAGATTGCGCAAGATTCTGTGACCCAATCAAAATCGATTTATGGAGGTTACAGAAATGGAAATCCGAGAATACACAACTTACCGGGAAGAGGAAATTCTGCCCCTTTACGAAGCCGTAGGCTGGACGGCCTACACAGACCATCCTTCGGTGCTGGCCCGGGGCTTTGCCAATTCCCTTTTGACTCTGGGAGCTTACGAAGATGAGAAACTCATCGGTCTGGTGCGAACCGTGGGAGACGGCTGCACCGTGGTGCTGGTGCAGGATCTTCTGGTATTCCCTTCCCACCAGCGCCAGGGGGTAGGCACGGCCCTGCTCCGGGAAGTCCTGAACCGCTTTTCCCAGGTGCGGCAGATTCAGCTGGCAACGGACAACACCCCAAAAACCCTGGCCTTTTACAAAGCCCTGGGGTTTTGGGAGATGTCAGAGCTGGGCTGCCTGGGATTTATGAGAGGTTGATATGCACATATTCAGAAAAGGAACAAAGAACATGGAGAGCAATTGGATTGAAAAAACGGAAAGCTTCTTAAAGGGCACCTTCTCCGAAAGCGCCTGGCTTTCTGCCCACCCGGAGGACCGGGACTATCGGCTGGAGCACTCCTACCGGGTGGCAAACATCGCCAAGACCATTGCCGAAGCGGAGGGCTTCCCCACGGCCTATGCCGTGATTGGCGGACTGCTTCACGACATTGCCTACTGTGAGGAGATGAAGGGAGAGGCGGACTGGAAGAATCACGGACGGCGCAGCGCAGCCATCGCCCGGCCTTTCCTGGAAAGTCTGGGACTGCCCCCGGAGGGAATCCGGGATATTTGCTACGGAATTGCCATCCATGTGGACGATGAGGCGGACTTTCCCGGGGAGCGGACACCCTTTTGTGAAACCATCGGGGATGCGGACAACATCGACCGGTTTGACGCCTACCGGATTTATGAGACTCTGCAATATCTGGAATTCAGCAAAATGAAGCTGCCCCAGAAAAAAGAAGTGGTAGCTGCCACCCTGGAAAAGATGGAGCGGCTGAAACAGCTGAAGCTGGCCACCCCCACCGCCAACCGGCTCTGGCAGCAGCGTCTTTCTGACTACGCCGCATTTTACGAAAAGCTCCGGGCACAGCTGGACAACAGCAGCGGTATACAAGAATAGGAAAATACCAGCGCAAGCTGAAAGCGGCGGTCGTGCCTGTGGCACGGCCGCTTTTCAAAATGTTAAAAGCTCTTGACATTTTGGATTTCCTGTGTATACTGATAAATGTAAAGATGTTTTAATATCTTCAATGCTTATCGGGAGGGAACCATCATGAAGAAAATGGACGAAATGGACAAGAATATCCTGCTCCGGGCCCAGGCTCTGGGGTACAAATGCACCCTCATCCTTCTTTCCCTTTGGACCTTTTACAACTGCTATCAGGTCCTTGCCCACGGCGCAAAATACAGTCCCCTGCCGGGGCTCGTTGTCTGCTTTGCCGTGTGTATTCAGGGCTTTGCCCAAACGGCCATGAAGCGAAAGATGATTGCCGGAGACGAAGAATACCGGGAGCCCAACAAAATCCTCTGGGCCATTGTGGCGGTGGTGGCCCTGGCTGCCATTTTGCTGTCTGTGGGTACATTTTTTCTTACGAAAGCCTGATGTGCCATGAAAAACTGCATCAAACAGCTAAGAAAAGAGGCCGGGCTCCGACAGGAGGACATGGCAAACGTCCTGGGGGTCAGTCGGCAAACCATCATCGCCATTGAGAACAACAAATACAATCCCACATTGGAGCTGGCAATGAAAATCGCCAAACTGCTGCAGCGGTCTGTGGAGGAAATTTTCTTTCCGGAGGAATAACAAAAAGGGGAAGCGTAATGCTTCCCCTTCAATTTTATTCCTGCCATTCCAAATCGCACTGGGCTTCGGCGCAGATCATATCGTCCATCCGATACAGGGCCGTAAAGTAGGTATCTTCCTTCTGATAGAGGGCCCGGTGGGTATCGGAAGCGGTCTGTTCCTCTGTGAGGATGTAAGCCGTTTCTCCCAGGGGCTCCAGGCTCTCAGGCAGTTCGCCGGGGGTTAAGGTGTGGGTCTTCAAAATCTGGTGGTTTTCGTCCATTTCCAGCACAGTCAAGCCCAGGGAGAGATCCACATGGATGAAATTCACCGTGATGTCTGTGGTGTTCACCACATCTGCCTCTTCCTGTTCTATGGTCGTGGTGGAAGTCAGGTTTTCCGATGCAATGACCTCGGTGCTGGTAGCGGTGCCGGAATCATCCGGCTTCAGATACACCGCTCCATCCGGCCCCTGGTACACCGGATTCAGGTAGCACACCTGGGGACCTGCCTCCTTGGTCATATACAAGGTTGCTTCTATGGTCAGCACCTGACCGTTTTCCAGTGTATCGTATTTGTAGGACACATCGCTCATACCCCGGGAGCACTCCATGCTCCAAAATCCCTCTCCCTCAGAAATCCAGAAGGAACCCAACAGCAGTCCTTCCAAACCGGGAAAAGCAAAGCGGGTGTCTTCCCCGGAGACCTTCTGGGCCTGGAGCCGGTCGGTTCCGTCCTCCAGAATGATCGGCTCCAGGGTGAGGTACACCCCTGCCAACGGATCCGGCTGTACCGGGGATTCCAAAGCATCCCCCTGCGTCATTTGGGTATCATCTTGGGTAGTTTGGGTTTCCTCCGGCTGAGCCAACTGGCAGCCGGTAAGCATCAGTCCCAGGCACAAACACATGGCAATGATTTTCTTATACATCACAATCCTCCTCATCCAAATTACCGTCAAATTTCAAAATATCTCCTACATCACACTGCAAATAGTAGCAAATCCGGTTGATGGTATGAAAGCGGATGCCTTTGGCTTTTCCGCTGCGAAGAATAGATAGATTTGCCTCCGTAATACCCACCTTCTGGCACAGCTCCTTGGCTGTCATCCCCCGCTGCCGCAAAATCTCATCCAAATGGGTAACAATGGCCATGTAACCCCTCCTTCAGATGAACAGCCGGTTATCTTCCTGGAGCTGCTGCCCTTTCCGCAGCAAAGATGCCAGCACCAGAAGGGCAAAAACCAAGGCCATACTGGAGACGGGAATCTGGAATCCTATCCCCACTATATAGTAAATCCGGGAGGCGAACACCACCGCCGCCACATTCAGGGCCGTCTGGCTCAGAAGCACCACCGCCAGGGTACGGCGGCACCAGGCGTACAGGCTCTCCGCCTTCCGGCAAGCCGCCTCCCCATAGGGGTCCTGGGAAAGGTCTTTCATAAGCCTTGCACCCAATAGAAGCAGCCAACCGTTCAGACCGTACTCCAGCACGGACACCAGGAACCCTCCAAGCAAAAACAGGTAGGATGGCAGAAGATTCTGCCCCGGCATGGTGTTGCCGGATTCCAGAAGTTTCCAGGAGGTAACCAAACCGGAAGTCCGGGAGGCAATCAAAAACACCTGGGTAGCTGCACACAGATACAGGAAAATCTGCAAAGCCTTCATGAAATTCTCCCCGGTCATGGTGCAGGTGGAGCGGAGGAGCCGCAGCACCGCCCAGGACAAAAACAGGCTGTAGCAGCTGCCGCAAAGCAGGGTTTCCCCCACGACGCCCATGAGAATATCCGGAAGGATATAGGGGTTAATCAGCACATAGAGGGTATACCAGATGGCGATGGAGGTGAAAACCAGCAGAACATCCTCCGGGCCCCAGGACTTTTTCCACTTGAGAACCAGGGGCAGCAGCCCCAGCACCACCAGCAAGGCGATGGCCACCCCATTTCCCAGGCTGCCGGAAAGGCTCAGCTTCCGCAGTCCCTCCGCCGTCCAGGTGAAGGGCAGGCAGAGGGCCGCAACGCTGTTTTCCGCCCCCAGAATGCCGGAACAGATAAACAGAACCAGTGCCACTGCCACAAGCCCCGCTATGATTGGTTTTTTGTTCATGGTCATCCCTCCAATTATTGTTTTATTTAATTTCCATCTTCAGTATAACAGCAGAATTATTGTTTGTCAATAATTTTTGCAAAAAATGCCGCCCTTCCCAATTATGGAAGGACGGCATCTGTTTTATTTTGCCGGGGCGGCTTCTTCCTCTGCCAGGGCTTTCTTGGCGGCGGAGAGCATGAGCTTGATCCGGTTCAGCTGGTTTACCTCGCTGGCGCCCGGGTCATAGTCCACGGCGATGATGTTACTCTGGGGATAGGCGGTTTTCAGGGCCTTGATGACACCCTTCCCCACCACATGGTTGGGCAGGCAGGCAAAGGGCTGGATGCACACAATGTTGGGAACGCCGGTGGTAATCAGCTCCGCCATCTCTCCTGTGAGGAACCAGCCTTCGCCGTACTGGTTGCCCAGGGACAGGAAGGGCTTGGCCAGCTCCGCCACCTGGCGGATGTCCATAGGCGGCTCAAACCGCTTACTGTTTTTCAGGGCCCGGATTGCCGGCTGGCGCAGCATGGCAATGGCGTGGATGCCCAGCTCCGCCGTGGCCTCCGTGGTCCAGCTGGTGCCCAGGAAATGGTGCTTATACTCGCCGTTATACAGGGAGTAGTTCATAAAGTCCATCAGATCCGGCACCACGGCCTCTGCCCCTTCCTTTTCCAGCAGCTCCACCAGATGATTGTTGGCAAGGGGCATATATTTCACCAGAATCTCTCCCACAATGCCCACCCGGGGCTTCCGCAGTCCCTCCTGAATGGGCAGGGTATCAAAGGCGTTTACAATATCCCGGCAAAGGCTCTCATAGCTTCGGGACTTGTCCTTTCCTGTCAGAGAGTCGATGCAGATTTGCTTCCAGTACTCGTAGAGCCGGTTGGCAGAGCCAGGCTTTTCCTCATAGGGGCGAACCCGGTACAGGCAGCGCATGAACAAATCTCCGTACACGATGCCCTTGGCAGCTGCCGCCAGCAGTCCCAGAGGCAGCTTGAAGCCTTCATTTTTCTCCATGCCGTTCATGTTCAGGGAGATGACCGGGATGTGGGACAGCCCCACCTTATCCAGGGCACGGCGGATAAAGGCCACATAGTTGCTGGCCCGGCAGCAGCCGCCGGTCTGGGTCATGATGATGGCCAGCTTGTTGGTGTCGTAGTTGCCCGACAGCACCGCATCCATAATCTGCCCCACCACCGTGATGGCCGGGAAGCAGGCATCGTTGTTTACAAATTTCAGGCCCGTATCGATGGCGTTCCGGTTGTCGTTTTTCAGCAGCTCGATGTTATAGCCAAATTTCCGGAACACCCCAATAATCAAATCAAAGTGGATGGGGCTCATCTGGGGTGCCAGGATGGTGTAGCCCTCCCGGAACATCTGGCGGGTAAACTCCGCCCGGTGATAGGGGGCGGTTTCCCGGACGATGGCAACGCCCTGACGCTTCCGCTGATTCATGGCAGCCAGCAGGCTCCGCAGCCGAATCCGGGCGGCGCCCAGGTTGCTCACCTCGTCGATTTTCAGTACTGTATAAAGCTTATTGGCCTTTTCCAGAATCTCGCATACCTCATCGGTGGTCACCGCATCCAGACCGCAGCCAAAGGAGTTGAGCTGAATCAGCTCCAGATCCTCCCGGCGGCTTACAAATTCCGCCGCATTGTAAAGCCGGGAATGGTACACCCACTGGTCCGTCACCCGCAGGGGACGCTGGGGTGTGAAGTCAATGGGCAGGCTGTCCTCCGTGAATACTGTCAGACCGTAGGATGTAATCATCTCCGGGATGCCGTGGTTGATTTCCGGGTCGATGTGATAGGGACGGCCTGCCAGCACGATGCCCCGGCCTCCCTGAGCCTCCATCTCCTCCAGAAGCTGTCTGCCCTTGTCCCGGATGTCCTGCTTGGCTCTGCCCTGCTCCTGCCAGGCCGCCTGGGCCGCCTGACGCACCTGGGCGGCAGGGATTCCCCACTCCTCCCGGCACAGCTGTTCCAGCCGGTGGGTGACGGTTTTGAGGTCTGTAAAGGCCAGGAAGGGCCGCAGGTACCGCACCTGTCCCTGGGTCACCGGCTCCACGTTGTTTTTCAGGTTTTCCGCATAGGATACAACGATGGGACAGTTGAAATGGTTCTGGGCACCGGGGGTCTCCTGGTGTTCATAGAACACACAGGGGTGGAAGATGGTTTGGATACCGCTGTCAATCAGCCATTGGACATGGCCGTGGGCCAGCTTGGCAGGGTAGCACTCGCTTTCCGAGGGAATGGACTCCATACCCAGCTGGTACATGGACCGGTCGGAGAAGGGAGAAAGCACCACCCGGAACCCCAGATTCTGGAAGAATGTGGCCCAGAAGGGGAAATTCTCGTACATATTCAGCACCCGGGGGATGCCGATGGTGCCCCTGGGGGTGCTGCTGGGATTGGGATAGTCGAAAAGACGCTGCCGCTTGTATTCCACCATGTTCCCAGCCTTGGCCTCCCGGTGAACACCGGCACCCTTTTCACAGCGGTTGCCGGTGATATGGCGGCGGCCGCCGGGGAAGCGGTTGATGGTGAGCATACAGTTATTGGTGCAGCCGCCGCAACGGGCGGTGGAGGTTTTGTAGGTAAGCTGCAAAATGTCCGTAAGGGGCAGCATGGTAGGCTCCTGACCGGTGTACCGGTCCCGGGCAATGAGGGCTGCGCCGAAGGCACCCATGATACCGGAGATATCCGGGCAGATGGCCTCCACCCCGGCGATTTTCTCAAAGGCACGGAGCACCGCCTGGTTGTAGAAGGTACCGCCCTGGACCACAATGTGCTGCCCCAGATCCCGGGCGTCCGTCAGCTTGATGACCTTATACAGGGCGTTCTTGATGACGGAGTAGGCAAGTCCGGCGGAAATGTCCGCAACGGATGCTCCCTCCTTCTGGGCCTGCTTCACATTGGAGTTCATAAACACCGTACACCGGGTTCCCAGATCCACAGGATGCTCCCCGAAGAGGGCCTCCTTGGCAAAGGCGGCGGCGGTATAGTTCAGACCGGAGGCGAAGTTCTCGATAAAGGAGCCGCAGCCGGAGGAGCAGGCCTCATTCAGCAAAATGGTGTCCACCGCACCGTTTTTCAGCTTGATGCACTTCATATCCTGACCGCCGATGTCCAGAACGCAGTCCACCTGAGGGTCAAAGAAGGTAGCGGCAGTGCAATGGGCGATGGTCTCCACCTCACCCTCTTCCAGCTGGAAGGCGGTTTTCAGCAGGCTCTCCCCATAGCCCGTGGAGCAGGCCCGGACAATCTGCGCACCCTCCGGAAGATTATCCGCCAGAGCGGTGAGGGCCTTTTGGGCAGCCTTGATGGTGTCGCCCTGGTTGCTGTCATAGAAGGAAAACAGCAGCTGTCCCTCCTCACCAATAAGGGCCATTTTGGTTGTGGTGGAGCCGGCGTCGATGCCCAGGAAGCACTTGCCCCGGTAAGAAGCCAGGTCGCCCCGGGCAACCACCGCCTTCCGGTGACGGTTGCAGAAGGCTTCATAAGCCTCCTCCGTATCGAACAAGGGCTCCAGCCGCTTGATTTCAAAATCCATGGTGACGCCCTTTGCCAGGGTATCAATCAAATCCCCAATGGGACGGGGCTGGGCTTCCCCAGACTCCAGAGCCGCGCCCATGGCGGCAAACAGGTGGGAATTTTCCGGGTCCACCACGTTCTCGGGAGTCAGCTTCAACGTGCGGATAAAGGCCTTCTTCAGTTCCGTCATAAAGTGAAGGGGGCCGCCCAAAAAGGCAACACAGCCCCGGATAGGCTTTCCGCAGGCCAGACCGGAGATGGTCTGGTTCACCACCGCCTGCAAAACAGAGGCTGCCAGATCCTCCTTGGTGGCACCTTCGTTAATCAGGGGTTGAATGTCCGTCTTGGCAAACACACCGCACCGGGCGGCAATGGGGTAGATATGCTCATAGTGGGAGGCTGCCTGGTTCAATCCTTCCGCATCCGTTTGCAGCAACGCCGCCATTTGGTCAATAAAAGAGCCTGTACCACCGGCACAGACGCCATTCATTCTTTCCTCCAGACCACCTTTGAAATAAATGATCTTCGCATCCTCGCCCCCCAGCTCAATTGCCACATCTGTCTGGGGTGCAACCGTCTGCAGGGCCGCGGCTACCGCTACCACCTCCTGGACAAACCCAATGCCCAGGGCCTTCCCTAGGTTAATGGCGCCGGAACCGGTAGTCTTGATACGCAGCTCACAATCCCCCAGGCTTTCCTTTGCCTCCTGGAGCAGTTGGGCCACCACATCCAGGGTATGGGCATGGTGCCTGCGGTACTTTCCAAATACAAGGTTTTGCCGGGAATCCAAAATCACAAGCTTCACCGTGGTGGAGCCAACGTCAATACCGGCAAGATAGATTTTTTCCATGATTCTCTCCTGTTTCTGTCTAAATCCATAGGCCTGTGACACATCCGAAGCTGATTCTGAAGGCTGTCTGTATGCATTTACGCTTACCAAATCCTGTAATATCGCTACTGTCCCAGGCAAAAATATGTGTTGTTCTATATTTTAATGTGTAAAAATGAAAATTTCAACCCCCAAACGATTTACAAAAGACGGACACATCAAAAAATTCAGGGCAGATATGTAAAAAGCTCCCCTTTCCCCAATGGGAAAGCAGGAGCTTTGGGCAAAAATCCAGTGCAACATTCAGCAAAGTTTTAAAAAAAAGCACCAGGATTGCTCCTGGTATTCTTTGTATTGGCATTATCTGGCTTTCCGGGTAGGCCAAGGATTGTCGGTGCCGTGGGGACAGTCCGGTGGACTGTCCCAGGCACTTTTTGTGGGTAAAAGAAAAAGCACCAAGATTTCTCCTGGTGCTTTTTGTGTTGGCATTACCTATCTTCCCGGGCAGTCGCCCGCCAAGTATTGTCGGCGCAAGCGAGCTTAACTTCTGTGTTCGGAATGGGAACAGGTGGACCCTCGCTGCAATCAATACCAACTCTTGTGGATG
>DVGG01000026.1 GCA_018712825.1 Candidatus Faecousia excrementipullorum | reverse complement strand
TAGAGATCATCCTTTCGATTGAGTGTAGGGGTATACTTGTATTGTAAGGATTTTGGTCTCTATGTTCAACCTATTATTATAACTTTGGGGCCAGGCTCATTCCCCTGACCCCAACATTTATTATAGAACCTAAAAATCGCCTCACAGAAGGAAAAACCTTTCTGTGAGGCGATTTTGCGTCAGAAGTAAAGAAAGCGATAAGTCAAAAGTCCCAGTATGATTTGCAGGGCCAGCAGTGCCGGCACCCCGATGGTAAATTTGGGGTGCTTTGTCTTGTGGCGAACGGTATACATTCCCAGAAGAGCCCCCAGGCTTCCTCCCAGGGCTGCCACCCACATAAGGGTGGCCTCGGGAATCCGCCAAAGTTTTTTTCTGGCTTTGTACTTGTCAATAAGCATAAGCAGGAACCCCAGCGCATTGACTGATAACAGATAAATGAGGACTGGCTTCATAAAATACCTTTCTTGGAGGGATGGATTTGAAAAAACTGTTTGTCTGTGCCGCCCTGGGGCTGCTGCTTTGCGGCTGTGCCCCACAGGAGGCGGCGGAAACCGTGGAGGATGTGTACCAGCCGGTTTTGGAGCAGGAGGCCCAGCAGGTGCTGCTGCAGGTGCCTGACCAGGCAGGGGACCCGATTCTGACCAACGAACAGGGGGACACCCTGTACCTGTGGGAGGACTATACCCTGACGGTAGCCACCCGGAAATCCGGGGATGTGACGGGGGTGATTCAGGAGACCACCGGCTTTACCCCGGACCAGCTGCAGGTGGTGGAAACCGCCCGGATGGAGGGCACCCAGTATGACTGCATCTGGACGGCAGCCGGGGAAGGGGGCAGCCAGGTGGGGCGGCTTCGGATGATTGACGACGGCCACCACCTGTATGTCATGACCATTATGGCCCCGGAGGCGGAAGCGGCGGCTTTGCAGAGCGATACCTGGGTGGAGGTGTTCAACTCCTTCCGGGTGATTGAACCGGAAAGCATGGTCAGTAGCGGCTCGTAGCTGCCCTGCATAGGTCTTTGCAGGCCTCAATCACCGACTGGGGATAGAGGATCTGGGCCTTGTCCCCGAATCCGATGACCCAGCTTAAAAACATGGGAGAAACCGCCACCTGCACCGTGAAGGTGAAGTGCTCCTCGTCCTGGGGAATCAGCATGGTGTCCTTACCGAAGCGGTCAATCACCACATTGATGAGGCTCCGGTGGAACTGCAGTTTTACCGTCACCGCATCCCCGGAGTACATCTGAAAGAGCTGATTGGCGTGTTCCACAAGGGCTTTCCCCGTCAGCTCCGGGCAGGGATTGCGGCTCTCATCTGTAATGCGGATGTCCGTCATCCGGTCCACCCGGTAGGAGGTGACGCCGTGACGCTGGGAGTGGGCCAGCAGGTAATAGTTTTCATTGTCCTGGCACAGTCCGTAAGGGCTTGCCAGGTATTCTTTGTCCCGATACCGGCGCTTGCCCCCCAGATCCCAGTCGAAGTACCGGAAGGAAATCTGCCGGTTCTGGCCGATGGCCTCCTGAATGGCATCCACGTTGTAGTAGATGGACTCGTTCATGCTCTTGACCCGCCCGGATACCAGGACGTTCCGCTTCATAAGCCGGGCGTCCTCCTCGTTGCACTGGCTGCACAGCTTTTCAATCAGCGCCCGGGACTTGCGCTCTGTGAGGAACCGGCTGGACTGAACGGCGTCAATCAGCAGCTTCAGCTCCGGCAGCTGAAACCGCTGGGAGGCGATGTAGTAGCCGCCGTTTCTGCCGGGAATGGACACAATGTCCACCCCATACTCCTGCAATGCCGCCACATCGGAGTAGACGGTTTTCCGGTCGCAGTGAATCCCGTGGCGGTTTTGGAGCATTGCGATAAGCTCCGCAGCTCTCACGGGTTTACTCTCGTGGGAATTTTTTTGCAGATAATCCAGGATATACAGAATTTTCAGCTTTTGGTTGTCGTACTTTCCCATGTTCCTCACCTCCTTCCGATTATAACACATCTGTCACAATGGTGGAAAGAGAAAATTCATAAATTTGATTTTTTCCCCATTGTGTGATATGCTATGGGCACTTGGAGGTACAAAAAATATGCTGTTTATCGGATGTCACCTGTCAACCACCGGAGGCTTTGCCGCTACGGTGGATACGGCAGCGGAATTGGGTGCCAACACCTTTGCTTACTTTACCAGAAACCCCAGAGGCAGCCGTGCCCGGGCAGAGGACCTGCCCGACTGCCGGAAAGCCATGGAAAAAATGAACGACCTGTCCTTTGGAAAGCTGGTTGCCCACGGGGCTTATACCATGAACCTTTGCACCGCCAAGGGAGAGGACCGAGCCTTCGCCCGGAGCCTGCTGGAGGAGGATTTGCGTCGGATGGCGTCCCTTCCCGGAAACTTCTATAATTTCCATCCCGGCAGCCATGTGGGGCAGGGAACAGATACGGGCATTGCCCAGATTTGCGAGGCCCTGACTGCCGCCATGGCTCCAAGCTACCCTGTAACCGTGCTTCTGGAAACCATGGCCGGCAAGGGCACCGAGGTCGGGGGGAGCTTTCAGGAGCTGAAGGCCATCCTGGACGGGGTAGGCCGTCAGGATCTGGGGGTCTGCCTGGATACCTGCCATGTGTACGACGGCGGGTATGATATTGTGGGGAATCTGGACGGCGTTCTGGAGGAGTTTGACCGGGTGATTGGCCTGAATCGACTGAAAGCCCTCCACCTGAACGATTCCAAAAACCCCTTTGCCTCCCATAAGGACAGGCATGAAAAAATCGGAGAAGGCTCTCTGGGCCTGGAAACCTTCCGAAAGATTGTAAACCATCCCAAGCTCAGGGGACTTCCCATGATATTGGAAACCCCCAATGAGCTTCCCGGCTATGCCCGGGAAATCGCCCTGCTGCGGCAGTTGGAGGCACAGGAGGTGTAGTATGCAGGATCTGGTACAAAGCCTGCAAGGAGCGGAGTCCACGTTTTACTATGTGTTTTTGTCGGTGTTTCGCTACGTGGCCCCGGCTCTGGCCTTTCTCATTTTGTTCCGGGCGGTAAAGCCTCTGCTGTTTTTCCGCCGGGCACCGGAAATCTGGGCATGGCTCACCATGGCAGACGGCACCAAGCTGCCCATCACCCATTGGGAAAACGTCATCGGCAGAAGCAAAAGCTGTGATGTGGTGCTGGATGTGCCCACCATCTCCCGGAACCACTGCGTTCTGACCCGGTACGATGACGGCAGCTGGACCATCCGGGATACCGAGTCCTCCGGCGGCCTGTTCATCAACGGCAAGCGCAAATCCATCTGGGCCCTGCAGCCGGAGGATGTAATTGAAATCGGCGGGGTGAAGATGACCCTGCAGCCCATCACCCAGCGGCAGGAGGAGCGGCTGGCCCAGCTCCGGGGCAGAGCCGGCAGCTTTGGCAGCAGCCTCATCAATGTGCTGCTGCTGACCATCTTCCAGGTGCTGTGCTGCCTGGGCTTTCTTCTCAGCCGTCAGAAGGACGTGCAGTCGGTGCTGGTGGGCATCGGCGGCATTATGGTGGTGCAGTGGCTGCTGCTTCTGTTCTACTTCTGCATCCGCCGAACCTCCTTCGAGGTGGAGACCATCGCCTTTTTCATCTCTACCATGGGCATGGCGGCCATTGCCGCCGTGGTGCCGGAGGAGGCCAGCAAGCAGTTTCT
Source organism: Candidatus Faecousia excrementipullorum (assembly GCA_018712825.1). Taxonomy (GTDB): domain Bacteria; phylum Bacillota; class Clostridia; order Oscillospirales; family Oscillospiraceae; genus Faecousia; species Faecousia excrementipullorum. Next base: position 115,504 of record DVGG01000026.1, on the reverse strand, counting down.
TTCCATCGTCATGGGTGTCTGCGCCTTTTTGGGCATCGGCTGGGCCCTGCGGGACCTGGAGCGGGCGAAGAAGCTCCGGTGGCTGGCAGCGGTTGGCGGCATTGGCTTTTTGCTCATCACTCTGGTGCTGGGCAAAGAAATCAACGGCGCCAAAAACTGGCTGATCATCGGCTCCTTTTCCCTTCAGCCCTCGGAGCTGAGTAAGGTCTGCTTCGTGTTTGTGGGGGCCTCCACCATGGACAGAATCCTTGCCAAGCGGAACCTCATTGGCTTCATCGCCTATTCCGTGGTTATCTGCGGCTGCCTGGCCCTCATGAATGACTTTGGTACAGCCCTGATTTTTTTCTGTGCCTTTTTGGTGATTGCCTATATGCGCTCCGGCAGCGTGGGCACCATTGCCCTGGCCTGTACCTCTCTGGGCTTTGCCGGGGTGGTGGCCCTGAAAATCGCCCCCCATGCCATGCAGCGGTTCTCCTCCTGGCGGCATATCTGGGAATCCCCGCTGTCTGCCGGCTACCAGCAGACCCGGGCTCTTATGTGCATGGCTGCCGGCGGCCTGTTCGGCCTGGGCGCCGGACAGGGCTACATGAAAAATGTCTTTGCCGCCGATTCGGATATGGTGGTTGCCACCATTACAGAGGAGTGGGGCCTTCTCATGGTGGTGATGATTATTCTTAGCATCGTGGCGCTGGGTGTGTTTGTGGTGCGCTCTGCGGCGGTGGGCCGGAGCAGCTTCTACACCATCGGCGCCTGCACCGCAGCCAGCATTTTGCTGCTGCAAACCATTCTGAACGCCTTGGGTACCGTGGATGTGCTGCCCCTGACCGGTGTGACCTTCCCCTTTTTGTCCAACGGCGGCTCCAGTATGATTGGCGCCTGGGGACTCTTGGCCTTTATCAAGGCAGGAGACACCCGGCAGAATGCCAGCTTTGCGGTGCGCCTGCAAAAGAAAGGAGGCAGGGAGGATGAATAGAGTTGCGACCCGTGCCCTGGCGGTGCTGCTGTTGGTGGCGGTGCTGGTAGGGGGATTGGGCTTTTTCCTGTGGGAATATACCACTCAGGCTTCCGCCTGGATTGTGTTCCCCGGTTCTCCCCATGTGTATACCGGCAGTAATATTGACTGCGGCGTGGTCACCGATGCCAACGGCACCCTGCTTCTGGATATGCGCCAGGACAGAACCTACAGCTCCGACGCCCTGCTGCGGACGTCCACAGTCCATTGGCTGGGGGACCGGGACGGCTTTGTGGAAGCCCCGGCCCTTTCCCACTATGCAGCGGAAATGGCAGGCTACTCCCTGGTAAACGGCGTGTACGCCTATGGAGAGACCGCCGGTGTTGCCCGGCTTACCCTGCTGGCAGAGGCCCAGAAGGCCGCCCTGGAGGCCATGGGAGACTATAAAGGAACGGTGGCGGTATACAACTACAAAACCGGCCAGATTCTGTGCGCCGTGTCCACTCCCGCCTATGACCCGGACAACGTGCCGGATCTGGAGGCGGATACCACCGGAAAATACGAGGGCATGTACCTAAACCGCTTTACCCAGTCTGTGTATATTCCCGGTTCCATTTTCAAGGTGGTGACCCTGGCTGCGGCTTTGCAGGAGATTCCCGATTTGCAGCAGCAGTCCTTCACCTGTACCGGCGCCTACGAAATGGGCGTGGACAAAATCACCTGCGAAAGAGCCCACGGTACCCAGAATGTGAAGGATGCCTTTGCCAATTCCTGCAACTGCGCCTTCGCCCAGATTTCGGAGCAGCTGGGGGGAGAAACCCTGGCAAAGTATGTGGAAGAGATGGGAATTACGGAAAGTCAGACCTTTGACGGCATTACCACGGCGGCGGGGAATTTCCAGGTGGACAATACCCCGGTGAACGTGGCCTGGAGCGCCATCGGTCAGTATTTGGATCAGATTAACCCCTGTGCTTTCCTTACCTACATGGGCGCCATTGCGGGAGGCGGCGTGGGTGTGGAGCCCTACCTGGTGGAGAACATTACCGTGGGTAATACCACCACCTACCAGGCCGGCACCCACCAGACAGAGCGGATTATGGACGCCCAAACCGCCAAAACCGTCCAGGAATTTCTCAGGAACAACGTGGAAACCCGGTACGGCCCCGGAAACTTCGGCAGCCTCCGGGTATGTGCCAAGACCGGCACGGCTGAGGTGGGAGGCGACCGGAAGCCCAACGCTATGCTGTCGGGCTTTACCACGGATGAAGACTATCCCTTTGCCTTTATCGTATGCGTGGAAGATGGTGGCTACGGTGCCTCTACCTGTATCCCCATCGCCACCCAGGTGCTGGAGGCTTGTAAACAGGCCATTGACCAAAAATGAACATTGTGTGAAGTGAACAAAACATATGTCCTCCTGTAGGGAGAATTTGGTGCTTTTGAAGTGTTGACAAATGTACGCCTCTGGGATACAATGTGAACATCTTAACAAGGAGGTACAAGACAATGATGGCTTTCCACAATGCTTCTTCCAATTGGTCTGACTGCTGCATGAACGCTTCCGCAGCGGGTACCTCTGTGCGCGCCTGCATGATTATGGACATTGCTGCTTTGGCAATGTCCATTTTTTGCACGCTGTCCCTAAGCCTGCTGGCTCTGCTGTTGGCCCCATAGCACCGCTTTTTATGGTATAGAAGAAGCGGTTGTGTATCTGCACAGCCGCTTCCTTTTATAAAAGGAAAATGAAAGGGAGATTTTTATGAAGAAGGTATTTGCATTTGTAATGGCCGCATGTATGGCAGCAACCATGTTTGTCGGCTGCGCCCCCAAGGAAGGGGAAGAGGAAGCCGCCAGAGTGATCAAGGTCGGCACCAGCGGTCCTCTCACCGGCGGCAACGCTATGTACGGCAACGCCGTTGCCAACGGCCTGAAGCTGGCTTTTGAGGAGATCAATGCCCAGGGCGGCCTGCAGTTTGAGGTCAATGCCCAGGACGACGAAGCTGACGCTGAGAAGGCCGTCAACGCTTACACCGCCCTGATGGACTGGGGTATGCAGATTATGGCAGGCCCCACCACCTCCGTCTCTGCAGCTGCTACCGCTGCTGAGTGTGCAGCTGACCGGGTGTTCATGATGAGCCCCTCCGCTTCCGATGTATCCGTCATTGCCGCCGGTGACAACATCTTCCAGATCTGCTTTACCGACCCCAACCAGGGCGTTGGCTCTGCCGACTACATTTCCCAGCACAATCTGGGCACTGCCATCGGTGTTATCTATGATTCCTCCAACCCCTATTCCTCCGGTATTTACGAGAAGTTCCAGGAGAGAGCCAATCAAATTGGCCTGAATGTGGTGGCAGTGGAAGCCTTTACCGAAGACAACAAGGCAGACCTGACCACTCAGGTGACCAAGTGCCAGTCTGCCGGCTGCGACCTGATTTTCCTGCCCATCTACGCCGCAGAAGCTACCCAGGTTCTGACCTATGCTGACAAGATTGGCTACACCCCCAAGTTCTTCGGCTGTGACGGCCTGGACGGCATCCTGGCTGTGGAAGGCTTTGACCCGGCTCTGGCCGAGGGCGTCATGCTCCTGACCCCCTTCGATGCCACCGCAACCGACGAAAAGACCCAGAACTTCGTAAAGAACTATACCGAGAAGTTTGGCATTGCCCCCAACCAGTTCGCTGCGGATGCTTACGACGTGGCCTACGTGATTGCAGCTGCCTGTGAAGCCGGTAAGGTTACTCCGGATATGACTGCAGAGCAGATTTGTGAAATCCTGATGGAGCAGGTCCTGTCCATGAGCTTTGACGGTCTGACCGGTGAGGGAATGCAGTGGAGCGCAGACGGTGCCGTTTCCAAGGAGCCCAAGGCTGTGAAGATTGAAAACGGTGTTTATGTAGGTATCGAATAATACATAGACTGAATGAAAGCCGGGCGGGGATTCCCCCCGCCCGGTTCTTCGGTCTTTCACCGGTCTATGAGAGAGCCCACCGGGGCTTTGTCATAGGCTGTTGAAGAAAGTGAGGAAGAAACATGGATTTTTTACAGTATACCATCAACGGTATCAGTATCGGTGCTGTGTATGCCATTATCGCCCTGGGCTATACCATGGTTTATGGCATTGCCAAGATGCTGAACTTTGCCCACGGTGATGTGATTATGGTGGGTGCCTATATTTCCTTCTCGGTTACCAGTTATCTCCATATGTCCCCTTACCTGAGTATTCTGGTGGCTATGGTGGGCTGTGTGGTGCTGGGTGTGGTGATTGAGGCCCTGGCCTACCGTCCTTTGCGGGGCGCACCCAGCCTGGCGGTGCTCATTACCGCCATCGGCGCCAGCTACTTCCTGCAAAATGCCGCCCAGCTGATCTGGGGCAGCGATCCGAAGAACTTCACCAGTATCGTGATCTTTTCCCCCATCAAGCTCTTTGACGGCCAGGTGACCATCACCGGCGAGGTGCTGGTAACAGTCATCACCTGTATTGTGATTATGATTGCTCTGGTGCTTTTCACGGAGAAAACCAAAATCGGTAAGTCCATGCGGGCGGTTTCCGAGGACCGGGATGCAGCCCAGCTTATGGGCATCCATGTGAACCGCACCATTTCCGTGACCTTTGCCATCGGCTCTGCCCTGGCAGCCATTGCGGGAATTCTCCTGTGCTCCACCGTGCCCACCCTCCAGCCCACCACCGGCTCCATGCCCGGTATCCGGGCCTTTACGGCGGCAGTGTTTGGCGGCATCGGCTCCATTCCGGGGGCTATGCTGGGCGGCCTGGTGCTGGGGCTGGTAGAGACCTTTACCAAGGGCTATATTTCCACCCAGTTTTCCGATGCAGTGGTGTTCCTGGTGCTGATTGTGGTGCTGCTGGTGAAGCCGGCAGGCCTGTTGGGCAAGAACATCCAGGAGAAAGTGTAAGGTGATGGGTATGCGTTTACAAAATATCTGGCAGAAATACAAAACCAACCTGCTTACATACGGAACGGTGACGGTGGCATTTCTGGTGCTGCAAATTTTGTCCAGCCAGGATATGCTGTCCCGGTCCACCCAGGGCTATCTGGTTCCCATCTGCGCCTACATTGTAATGGCAGTTTCCCTGAACCTGGTGGTGGGCGTTTCCGGTGAGCTGAGCCTGGGCCATGCAGGCTTTATGGGCGTGGGTGCTTTTGTGGGCGTGGTGATTTCCGGAAGCCTGAAGGGCGCAGTGGATAGCGACGCTTTGCGGCTGGTGCTGTCCATGGTAGGCGGCGGCCTGATGGCAGGTGTAGCCGGTGTGATTATCGGCGTGCCTGTGCTTCGCCTCCGGGGCGACTATCTGGCAATCGTCACCCTGGCCTTCGGTGAAATCCTGAAGAATATCATCGGCAACATCTATATCGGCAAGGATGCAACCGGGCTCCACTTTGCCATGAGCGCCGGCGGCGTATCCCTGGAAGAGGGGGGCACCATGCTCCTGAAAGGCCCCATGGGTGCCACGGGAATTGAAAAACTCTCCTCCTTTACCGCAGGCTTTTTGCTGATTCTCTTCACCCTGTTTGTGGTGCTGAATCTCATCAACTCCAAGGAAGGCCGGGCCATCAAGGCCATCCGGGACAACCGGATTGCAGCTGAGTGCGTAGGCATCCATGTCACTGCCTTCAAGCTGAAGGCCTTCGTGGTGGCCTCCGTCCTGGCAGGCATGGCAGGCGCTCTGTTCGCCCAGAATTACTCTGCCATTACTGCGGATAAATTTGACTTTACCAACTCCATCAACATCCTGGTGTTTGTGGTGCTGGGCGGCATGGGCAACATCCTGGGCTCCGTGATTTCCGCCACAGTGCTGTACCTGCTGCCGGAGCTGCTCCGGGGCTTGCAGGACCTCCGCATGATTCTGTATGCGGTGGTGCTGATTGTGGTGATGCTGTGCACCTGGTCTCCCCAGGTGAAGGGCAAGATGCAGGTAGTCCGGCTGTGGCTGGGCAAGCAGAAAAACAAAATTTTCAGAAAGGGGGCGGCCGACCATGCGTGAGGAATATTCCAGAAAAATGGTGGAGGTTACCACCACAAACCTTTTGCGGGAACAGGATACGGATAAGCAGCCGGTGCTGGATGTGCGGAACCTGGGCATTGACTTCGGCGGCCTGACGGCGGTGGACGGTTTCACCATGTCCATCGGCCCCACGGAGATTTCCGGCCTCATCGGCCCCAACGGTGCCGGCAAGACCACCATTTTTAACCTTCTGACCAGCGTGTATCAGCCCACCCGGGGCTCCATTCTTCTCAATGGTATCGACACCAAGGGCATGACCACCGCCAAGGTCAACCGGCTGGGCATCGCCAGAACCTTCCAGAATATCCGGCTGTTTTCCGAGATGACGGCTCTGGACAATGTGAAGGTGGGCATGCACAATTCCATCAAGTGTTCCTTCCTGTCCTCACTTCTGCGGCTTCCCCCTTACTATAAGGCGGAGCGGGGGGCCAACGAGCGGGCAATGGAGCTTCTGGACTTTATGGGTCTTACGGATGTGGCAAATGTGAAGGCAGGAGCCTTGCCCTACGGCGTCCAGCGGCGGCTGGAAATCGTCCGGGCTCTGGCCACCAACCCCTCCATTGTGCTGCTGGATGAGCCGGCGGCAGGCATGAACCCCAGCGAAACCGCAGAGCTGATGCACCAGATCCGCAGAATCCGGGATACCTTCCAGATTGCCATTTTTCTCATTGAGCATGACATGAACCTGGTGATGAATGTGTGCGAGGCCATCATGGTGGTCAACTACGGCCGGGTCATTGCCAAGGGCACCCCGGAGCAGATCAAGCAGAACCCGGCGGTAATTGAGGCTTACCTGGGACGAAAGGATGGTTAAGTTATGCTGAAAATTCAGGATATTCATGTCTATTACGGAGCCATCCACGCAGTCAAAGGGGTGAGCTTTCAGGTCAATCAGGGGGAGATTGTGGCTCTGATTGGGGCAAACGGTGCCGGAAAGAGCACAATCCTTAAAACCATCTCCGGCCTTATGCACCCCCGCAGCGGCTCCATCACCTTCATGGACCAGGACATTACCCACACCGATGCCTATAAGCTGGTGCGCCATGGCCTTGCCCATGTGCCGGAGGGGCGGCGGATTTTCCTGCAAATGAGCGTTCAGGAGAATCTGGAAATGGGTGCCTTTACCCAGAAAGAGGTCTCCAAAGAGGAGCTGGAGCGGGTCTACACCCTGTTTCCCCGGCTGAAGGAGCGGCGTAAGCAGGTGGCAGGTACCCTTTCCGGCGGCGAGCAGCAGATGCTGGCCATGAGCCGGGCTCTTATGAGCAAGCCCCGGCTTATGATGCTGGATGAGCCCTCCATGGGTCTTGCCCCCATTTTGGTGGACCAGATTTTCGACATCATCCGGGAGCTTCACAAGGCCGGCACCACCATTTTGCTGGTGGAGCAGAACGCCAGTAAGGCCCTGGAGATTGCAGACCGGGCCTATGTGCTGGAAACCGGCACCCTGACCCTCTCCGGTACCGGTGCAGAGCTTATTAGCAGCGACGAAGTACGAAAAGCCTATCTGGGCGGTTAAAATTGAACACCTCCTGCATAGAATCTGGCAGGAGGTGTTTTTTTATGTGCCGCTATCACCAGCTTTGGGGAAGTGCGCTGATTGCCTTTGGGGGAGGCATCCTGTTGGGAGCCTGGCTGGAAGGTGGTTTCCTGTGCAGTTGTCTTGGCATCGGCCTGATGCTTTTGGGATTTTATTTTTTCCGGCCCGGCTGTCGGTCATAACCTTGTCCCGGTGGGAATAGGCTGTAACAGCAATGGGAGAGAAGGAGTGATTTCCAAATGGAATTACAATTTGACAAGCAGCCCATTTCCTGCCTGAACCAGGTGAAATGGGAGCAGAAGAATCAGGAGCTTACCCAGGAAATCCGCTTGACGGAGGACTTGCCGGACGTGGGCAGTGTCCTGGGTGCCTGGGGACAGACCATTGTCCGGGGCAAGCAGTGGCGGAAGGGAAACATGGAGGTAACCGGCGGGGTCATGGTGTTTGTGCTCTATGCCCCGGAGGACGGCTCCGCCCCCCGGGGAGTGCAGACCTGGCTGCCCTTCACCGTCAACTGGGAGCTGCCGGAGACCAAGCATGACGGCACCATCTGCGTGTGCTGCCAGCTCACCGGGGTGGATGCCCGTTCCGCCTCCGCCCGGAAGCTGATCGTCCGGGCGGGACTGGGGATTCTGGGGGAGGCGCTGGTGCCGGAGGAGCGGGAGCTGACCACCCTGGGGGAAATCCCGGAGGATGTGCAGGTGCTGCGAAGAAAATATCCGGTGCGCCTGCCTACGGAGGCCGGGGAAAAGGCCTTTACTCTGGAGGATACCATGAATCCCCCCACCGCCGGAGGCGGGATTTCCCGGATTCTCCGGTATGGCCTGGTGCCGGAAATTCTGGACGAGAAGGTCATGGAGGACAAGGTGGTGTTCCGGGGCATTGCCCAGATTCATGTGCTGTACCTGGGCACCGACGACTGCCTCTACCCCTGGGACTTTGAGGTTCCCTTTTCCCAGTATACCCAGCTGGACCAGGAACACGCCCTGGAGGCCCAGGCCCGGATTGTCCCGGCAATCACCAGTCTGGAGCTGGAGCCGGAGGAGGATGGGCAGGTGCAGCTGAAGGCCGGGCTTGCCTGCCAGTATGTGATTTTTGATTCCCGGCTTCTGGAGGTGGCAGAGGACGGCTACAGCAACACCCGGAAGGTAAGTCCCTGCCGGGAGCCTCTGGAGCTGCCGATGTTGCTGGACTGGGATACCCAGCCGGTGGCAGTGGAGGAGAGCCTCACTGCCCAGGGAACCCGGATGGCAGACGGGGAAGTGTACTGGGAACAGCCCCAGATTCTCTGCCAGGAGCAGGAGGTTTCGGTGTGCCTCCGGGGCACGGTGCAAATGCTGTACTACGATTTGGAGGGGAACCTTCAATGGGGAAGCCAGTCCTGGGAGTGGTGCCGGAAGCTGGAAGCCCACCCCAATGCCCAGCTCCAGGCCCAGGTTCTTCCGGTGGGTAAGGTGTCCGGGAGCATTTCCGGTGCCGGCGGAACCCTCCGGGGAGAGCTGAGCCTCACTACCACCACCCGGAACAGCCGGGGTATGAGCCAGGTGACCGGACTGGAGCTGGGAGACCCTGTCCGCCCTGACCCCAATCGTCCCAGCCTGATTGTGAGAAAGCCGGGGGAGGCGGACCTGTGGGCCCTGGCAAAAAGCTGCGGCTCCACCATGGATGCCATTTCCCAGGCCAACGGCCTGGAAGGGGAGCCGGACCCGGATGCTCTGCTTCTGATTCCGGTGATGTAAAAAAGGTGCCGCTGCGTGGGAGATACGCAGCGGCATTTTTGGCGGATGTCGCATTGGGAGAAAATATCCGCCGTATATACCTTATGATACAGGCGCTGGGATATGCAAGGGGAAGCTGTCGAGAACCCGGGGATTTTTTCCTTGCATATTCCTTTGAAAGTGCTATACTATATAGTGCAAACGGTCAAAAGGGCGATTTTATATAGCCCCTTTCCCGGAAGTCCGGGGCGTTTTGACGGTTGTACTGAATTTACAGAAGGTGTTTGATTATGACAAAAATTGATATTTACAGTGGTTTCCTGGGCGCAGGCAAAACCACCCTCATTAAGAAGCTGCTGCAGGAGGCTTACCAGGGCCAGAAGCTGGTGCTGATTGAAAACGAGTTTGGAGAAATCGGCATTGACGGCGGCTTTTTGCAGGATGCAGGCATCAACATCCGGGAGATGAACTCCGGCTGCATCTGCTGCAGCTTGGTGGGCGACTTCGGCAAGGCCCTGACCCAGGTGATTGCGGACTACCACCCCGACCGGATTGTGATTGAGCCCTCCGGCGTAGGCAAGCTTTCCGATGTCGTCGGTGCGGTGAACAAGGTAACCGGCGAGGATGTGACCCTGGGCTATACCGTGGCGGTGGTGGACGCCGGCAAGGTAAAATCCTACAGCAAGAACTTCGGTGAGTTCTATAATAACCAGGTGCAGACCGCTTCCACCATCATTCTGTCCCGGACGGACGCCATCCCCCAGGACAAGCTGGATAAGGCGGTGGAGCTGCTCCGGGAGCTGAATCCCCAGGCCACCATTGTCACCACCCCCTGGAACGCCCTGACCGGAGCCCAGATAGTGGAGGCCATGGAGGGCAAGGCAACCCTGGCAGCAGAGCTGGCCCAGATGGAGCAGGAGCACCACCATCATCACCATGACCACGAAGAGGACTGCGGCTGCGGACACCACCACGACCATGACCACGAGGAAGGCTGCGGCTGCGGACACCACCACCATGACCATGAGGAAGGCTGCGGCTGCGGACACCATCACCACCATGACCACGAGGAAGGCTGCGGCTGCGGTCACCATCACCATGACCACCATGCCGACGAGGTGTTCACCTCCTGGGGTGTGGAAACGGCCCGGAAGTTCACCAAAGAGCAGATTACCCAGGCTCTGGAAGCTCTGGACAGCGGCAAGTACGGCACGGTGCTCCGGGCCAAGGGCATTGTGGAAGCCCAGGACGGCACCTGGATTCACTTTGACCATGTGCCTCAGGAAGCAGATGTGCGTACCGGCAGCGCCGCCATCACCGGCAAGGTGTGCGTCATCGGTGCCCAGCTGAATGAGGCGGAAATCGCCGCATTGTTTGGAGTGTAAGCTATGACCCAGATTCCTGTCTATACGTTTACCGGCTTCCTGGACTCCGGAAAGACCAAATTCATTCAGGAGACCCTGGAAGACCCCCGGTTCAACGGAGGCGAGCGGACGCTGCTTCTGGTGTTTGAGGAAGGGGAGGAGGAGTACGACTTCTCTACCTATCCCCATAAGAATGTGTACCTGGAGGTACTGGACCAGCAGACCGTGGAGCCCAAGACCCTCCAGGCCCTGGCAAAGAAGTACAAGGCTCAGCGGATTGTGGCGGAGCTGAACGGTATGCAGATGGTAGGGGACCTTTACAGCCGCTTCCCGGAGGAATGGGTGGTGGCTCAGGAAGTGATGTTTGCCGACTCCACCACCATCATGACCTACAACGCCAATATGCGCAATCTGGTGATGGATAAGCTGGTAGGTGCCCAGATGGTGGTATTCAACCGGGTAACCCCCGGGGCGGATACCCTGCCTTTGCACAAGCTGGCACGAGCCGCCAACCGTCGGATTGACATTTTGTACGACTACACCGACGGCACCACCGCCTTTGACGAGCTGCAAGACCCCTTGCCCTTTGACATCAACGCCCCGGTCATTGAAATCAAGGACGAGGACTACGCTCTGTGGTACCGGGATGTGACGGAGGAGCCCCAGAAGTATGCCGGCAAGACCGTCCGGTTCAAAGGCCAGGTGGCCATGCTCCGCCGGGACCGGAATACCATGTTTGCCCCCGGCAGGTTTGTGATGACCTGCTGCGAGGCGGATATTGAATTCTTCGGGGTTCCCTGCCGGTACCCCAACTCCAGAGAGCTGAAGCCCCGCTCCTGGGTGATGGTGGAGGCCACTGTTACTGCGGAGAAACACGCCGTGTACCAGAACGAGCTGGGCCCGGTGCTCACCGCCATCCGGGTGGAGCCGGCAAATCCGGCAGATCCGGAAGTAGCGACTTTTTGAATTTTGGGAGGTGCGGTTTTTGCCGTGCCTCTTTCCTAAAATGTGGAAAGGCAGGTGGAAGCTGTGTATCAGCCCCTTGCAGACTTGCTTCGTCCGACTACCTTGGACGAGGTGTATGGGCAGGAGCATATTCTGGGGAAACAGGGCGTCCTGCGCCGGCTAATTGACTCCGGAAACATCCCCAATATGATTTTCTATGGCCCCAGCGGCACGGGAAAGACCACCGTTGCCAACATTATCGCCAAGCAAACCAACCGCACCTTGTACCAGCTCAATGCCACCACTGCCTCCACCGGAGACATTAAAAATATCGTGGCTCAGCTGGATACCTTTATGGCCCCCAATGGGGTGCTGCTGTATCTGGACGAGATTCAGTCCTTCAACAAAAAGCAGCAGCAAACCCTGCTGGAATACATCGAAAACGGAAAAATCACCCTTATCGCCTCCACCACGGAGAATCCCTATTTCTATGTGTTCAACGCCATCCTCAGCCGTTCCACGGTGTTTGAGTTCAAGCAGATTTCCCGGGAGGCGGCGCTGCAAGCCATCCGCCGGGCGGTGGCCTTTTTGGAGAAGCGGACAGCCCTCACCGCCCAGCCGGAGGAAGGGGCCCTGGAGTACATCGCCGGGGCCTGCGGCGGGGATTTGCGGAAGGCCATGAATGCAGTGGAGGTGCTGTTCTCCGTGGGAGTTCCCCAGGGGGACAAGCTTCCCATAACCCTATCCGATGCCCAGGCGGTTACCCAGAAAAGCGCCATGCGGGCTGACCGGGACGGGGACAACTTTTACGATCTGCTCTCGGCCCTTCAAAAGTCCATCCGGGGCTCCGACCCGGATGCGGCGGTTCATTACCTGGGGCGGCTTCTGGAGGCGGGGCAGATGCAGTCTGCCTGCCGGCGGCTTATGGTGATTGCGGCGGAGGATGTGGGGCTGGCATATCCTATGGTGATTCCCATTGTGAAGTCCTGCGTGGATATGGCCCTCATGCTGGGAATGCCGGAGGCCCGGATTCCCCTGGGGGATGCGGCGGTGCTTATGGCCACCTCTCCCAAGTCCAATTCCGGTCACATTGCCTTGGATGAGGCCATGGCGGATATCCGCAAGGGCCGTGGCGGGGATTTCCCCCGGCATTTGCAGAATGTCCATGCCGACACCTATACCATGGAACGGGAGCAGGGGTATCTCTATCCCCACGATTTCCCCAACCATTGGGTGAAGCAGCAGTACCTGCCGGACGATCTGGTGGGGACGGTGTACTACCACTACGGCAGCAACAAGCTGGAGCAGGCCGCCAAACAGTACTGGCAGGCCATTAAGGGGGAATGACCATGGATGTGCAGATAGGGGATACCCTGGTAATGAAGAAGCCCCACCCCTGTGGGGAGAAGAAGTGGCTGGTGCTGCGCACCGGGGCGGATTTCCGCCTCCGCTGCCTGGGCTGCGGCCACGAGGTGATGATTGACCGCTTCAAGGCGGAGAAGAACATCCGGCAGATTCTGCGCCCGGAGAAATAATCGACAGCAATGTCCGGCAGCCGATGGATTCGGCTGCCGGATTTTTTACAACCGGGAAGGGGTTGGGAGAAACCCCTCTGCCTCTGGGAATTCCTGGGGGCTGGGAGCCCCTTTTCTTTGACTGGATTTGAAGGGGACAGGGTGTATACTGGGGTCAAGGAAGGGGGGACAGGAGATGACGGTGTATCTGGATGTGGTGCTGCTATTGAATTTTCTGGTGGATTTTCTCCTGCTTTTGGGGACAAACCGGCTGATGGGCCACCCTTTGGAGCCGGGAAAGTGCGCCCTGGGGGCACTTCTGGGAAGTGTTTACGCGGGAGCCTCTATGCTCCCCCGGCTCCGGTTTCTGGGGAGCTGGCTGTGGCGGCTGGTAAGCCTGGGAGCCATGGGCTGCCTTGCCTACGGCCTGAACCAAAGCGCCCTTCGCAGAAGCCTGGTGTTTGCGTTCCTGAGCCTTGCCCTGGGAGGCCTGATGCTGTGCCTGGGAGGGGGCGGCTTTTTCACCCTGGGAGCGGCAGCGGCGGGGCTGTGCCTTTTGTGCATGGTGTGCTTCGGCGGAAAGCTGGGAAGCCAAACCCTGGTGCCGGTGGAGCTGACCTATGGGGACAGAATGCTGCACCTCACTGCCCTGCTGGACACGGGAAACACCCTGAAGGATCCCCTTACCGGCAGACCTGTGCTGGTGGTGAATGCCCAGGCGGCGGAAAAGCTCACAGGCCTTACCCGGGAGCAGCTGCGGCGGCCGGTGGAGTCCATGGGGACGATTCCCGGCCTCCGGCTGATTCCCTATGAGGCAGTGGGACAATCCGGGGGGATGCTCCTGGGGCTGCGGCTGGCTCAGGTGCGGATTGGGAAGTGGACAGGAAGCGGATTGGTGGCATTCGCCCCGGAGGGCCTGAGCGGCCGGGACGGATACCAGGCGTTGACAGGAGGTATGGTATGATGAGATGGTTTGTGCGGTTGCTGCGGAAACTGGGACTTCTTTCTTCCGGCAGGGTGTATTATATCGGGGGGGCAGATGTGCTGCCTCCCCCCTTAAAAGGGGAGCAGGAGCAAAAAGCTCTGGAAGCTCTGGAGGCCGGGGAGGAGAGTGCCAAGCAGCTGCTCATTGAGCGGAATCTGCGGCTGGTGGTGTTCATTGCCCGGCGGTTTGAAAACACCGGGGTGAATCTGGAGGACTTGATTTCCATTGGCACCATTGGTCTCATCAAGGCCATCAGCACCTACCGCCGGGACAAGAACATCAAGCTGGCCACCTATGCCTCCCGGTGCATCGAAAATGAGATTCTCATGCATATCCGGAAAATCGCCAACCAAAAGACGGAGGTCTCTCTGGATGAGCCCATCAACATGGACTATGACGGCAACGAGCTGCTCCTTTCGGACATTCTGGGAACGGACGAGGACATGATTCTGCGGCCCTTGGAGGATGATGTGGACTTGCGGCTGCTGCGCCAGGCGGTGCAGGAGTTGCCGGAACGGGAGCGGCAGATTGTGGGGATGCGCTTTGGCCTGTGGGGACAGCAGGAGCTGACCCAGAAGGAGGTGGCCCAGAAAATGGGCATTTCCCAGTCCTATATCTCCCGGCTGGAGAAGCGGATTATGCTCCGCCTGCGGAAGGAACTGATGAAGCAGACCAGCTGCGTATGAAAGATTCCTGTTTCTCACTTGCAAAATGGAAAAAACTGTGGTACAATCGGTAAAAATAATATCGATATGGAAAGTACGAAAGGTGTTTTACCATGGAGCGAAAAGAAGTTTCCAAGTCCGTTCTCAAGCGGCTTCCCAGCTATCTGGCATACCTGAAGACCATCCCGGAGGAGGCCTCTCCCTATATTTCTGCCACCGCCATGGCCAACGCCCTGGGTATGGGCGAAGTGCAGGTCCGGAAGGATCTGGCTTTGGTGTCCGACGGCGGCCGCCCCAAAATCGGGTATCTCCGGGAGGGACTGATTGAGGATATCAGCCAGTTTCTGGGCTATGACAATACAACAGACGCCATTTTGGTGGGTGCCGGCAAGCTGGGCCAGGCCCTGCTGGGCTACAGCGGCTTTGAGGCCTACGGCCTGAACATTCTGGCAGCCTTTGATATAAGCCCCAAGGCGGAGAAAACGGTGGACGGCAAGCCCATCATCCCCATGGAGCGGATGGAGAGCTTCTGCCGTACCAACAAGGTGCTCATGGGCATTATCACCGTGCCGTCGGAACACGCCCAGGAGGTTTGCGACCGGATGATTGCCTGCGGAATCAAGGCCATCTGGAACTTTGCCCCGGTGCATCTGGACGTGCCCGGCAACATTCTGGTGCAAAATGAGAACATGGCAACCTCTCTTGCAGTGCTGTCCATGCACCTGCAGGCCCAAATTAAAGAAAAAAAGTAAAAACTTAGACCGAAGCGGCAAAATGCTGCTTCGGTCTTGCATTTAGTCCATATAGGTGACCAGTTCTTCCAGTGTCTTTCTTTTCTTGATCCGGGGTGCATCCTTTTCTCCGGGGTAGCCCAGGGCGATCACCAGCCGCACCGCATCGGGCAGATTACAGATGTTGCGGATTTTGGTGTCGTCCAGCCAGCCCAAGATGCAGGAGCCCAGCCCCTGGGCGGTGGCTTCTGCGGTGAGATAGGCAGCGGCGATGCCGATGTCCATGGAGCGGTAGTCGTTCTTCTTCAGCTTCGCTCCCAGGGCGGCGGACTTGGAGTAGGCGTCCTGGGAAATGACAATCAGCACCGGCACATCCTTGGCAAAGCCGTTGATTCCCATGCCGGTGACAGCCCCCGCCACCTTCCGGGCGGTTTCCCCCCGGCAGACGGTGAGGTGGTAGGGCTGGGAATTGCAGGCAGAGGGTGCCAGCCGCACCGCCTCCAGCACCGCCTGGAGCTTCTCCGCCTCCACAGGGCGGTCCGGGTTATAGCTGCGGCAGGACTGCCGAACCTTAGCGATTTCCAAAAAATTCATAAGTGCCTCCTGTGGCCAACACGGACAGAAGAGGAGAAAAGATTTGACCCTTGACTGATGTGCCTTCCGCAACCTCCAGCCAAGGGTCAAATCTGTTCACTCTTGATATCTAACATCCGTGTGTAACCTCGCTTTCTACAGATTTCCTGCACCACATTTCCTTGCTGAATCCCATTTCCTCCACACAAATCATCTAAAATTTTCATACAGTATGCTCATAAGTGAGCGGCCGATATGTGGGAAACTATCCAAACCGGAAATACGGTTTCGGTTTTCCTGCAGCGACCTTGCTGCAAGTAGAGGAGCTTTACCTCTGCATCGGTATCACCCTTTCTGACTATAATGTACCACAGGGGCAGGAGAATTGCAATAGGGAATACTGCAAGAAAAAGATACCATAAACTTGTGTAAAACATAGAAATACAGAAGAATCAGAAACATATCTTGACTTTTCTGTAAAGAATCTGCTACAATGACAGTGATGCGGCCCGGTGCGTAAGCACCGGGCCTTTTCCTTTAATTCAATACCATGGAGGCGGCGCCGTAGATGCCGGCGTCGTTGCCCAGGCTTGCCAGGGTAAACTGGGTGTCGGCACAGCCGAAGAACACATTCTCCCGGAAATACTTCTGCACCACATCCAGAATAATCTGACCGGCCTTGGACACGCCGCCGCCGATGACGAAAATCTCCGGGTTGATGATGGCGGCAATGTTGGCAAGGGCAGTGCCCAGAATCTGACCAAACTGGTCTACCACCTGCAAAGCCAGGGCGTCCTGGGCCTTGGCACAGTCAAACACGTCCTTTGCAGTGAGGTTTTCACACTGACGCATGGCGCTGGCCTCGTCGGAACGGCACAAAAGCTCCTTGGCCAGCCGGACAATGCCGGTGGCGGAGGCATACTGCTCCAGACAGCCGTACTTGCCGCAGCCGCAGGGGATGGTCTCGTTGTCCTTTACCTTCATGTGCCCGATTTCACCGGCTGCGCCGGAGAAGCCGGTGACAATCCGGTTGTCAATCACCACACCGCCGCCCACACCGGTGCCCAGGGTGAGCATCAGGGCGCTGGAACGGCCTACGGCGCTGCCCATCCACTGCTCGCCCAGGGTTGCCACATTCACATCGTTTCCGGCCTTTACCGGAAGCCCGGTGAGCTGGTTCAGCACCTGGGCCACGGGATATTTGGACCAGCCCAGATTGGCAGCGCCCACCGCAATTCCGTCCCCGGTTACAGGGCTGGGAACGCCCACACCGATGCCCAGCACATCCTGAGTGGCGATGCCCATTTCCGCAATCTTCCCCAGAATTGCCTTGGCCACATCCTCCAGGATGTGGCTGCCCTTGTCCCGGGTGTCGGTTTTGATTTCCCACTTGGTAAGCAGCTCTCCGGTGGTTTCAAACACACCCAGCTTGCAGGCAGTGCCGCCCACATCCACGCCAATGACATATTTTTTCATAAAGCATCCTCTTTTCCTTCGTTTTCCAAAGAATGAATGTACTGCTGCAAATCCACAACGGTGCCGGTTTCCCGGGCCTTTTCCGCTGCGAACACGATCAGATGGTTGTCCACGGAGACCGCAACATCCGAGACAGAGCACCCCGGGTCTCCGCCGGTGAGGTACTGATAAAGGGACTCAATGATCCCCTCGTCTCCGCCGCCGTGACCACCGGAGATGCCGTCTTTCCCGGTGATGGGAATTTCCTGGGTGGTGCGGCTTTCAAAATCATACAGGCGGATGGGCTCCCCCGTACCGTCCAGAGCTGCCCGCAGCTCTGCCTTGGTGCCCATAATGTGGATGTACCGTCCGCCCCGGTTGAAGGCGCACATGGTAAAGGTAACGGTTACCCCATCTTCAAACAGCAGATTCACCGTCTGGTGGTCCACCACATCGTTGTCGCACCGGAATACGCATTTTCCGTATTGGGTGGTGCGCAGGGCTTGCGCAATCATTTCATCGGTGGGGTCTGCCTGCCGGGCGCAGGTGGTGCGGAACCAGTCGTTTTTCTTGTCCTCCAGGTACAGCTTCACAGCGTTGTAGGGGCACGTATCTCCCTGAGGGCAGCCGTCCATGCAACGTTCAGGTGCACCTTCCGGGGCGTTTTCCTGGCGGAAATACTGTAAGGAGCCAAAGGACTGAACCTTCCGGCATTTTTTTCCAATGAGCCATTGGAGAATGTCCAGGTCGTGACAGGATTTTTGCAGGAGCATACAGGAGGAGCGGCCTGCATTTCCCCAGTTGCCCCGGACGAAGCTGTGGCTCTGGTGCACATTGCCCACACATTCCTCGTGGTTGATAGAGACAATCTGCCCCAGCCGCCCTTCCGCAATCAGGGCTTTCAACGTGGTAAAGAAGGGAGTGTAGCGCAGCACGTGGCACACCACCACCTTCACACCCATTTTTTCTGCGTGGCGGGCGATTTTCAGGCAGGACTGGGGGTCCGGTGCCACAGGCTTTTCCAAAAGAATCTGATAGCCCAAAGAAATGGCAGCCATTGCCGGCTCCAGGTGCTGCTGGTCCATGGTGCAAATCAGGGCCACATCGGCGCATTTGCCCAGGGCCAGCAAATCCTTCCAGTGGGAAAAGCACATTTCTTCCGGGATATTGTGCCGCAGACGAATCTGCTCCCGGCGGCTTTCGATGGGCTCAGCTACCCCTACCACCTGAAACTGCCGGGGCATTTGAGCCATGATGTTTGTGTAGGTTTCTCCCCGGTTTCCTGCACCGATGAGAATGACAGAAAGTTTTTTGGTCATGACGGTTTCCTTTCTTTTTCTTGTAACCTTATTATACATATTTCCCTGGACAAATCAATAGAGGGGGGAAGTCCTGTTGGTTTTTTCTTGCATCCTGCCGCCGGGAGTGGTAGGATAAAGAAAAGGAGGAATGGAAATGAAAATCCATACAGGAGGGGGCGGCGTCCGCCACTGGTACTTTTATGTGGGAATTGGTCTGGCAGCGCTCGTTGGTCTGGCTCTTTTGATGCTGCTGGGGCTTCTCATCTACCTGACGGTGACGGAGTACAAGCCCCAGGCAGAGGAACCGGCCTGGCAGCTGGAGCAGGGAAATCCTGAGGCTTATGAAGGGGAGGTCTTGAAGGTACTCACCTGGAACACAGGCTATGCAGGCCTGGGTGCGGAGGCGGATTTTATTCTGGACGGCGGCACCCAGGGAACCCCGGAAAGTGAATCCCTGGTGAGCAAAAATGAGGAAGGCATTGCCCAAGTGCTGGAGGAAGTGCAGGCGGATATTTACCTTTTGCAGGAGGTGGACCGGGACTCGGGACGTACCTACCACCACAACCAATGGGAGCGCTATGGGGATACTTTGGCGGACTACCAGTCCTGCTTCGCCCTGAATTATGAATGTGGCTTCGTCCCCTTCCCGGTGACGGACCCCATCGGAAAGGTCAGCTCCGGCCTTGCCACCTACAGCCGCTACACCCTGGCGGATTCGGTGCGCCAGAGCCTGCCGGTGCCCTTTTCCTGGCCGGTGCGGGCTGCCAACCTGAAGCGTTGCCTGCTGATTTCCCGGATTCCCGTGGAGGGAACGGACAAGGAACTGGTGATCATCAACCTGCACCTGGAGGCCTATGATGATGGAGAGGGAAAGACGGCCCAGACCCAGCAGCTGACAGGCCTTTTGCTTGAAGAATATGAAAAGGGAAACTATGTGATTGCCGGTGGAGATTTCAATCAGTTTTTCACAGGCCTTGACCCCGTGATCAAACCCACCAGCCAGTGGGTGCCGGGTTACCTGGATGCCCTGCCGGAGGGATGGGATTACCTGTACGATGACACCACACCCACCTGCCGCCTGCTGAATCAACCCTATGACCCGGAAAGTGATTTGACCCAGTACTATGTGATTGACGGCTTTATCGTCTCTCCCAATCTGCAGGTGCTGTCGGTGGAGACCCTGGACGAGAGCTTTACCTACAGCGACCACAACCCGGTGCTTTTGCAGGTAAAACCCCAATAAAAAGAACCAGCAGAACAGAAAAATCTGTTCTGCTGCAGACTGTCAATAAAGTCCCAAACCGGCAAAAGCAAAAGGAAATGGGCTTTCATCCCCTTTTGGAGGATTGGTAGAAAAACCAGGTGCAGTTCCTCCAACAAAAGCCCGGAAATTATTGCTGCGCAACGCTTTTGCCTTACTGCGCAAACGCCGCCCTACCGTACCCCATGTACGCCTACGGGCGGCGTTTGCTTGTCTTTGTGCCTTTCTTGACAGTCTGGCAGCGTGTCAAAAAGGTTTTTTGACACGCTGCAGCAGAACAGAAAAATCTGTTCTGCTGGATTTTTTATCCTTCTCCCCGGAAATACTCCAGGTATTTTCGGAAGATTTCTATGTGGGCTTCCTCATCCTGAATGATTCGCTCCAGCACAGCCTGAATGTACCGGTCCTGAATCTGACGAATCCGCTGGCGGTAATTCGCAATGGCGGCTTTTTCTCCCTGAATATTCTCTTCCAGGAATTCGGTGACTTCCCGGGTGGGAGAGATGCAGCAACCCTCCCAGTAGCAGCACCCACCCATGGGACAGGTGCGCAGCAGGGGATTCCCTCCCAACAGTACAATCAGCTTCCCCAGCCGCTCCATGTGGCGCATCTCAGCGATGGAGATGCGCTCCAGATCTTCCGACAGCCGGGGGTGGCTCTGGTGGG
Source organism: Candidatus Faecousia excrementipullorum (assembly GCA_018712825.1). Classification (GTDB taxonomy): domain Bacteria; phylum Bacillota; class Clostridia; order Oscillospirales; family Oscillospiraceae; genus Faecousia; species Faecousia excrementipullorum. Next base: position 94,811 of record DVGG01000026.1, on the reverse strand, counting down.
TGATGAGGGCTTGATAAATGTATTGGGTAGAGGCGGTAAATTCTCCTGCTTTTCCTGCATAGTCAGCCAACAGGAGCCTGGCGTATTCCGGGTTTTTCCGCTCAATGCGGATAGGTGGCAGAGGGGGTTCCGGGGGGCGACAGCGGTATTCCATAATATGCCTCCTAAAAAGGAATGGATATCCAGGAGTATATGCGTCCCCCCAAAAGAATAGAACTGCCCGGTATCCTTTTGGGGGATACCGGGCAGATAATCAGGCAACCATGGTAAAGTCCTGGGTGGTAATAAAGCCGCCGTTGAAGTAAATGGACAGCTTGTAGTCTCCGGCTGCGGAGGGCAGCTGAGGCACATCCAGGCAGGCGTAGTACATATCCCACAAATCATTCCAGGTGGTGTTCTGGGTGTCCACGGTGAGAATTTTTCCCTCGGCATCGGTAACCACATAGGTAACCGCTACCGGGTCATCGGAAAGGCCGTAAACCTTCTTCAGATTCAGCACGAAGGAAGCCTTCTCACCCACGGCAAACTCCGTGGTGTAGTCGGACTTCTTCACGTTATTCTGATTCCAGCCTTCCGCGGAGGGGGTCTTGCACATCTGGATGGTCATATCCTGGGCGGTTACAGTGAAGTTGTCATAGGTGCAGGAGAAAACCTCTGCCGCCGGGGTGTTTACCACCAGGGTTCCTCCCAGCACATTGCCTTCTTCCCTGGTGACCTGGAAGGTATAGGCCACGTTGGGCACCAGACCGGTGATGGTGATGGTGTTCTCCCCGGTGGTCACCTGCTGAGGCTGGTCGAAGCCTTCGATTTGGTAATTGACAATCCATTGCTCCGGCTGCTGGGTGGCGTCCCAGGTGAGGGTAACGGTACCGGGAACGGAGGTGTCCGCTGCCAGATTGGACAAGGTGATGGGATTGGGCTCCAGGGTAACCCGCTCGCTGACACTCATCCCTTCCGCTACCACCTCAACCATATAGCCCTGGGCCGGGTCGATACCTTCAAAGGTGACGGTGGGCTCCTGGACGGTTTGGGTGGTCACATAGGTGCCGTCTGCCAGATAGCAGTGGGCAGTCCAGCTGGCGACCTGGGTATCGGCAGGGGCCTCCCAGGTGGCGGTCATCTTGCCGTCCACGCAGCTGATAATCTGAAGATTCTTGGGATAAATCAGCTTCTGGGGCACAAAGGTCAAAATGGTGGTGCCGGTGATGGTCTCATTGTTCTGGGGCAGAATCTGGAAGGTGTACTCCTTGCCCAGAGTCAGGCCGGTAATGGTGGCAGTGTTTCCGGTGCAGGAAATGGTCTTTTCCTCCTCGCCTTCGGCGTAGTAGGTGATATTCCAGCTGCCGGTCTGGGCCGAGTTGCCGCCCTCTGTGGTGAAGGTGAGGATGGCGCTGCCCTCCTCCGTGCCGGTGACGGCGTCAAATTTGGAAATGTTAATCAGGGTGGGGGTGGTGTAGGTCTGGGAGGCATTGCCCTGAACTGTCCGGAAGCCTCTGGCCTGTACCTGCACCGTATAGTAGGTGTTGGGGGTCAGATTGGAGAAAAGGGCCTTGCCGTCCTGAATTTCTGCGGTGTAGCGGTTGCCGTAGTCATCGGTACAGGTGACATAGAGGTTGGCGGGGTCTGCCTGGGTGTCCACCGTGACCGTCAGGGCGGTGTGGTCGCCGCTTACGGTAATACCGTCAACAGTCTGCACGTAATAATATTTGTAGAAGCAGAAACCGCCTGCTGCCAGGGCAGCAACCAGAAGCAAGGTGATGGTCCAGACCAGGATGACCTTCTTTCTGTGCTTCCTTTTCTGAAGGGTTTCCTCATCCTCCGGGAGGATTTCTTCTTCCGCTTCTTCTTCCGGCTCCTCAGCATCTTCCTCCCCGTCCTGGGGCTCGTCCTGCGCCTCTTCCTGGGATTCCTCCTGGGAATCTGCCTGGTCAGGGGTTTCTTCCTCTGTCTCGATGGGCAGGGGGTCGGGAATGGGAACGTCGATGGCCTCCGGTGCCACCACCGGGTCCGGAACCGGATGGGCGGCGATGTCGTCTACCTGAGACATCATCTCCGATACCTCGGCGGAGACCTCCTCATAGGAGATATCCTGGGCATCCTCTGCGGTGGGCATATCCTCCTGAGACAGAGCGTCTTCCAGGAAGCTGAGATTCCCCAGCTCGTCCTGGTAGTATTCCGTCTCCTCCTCCGGCTGGGCTTCTGCCCCATCCTCGGACTGGGGTTCCGGTGCTTCCCCGGCTTCCGGGGTTTCAGTTCCTCCAGCTTCCTGGACGGGAGTTTCTTCCTCCGGCTCCTGGGTGGGAACCTCCTCCGAAGCAACCGGCTGGCTGTCCACAGGGGCAATGATGGGAGTGTCGTTGGCACCGTTGCGCTGCATATAGGTCACGAGAGCCTGTCCCATCTGGGAGGGGTTCTGCCACCGGTCCTTGGGGTCGGGGGCGCAGGCCTTGAGGATGATCTCCGCCATCTCATAGTCTGCAAACTCCGGGGGCGGGAAGGCCTCTCCGGGAGCGGTCTGCTCCTGGGAGGGCAGCTGACCGTTGTTGTATGCCTGGTACAGAATCAGACCCAAGGCATAAATATCCATGGTCTCGTTGAGGCTGGACATGGCATCGGTGATTTCCGGGGGGGTGTAGGGGCTGTGGTATGTATCCGGCAGGGAGGCGTACTTCAAAGAGGAAAGACGCACAAAGCCCAGATCACCGATTTTGAATTGATTTTTCTCGGTGATATACACATTCTCCGGCTTCAGATCCACATACAGGTATCCGGCCTGCCGGCACACGCTGAGGGCAGCGCACAGATCCAGGCCCAGATTGACCGCCTGCAGATGGGTCAGAGGGTCCCGGCGGAACTGCCGCTCCAGGGAGCGGCGGTACTCTCCCAGCAAATACACATCGTAGCCCACCTGATCGTCCATGGGACGAATCTGCCAGTTTTCATAAGGCAGGAATCCTTCCAGCTGGGACAGCTTGGTAAGCACCTTGGCCTCCTGTACCACACCGTCTGCCAAACCCTCAAAATACTTTCCGGCCTGCTCCGGGGTGGAATAGGCGCCGGTAAGCAGCAGGGCTTCCAGCTTGGCAGGAGACTGGGGGATGGAAATGATTTTGACAATATATCGTTTATTGGAACGCTCGTCAATGGCAGGGCAGCACCGCACACCGTTGTGCTGACTGATGGGCTCACCCATGGCAAAGCTGTCCAGCAGAGGGGAAATCAATTTCGGCTCTGACAAGCATATCGCCTCCTTTTTTGTATCAATACATATCATAAAATAAAATCCCCAAAAAAGCAACAGGTTTGTAGTTGTTTTATTGCGCAGTTGGTGATATAATACCGGAAGATAGAATATACAGGTGCTGATAGCAGCACCCGACAGGAGGTTTCCCATGAGCAAGATCATCTGTGATGTCTGCGGCACATCCTATCCCGAGACGGCTTCCCAGTGTCCCATTTGCGGAAGCGCCCGGTCCGGCGATGTTCAGGTTGTTGCCGATTCCAAGCCCGGCAGCGATGAGGCTGCGCCCCGGGGCTATCAATATGTAAAAGGCGGCCGTTTCTCCAACAAAAACGTCCATAAGCGTAACAGCGGCAAGAAGCCCGAATCCCCTGTGGAGAAGTCGGAGGCCCCCCGCAAGCCCAAGCAGAAGTCCAATAAGCCCCTGATCATTGTGGCGGTGGTGCTTTTGCTGTGTGTTGTGGCAACGGCGGGCTATATCGCCATCCGCTTCTTTGCACCGGCGGATCTGCTTCCCTTTGGGGGAAATACCACCCAGCCTGCGGCGACCACCGTGCCCTGCATGAGCCTGCAGGTGTCCCAGCCGGTGGTGGAGCTGACGGAAAAGGGCGCCACTTACCAGATTGCCGTGACGGCTCAGCCCCAGAACACCACCGATACCCTTACATACCAGAGCAGCGATCCGGCGGTTGCCACGGTTGACGGCAGCGGTCTTATCACCGCAGTGGCACCGGGACAGACGGTAATCACCATTTTCTGCGGCGATGTCCAGACCCAGTGCGCTGTCCGCTGCACCTTCCAGGAGGAGACGGAGCCTTCTTCCGAGGCAACTGAGCCTTCCTCTGAGGCCACCGAGCCCTCCACCGAAGCCACGGAGCCCTCCTCTGAGGCCACGGAACCCACCACTGAGGCCTCCGAGCCCCAGGGCACCTATGTGATTCGCACCCAGTACGGCGTGAACCAGTACAACGATGTGACCATTGCCGTGGGCGACACCCTGGACTTCCAGCTGACGGATTCCTCCGGCAACCAGGTAGACGCCACCTTTACCGTGAAGGAGGGCAGCTGCTGCACCTTCACCGGCAACCGCCTGACGGCTGTCAGCAGCGGCATTGTAACCGTTGCCACCACCTACGGCGGTCAGGAATACACCTTCATCGTCCGGGTAAGCTGAAAGTAAACACATGCAAAGCGGCGGCAGTCCTTTTGGGCTGCCGCCGTCAGCGTGTCAAAAACCTTTTTGACACGCTGGCAGACTGTCAAGAAAGGCACAAAGACAAGCAAACGCCGCCCGTCGGCGTACATAGGGTACGGTAGGGCGGCGTTTGCGCAGTAAGGCAAAAGCGTTGCGCAGCAACAATTTCCGGGCTTTTGTTGGAGGAACTGCACCTGGTTTTTCTACCAATCCTCCAAAAGGGGATGAAAGCCCATTTCCTTTTGCTTTTGCCGGTTTGGGACTTTACTGACAGTCTGGCGGCAGTCCTTTTGGGCTGCCGCCGTGTGCTTTCAGGAATTTTCCGTCACGTTCCGGAACCGGTGGAACAGCAGGGTAATGCACCAAAGACCTGCCACACCGATGACGGAGTAGACAATCCGGCTCAGCAGCATATCGGAGCCCCCGAAGAGCCATGCCACCAGATCAAACTGGAAAAGTCCCACCAGGCCCCAGTTGATACAGCCAATAATGGAAAGCACAAGTGCGAGAATATCCATAAAGAAACCTCCTGTAAAATGAATTGCTGTAGGTATTGTTGCCGGAAGTTATAAAATTATTCAAAAACTTTGGAATTGCCAAAATTGAAAAAATCCGTTATAATGTGGCTGAAACTATGAAAATACGGAGGCAGTGGCCTATGACGACACTTTACGAGGGGGCATTTGCCAAGGTCAACCTGACTTTGGATGTGCTGGACAAGCGGCCCGACGGCTACCACAATCTGAAAAGCATCATGCAGACCATCTCCGTCCGGGACGATGTGGAAATCGATGTGGGCACAGGAGAGCCCTGGAAGCTGGAATGTACCATGGAGGGCATTCCCACGGACGAAAGTAACCTTGCCTGGAGGGCAGCAAAGGTATTCTGCGATACCCTGGGCAAGGACCCGGAGGGGCTAAACATCCGCATTACCAAGCGGATTCCCACCCAGGCAGGCTTGGGTGGCGGCAGTGCCGATGCAGCCGCCGTCCTGCGGGCCCTGAACCGGTACTATGACAGCCCCCTGTCTTTGCCGGCTCTGGCGGAGCTGGGAGCAGCCGTTGGCAGCGACGTGCCCTTCTGTACCCTCTGCGGCACCGCTATGGTGGAGGGGAAGGGAGAGAAAATCCGGAAGCTGCCGGATATGCCGGACTGCTGCTTTGTCATCTGCAAGCCGGAATTCTCCGCCTCCACCCCGGAGCTGTACCGGAAGCTGGACGAGACCGCCATTGCCCGGCGGCCGGACCATCAGGCCATGGAAAGCGGTCTGCTGGCAGGAGACCTGGGAAAAATCGGGGAAAACCTGTGGAACGTGTTTGACCCGGTGGTGACGGCGGAGCACCTGGAGCTGAATTACATCAAATCCATCTTCAACACCTATGGCTCCATCGGTCAGCAAATGACCGGCAGCGGCTCGGCGGTGTTCGGCATTGTGCCGGAATTTGAGTTTGCCGCAGTCATCTGCAATATGCTCAAAGAAAACTACCCCCATGTGTTTATTGCAAAACCTGTATAATTTCTGGAAAAACCGTCCATACTGGAGTTAATTCAGTATGGACGGTGTTTTTTATGGGGAAACTTCTGAAACTTGCTCTGGTTCTGTTTGCCCTGGTGGGAATCGGGACAACCGTGATCCTTTTCCGGGACAAGGAGACTTTGCAGGAGCATTTGGTGCGGCTTCATGTGGTTGCCAACTCCGACTCGGAGACGGACCAGGCCCAGAAGCTCCAGGTGCGGGATGCGGTGCTCTCCTACCTGGAGCCTGCCATGGAGGCCATCTCTGACCCCCAGGAGGCGGTGGCATACTTACAGGCTCACCTGGGGGATTTGGAGCAGGTGGCAAATGAGGCTCTGGAAAAAGCCGGGTCTGCCCTTCAGGCAGTGGTGTCTTTGGATATGGAGGAATTCACCACCCGGGTGTACGACACCTTCACCCTTCCCGCAGGAATCTACCAATCCCTGCGGATTGAGATTGGAGAAGGAGAGGGGCATAACTGGTGGTGCGTGGTGTTTCCCTCCTTGTGCGTTCCTGCCACCAGCGACGGCTTTGAGGTCCAGGCGGTGGATGGCGGCCTGTCCCCGGCGCTGGCAAACAGCCTGACCCAGGGGCGTTACAGCATCCGTTTTGTGCTTCTGGACTGGCTGGGACAGCTGGAAAATTTCTTCCGGGGCTGAATCTTACCCTGTTATTTGGACAGAAAATATGCTATGATACAACCATCTGATAAAAAGATGGATGTGATGGTATGCTGACATTGGTGCTGGGCACGGACTGGGTAGCCAATACCCGGCAGGTTTTGCAGATGGTGGGGGAGGATGTGGCCCGGGAAAGAACCGGGACTATCCTTCTGGTGCCGGAGCTTATCAGCCATGAGATGGAGCGCAGGCTTTGTATGGCAGCGGGAGACACTGCCAGCCGGTATGCAGAGGTGCTGTCCTTCACCCGGCTGGCCAGACGTTCGGCGGAGTACCTGGGCACCCATATCCCCCCCACCCTGGACAAAGGAGGCAGAATCGTTGCCATGGCCTCGGCGGTGCGGCAGCTGCACAGCAAGCTGAAAGCCTATGCGTCGGTGGAGACCAAGCCGGAGTTTTTGCAGGGACTGCTGGACGGGGTGGATGTGTTCAAACGCTGCTGTATCACCCCGGCGGACTTGATGGCAGCCTCCGCCCAGACCCAGGGAAGCCTTGCCCAGAAGCTGGAGGAGCTGTCCCTGATTCTGGAGGCTTATAACGCCATCTGCCAGCGGGGAAAGATGGACCCCCGGGATCTTATGACCTGGGTGCTGGAGGAGCTGGAAGCCAGCGACTTCGGGAAGTCTCACCGGCTGTATGTGGACGGCTTCCCGGACTTTACCCGGCAGCATTTGGCGATTCTGGAATATTTTATCCGGCAGGATGCCCCGGTGGTGGTGAGCCTTCCCTGCGACACACCGGGAAGCACCGCCATGGCCTTTGAAAAAGCTGGCGCCACCGCCAAGGAGCTGCTGCGCCTGGCCCAAAAGGCTGGAATTGCAGTGCAGACAGTAACGGTGCCCCGGGAGGAGACCCCCACGGCGGAGGTGAGCCGCCTGCTGTTCCAGGGGAAAATCCAGCCGGGGCAGGGAAAGAACTGCCTTACGGTGGTCTCCGCCCAGAGTATTCACGCAGAGTGTGTCCTGGCGGCGGAGCGGATTCTGGAGCTGGCGGCCTCAGGCTGCCGCTACCGGGACATCAGCCTGGTGTGCGCCGATATGGGCAGCTACCGGGGAGAGCTGGAAATGGTGCTGAAGCGCTGCCACATCCCGGTGTATGTGGCGGGCACGGAGGAAGTGCTGGAAAAGTCCGTGATTACCACGGTGCTCTCTGCCATGGATGCAGCCCTGGGCGGGCTGGAGCAGCAGGATGTGCTGCGTTACATAAAATCTGCCCTGTCTCCTCTGTCCCTGGAGGAATGTGACCAGCTGGAGGCGTATGTGCGGCTGTGGAATATCTCCGGCAGCCGATGGCTAAGCCCCTGGACAGGCCACCCCAAGGGGCTGACGGATGTATGGACGACGGAGGACGAAGCCCTTTTGGAGGGGCTCAACGGCTGGCGGCAGCAGATTACCGGGCCCCTGGACAACCTTCGGAAGGCGTTTTCAAAGGCCACTTCCGTTGCCCAGCAGGTGCAGGCTCTTTATGCCTTCGTGGAGGGAATCGGCCTGGCAGACAGGCTCAACCGGCTGGCCAAGACCCTGGATGCCCAGGGGGACAACCGGGAATCCCAGATTCTTTCACAGCTGTGGGAGATTCTCCTGGGAGCCATGGAGCAGCTGTACGATGTGCTGGGAGAAACGGCCTGGGACTCAGAAACCTTCACCCGGCTGTTCCGGCTGCTGATCAGCCAGTACGACGTGGGCACCATCCCCCCGGTGCTGGATGGAGTGACGGCAGGTCCGGTGTCTGCCATGCGGTGCCAGGAAAGCCGCCATCTGATTCTCTTAGGGGCATCAGAAGGCAGTCTGCCGGGGTATACCGGCAGTACCGGCATTTTGTCCGACCGGGAATGTGATGCCCTGCGGAGCCTGGGAATGCCCCTCACCGGCGGTGCCATGGAGGGCATCCAGGCGGAGTTCGGAGAGATTTACGGGGTGTTCTGCGGCTGCCGGGAGACCATGTGGGTCTCCTGCTCCGGCGGACAGCCCTCCTTCGTCTGCCGCCGCCTGGGGGAGTTGGCCGGGGGCATGGAAAACCCCGGGGAAGGTCTGGGGGCAGCCCTGACAGACCCCCAAGAGGCCGCCGCCTACCTGGCAGGCCGCAATGGTAAGACCCAGGCACAAGACCTGGGCCTGACGGAGGATTATAACCGGGTCTTGCAGCAGCTGTCCTTCAAATTGGGAACGGTGAAGCGGGAGCAGATTCAGGGCCTTTACGGAAAGAGTCTGAACCTTTCTGCCTCCCAGATTGATTTGCAGGCCCAGTGCCGGCTGGCTTATTTTCTTAAATACGGCCTGAAAATCCGGGAGCGGAAGCCCGCCCAGGTGGACCCGGCGGAGTTTGGCACCTATGTCCATTGGGTGCTGGAGCAGACGGTGAACACCGTAATGGAGCGAGGCGGCTTCCATGAAGTTTCCCTGGAGGACACCCTGGAAATCGCCCGGGAGGCAGCGGAAAGTTATGGAAAGACCCACTTCTCCCAGCTGGACTCACAGCGTCTGCGGTATCTTTTCCAGCGGAACGACCAGGAGCTTTTCTGGATTGTCCGGGAGCTGTGGGAGGAGCTCAGGGCTTCGGCGTTTGCCCCGGCAGGCACGGAGGTGGCCTTCGGCGGCGACGGGGATTTGCCTCCGGTGCCGGTGTCCGGCAGAGCCATGGAGGCACAGCTGCGAGGCTTTGTGGACCGGGTGGATGTGTGGCAGGAGGGCCCCAACCGCTATTTCCGAGTGGTGGACTACAAAACCGGCAAAAAGGACTTTGACTACTGCGACATCTATAACGGCCTGGGACTGCAAATGCTTCTGTACCTGTTTTCTTTGGAGGAGCAGGGAAAATCCCTTCTGGGGGACAACCCCCACGGGGTGGGAGTGCAGTATTTCCCCGCCCGGGCGCCCTTAATGACCAGCGACGGAATGCTCACAGACGAAGAAGCCCGACAGCAGCGGGAAAAGCTCTGGAAGCGGAAGGGACTGCTTCTGGAGGACATGGGGATTTTGCAGGCCATGGAGCCGGAAACCCCGCCCAAGCGGCTGAGCTATAAATGCAACAAAGAAGGGGAGCTTTCCGGGGACCTTGCCTCCCGGGAGGATTTGAAAACCCTCCGGGACTATGTATTCTCCCTTGTGGGGCAGATGGTGGATACCATCGCCGCCGGAGAGGTAGCTCCCAACCCCTACACCCGGGGAGAATCCCACAATGTGTGTAGGTTTTGTCCCTACGGTGCCCTGTGCCACCCGGCCCAGGTGGAGGGCAGAAGAAATTATAAAGCCATTTCCTCCAAGGAATTCTGGGAGGCGGTGGCACAGGAGGTGGAAAAACATGGCTGAGACCCTGACCCCCCAACAGAAAATGGCGGTGACGGACCGGGGCGGAAAGCTGCTGGTGTCGGCGGCCGCCGGTTCCGGCAAAACCAAGGTGCTGGTGGACAGGCTCCTGAGCTACCTCACCCAGCCGGAGGACCCGGCCAACATCGATGACTTCCTGATGATTACCTACACCAAGGCGGCGGCCTCGGAGCTCCGGGGAAAAATCGCCCAGAAGCTGACGGAGCGCCTGGCTGCCGACCCGGGAAACCGCCATTTGCAGCAGCAGATGCAGCGGCTGTACTTAGCCAAAATCTCCACCGTCCACGCCTTTTGCGGGGATATTCTCCGGGAATACGCTTATTCTCTTGACCTTTCCGGGGATTTCCGGGTGGCGGAGGAGAACGAATGCCGCCTGTTGCAGCAGCAGGTGCTGGAGGGGCTCCTGGACAAAGCCTACGAGGAAGGGACGGAGGCCTTCCGGGCCTTCGTGGACACCCAGGGCTTCGGCCGCAGCGACAGGAGCGTTCCGGAGATTGTGCTGAAGGTGTACAACAGCGCCAGATGCCACTTAAACCCCTCCGCCTGGCTGGAACAGTGCCGCCGGGAAATCCCGGTGGGAGAGGATGCGGCAAAGACCCCCTGGGGGGAGTACCTGATGGGGGAATTTTTAAGAAGCGTAGGTCTTCACCGGGCCGCCCTGGAGCGGTGCATCCAGCTGGCCACAGGTCTCGATGGCAGCGAGAAGCCCCTGGCCCTTCTGGAGTCCACAGTCCGGCAGCTGCGGCAGCTGGAAGGCTGCCGGAGCTGGGATGAGCTTTACCACCATCCCGGGGTGGATTTTGGCAGATTGAACTTTCCCAAAGCCTTCCCGGACGAAACCCTGAAAGAGACCATCAAGGCGGTGCGGGATGCCTGCAAGGCAGCGGTGGGGAAGAAAGATAAGATTTTCTCCGATTCCAGCGCCCAGGTGCTGGAGGATTTGGAAAAAACCCGGCTTTCCGTGGAAGGTCTGGTGGGACTGGTGGAGGAATTTTCCCAGGCCTATGACCGGCTGAAACGGAGCCGCCGGGTGATGGACTTCGGCGACCTGGAGCATAAAATGCTGGACTTGCTCCTGGGCAAGCAACGCAGCGGCCCCACCGCTCTGGCCCGGGAGATTGGAGAGCGCTTCCGGGAGATTATGGTGGACGAGTACCAGGACTCCAACCAGGTGCAGGACGCCATCTTCTCCGCCCTTACCGCCCAGAAGCAGAACTGCTTTATGGTGGGGGATGTGAAGCAGTCCATTTACCAGTTCCGTCTGGCAGACCCGGGAATCTTCCTGGAAAAATACAACCGGTTTGTTCCGGCGGAGGAGGCCCAGCCGGGCCAGGGTCGGAAGGTGCTTCTGACCCGGAATTTCCGCTCTGCCGGGCAGGTGATAGCGGGAGTCAACGCCGTGTTCGGCTGCTGTATGTCCCCGGAAGTTGGCGGCCTTACCTACGGGGAAGGGGAGAGGCTCTACGAGGGCATTCCCCATATTCCTCAGAATGAGCCGGAGGTGGAGCTGTACGGGATTCAGGTGCAGGCAGACACCTACCGGGAGGAGGCGGCCTTTACCGCCCGGCGTATCCGGGAGCTTTTGACGGAGGAACACTTTGTCCGGGAGAAGGACACCCTGCGGCGAATCCGCCCGGAGGATATTGTGATTCTTCTCCGGTCCCCCGGTTCCGTGGGGGGAGAGTTTCAGTACGCTTTGGAGCAGCTGGGCATCCCCTGTGTCACCGGAAACGGAGAGGATTTGCTTCAGTCCCGGGAGGTTTCCACCCTCCGGGCGCTGCTGCAAACCATCGACAACCCTTTGCAGGACATCCCCTTGGTGGCGGTGCTGGCAAGCCCCCTCTTTGGCTTCACAGCGGACGACCTGGCCCAGATTCGGAAGGCAGACAGGAACGCCCCCTTTATCCGGGTGATGGAAAAAAGTGAGCGGCAGGACTGCCGGGCGTTTCTGGAGCTGCTGGGAAAGCTCCGGGCACAGGCCAGAATGAACGATGTGAGTAAGCTCCTGCAGGATATTTTCGCCCTGACCCGGATGGACAGCCTGTATGGTGCCATGGAGGAGGGGCAGCCGGAGAACCTGCAAGCCTTCTGCCGGCTGGCAGAGGACTATGAGCGAAACGGTCATAAGGATTTGGGACAGTTTCTGGACTACTTGCAGGCTTTGGAGGAAAAGGGGGTCACCGCCCCGGCCCAGGAGGGCAGCTCCGGCGCCGTCACCATTATGAGCATCCACAAATCCAAGGGACTGGAATTTCCGGTGGTATTTCTGTGCGGCCTCTCCCGGAGCTTCAACCAGGAGAGCGCCCGGGATCAGGTGCTGTGCCACAAGGAGCTGGGCCTGGGCCTGTCCTGGGTAAATACAGACCAGCGGGTGCGGTACCCCACCATTGCCAAGCGGGCCATCTCTGCCAAGATTGAGGACAGCACCGTTTCCGAGGAAATGCGGGTGCTGTACGTGGCTATGACCCGGGCCAAGGACCGGCTGATTATGACCTACGCCCAGAAGAATCTCTCAAAAGAGCTGACCGGCCTTGTGCGCCGGATGGACGTGACAGACCCTCTGCTTCTGACCTGGGATGTGGACTGCCCCGGCACCTGGGTGCTGTATACAGCCCTGCACCGGACGGAGGCGGGAGCCCTGTTTGCCTTAGGGGGCAAGCCCAACTGCTCCCAGGTTCAGGAGATTCCCTGGAAAATCCAGGTGGTGGAGGGGGAGAACCTGTCCACCCAAACGGAAACCCAAAGTGCCAAAATTCAGGAAATAGAGCCGGAAATCCTGGATAAAATGGAGAAATTCCTACGTTTTTCCTACCCCTATACCGCCGCAACCCAGACTCCTTCCAAGCAGACAGCCACCCAGCTGAAAGGCAGACCCAAAGACCAGGAGGTGGCGGAGGCGGCACAGGTGCGCCAGCCGGAGCGGGTGTGGCGTAAGCCCAGCTTTGCCGGGGGAACCCCCCAGGGGAAGGACTACGGCAACGCCGTCCATACCCTTATGGAGCATATCCGCTTCCAAAAGGATATGAGCCTTGATTATGTAAACTCGGAAATTGCCCGGATGGAGGAAGAGGGGTTCCTCACCCGGGAGGAGTGCATGGGAATCCGCCCGGAGAAGATTTATGCTTTCTTTGCAACGGAGGAGGGCAAAGCCCTGTGCGCAGCCCCCAAGGTTCTCCGGGAGTTCAAATTCTCCATTCTGGTGGATGCCCAGAGTCGGGAGCCTTCCATGATTGGAGAGAAGATTCTCCTGCAAGGCGTGGTGGACTGCGCCATGGTGGAAGATTCCATCACGGTGGTGGATTTCAAGACCGACCATGTAACGAAGGATTCCCTGGAAGCTGCCGTCCGTCGCTACGCCCCCCAAATCATGGCCTACGGAAAGGCCATGGAAAAAATCTTCCAAAAGCCAGTAAAGAAAAAGCTACTGTACTTTTTCCACCTGGGGGCTTTTGCAGAGGTAACGGAATAAAAATTTTGCCGCCGGGCTTTTTCCGGCGGCAAAATTTTATTTCTGGTTCTGAGACTTGGTGCACTGTTCCTTGGTGTTCTCGGCACCCTGCTGACGCTTGTTCTGGGACTGATTTTGCTGCTTGTTCTGGTTGTTCATGATGAAAATCCTCCGATTTTATACTGCGGACTTGTCCGCAAGGATAGCTTGCCCGGTTTTTCAGGATTTATCCCTGGCCCGGAAAAAGAAACTGGCAAGAAGCCCTGCCACCATAGCGGCGGTAATACCTCCGGCACAGGCTGCCAGCCCCCCGGTGAGAATCCCCAGAAACCCCTGTTCCTCCACGGCTTTTCTCACACCGTTTGCCAGGGCGTAGCCGAATCCCGTCAGGGGAACGGTAGCCCCGGCCCCGGCAAAGTTCACCAGGGGCTCATACAGCCCCAGTCCCCCCAGAATCACCCCGGTCACCACATAGGAAACCAGGATTCTGGCTGGGGTCAGCTTGGTTTTGTCAATAATCACCTGGGCGATGGCGCACAGGAACCCGCCCACCAAAAACGCTTTTACATAGTCCATATTCTCAGCCTCCCTCGATAGATACCCCGTGGCAGACCCCGGGGATGGGCAGCCCCTGCTGGGTGGACACGGGGGAAAGAAGGGCTCCGGTGCCGCAGAACAAAATCCTTCGCAGCTCTCCCTTTTTCACCTTGTCCAGCAGATACCCGCACAATGTGACGGCGCTGCAGCCGCAGCCGGAGCCGCCTGAGTGAACATCCTGCCGGGTGGCATCAAAAATCATGGTGCCGCAGTCGGCGATTTTTCCCCCCAGAGAAAGCCCTTCCTCCTGTCCCAGCATGAGAAGGGCATCCTTTCCCAGCTGCCCCAAGTCTCCCGTGACAATCAGATCGAAGTCTTCCGGTGTGCGGGAAAAATCCTCCAGGTGGGCTTTTATGGTGTCAAAGGCCGCAGGTGCCATGGCAGCGCCCATGTTGTTGGCATCCTGAATCCCCAGATCCCGGACGGTGCCGATGGTGCAGCCGGTGATTCTGGGCCCGGACCCCGCTTCTTCCACCAGAGCGGCACCGGAGCCGGTGACCGTCCATTGGGCGGTGGGGGTGCGCTGTCCGCCGTAGCCCAGAGGGAAGCGGTACTGCCGCTCCGAGGAGGCAAAGTGAGAGGAGGTCATAGCCACGGCGTTTCTGGCAAAGCCGCCCCCCACGGTCATGGCGGCCAGCAGCAGGCTTTCCGACATGGTGGAGCAGGCGCCGTACAGTCCCAGATGGGGAATGCCGGTGTTCCGCAGGGAGAAGGAGGAGCCGATGCACTGGTTCAGCAAATCCCCGGAGAACACCAGGTTAAAATCCCGGGTGGAGATGCCGGCCTTCTTGGCCAGGGTTTCCAACGCCAACTGCTGCATCCGCTTTTCCGCCTGCTCCCAGGTTTTCTGCCCCCAGTAGGGGTCCTGGCCGGTCACATCAAAAAAGCTGCCCAAAGGCCCCTGGGATTCCTTTTTCCCGGCAACGCTTGCCCAGGCGGTAATCACCGGGGGATTGGGAAGGCGGAAGCTCTGCCGCCCGACTTTATAATTTGCCATGGGGTTCACCATCCTTTTTTTCTTAGGCTGTGCAAAACCCCTGAAAATATGAAAAAAACTGCCGCCGGAAATAAACCGACGGCAGAAAATTTGTTATTTACCGGCCAGAGCCCGCTCCAGCCAGACACAGCCCACATCCAGGGCGTTGTAAAGACCGGGCTTTTCGCTCTTTTTCACCACCCGGTCCCGGCTGCGGGCGGAGGGGTCGGTGAGCTGCAGCTGCACGCTGACCCGGGTAGCCACATCCAGATCGTTGACCTTCTTGGTCTCCAGCACCTGGAGCATGACAATGTGGCTGTCGGCCATGGAGCCGTAATAAATCAGATTATCTTTCCGCATCAGCGGATGTCCTTTGTAAGTGAGAATACCCTTTTCCTCAGCCATAAAAACCTCCTGATAATGGTGGAGGCTTTTGCAGGGCAAAAGCCTCCTGTGAATTCCTTACGCCTTATCGAACAAGTAGCACCGAACCAGCTCCTGCAACAGCTCGTCCCGGTCAATCTTGCAGATCATGCTCCGGGCGTTGTTGTAGTTGGTGATATAGGTGGGGTCCTCCGTGAGAAGATAGCCCACAATCTGGTTGATGGGATTGTAGCCTTTTTCGGTGAGGGCGTCGAACACACTGCGCAGGACGGCACGCATCTCATCCTTATCTTCACCGGGAACCTTAAACTTAATGGTACTTCTGGAATTGTCCGTCATGGGAACGACCTCCTTCCGAATATTGGATACATTATACCCGAAAAAGGGGAAAGTGTAAAGGGATTTTACGGAAAATTAAAAATTTCTTACCGCAATACTGCTCCCAGCTGGTTCTCCAGGGCATCCAGTACATTTTTGGTGACGGTTTCGGAATCGGTGTCGGTGAGGGTGCGGTCATCCGCCCGCAGCTCCAGGGAGAAGGCCAGGCTCTTCTTGCCTTCCGGCACACCGGTACCCCGGTACACGTCGAAGAGACGGATGTTCCGCAGGAGCTTTCCGGCGGCCTGGGTGATGACGGCCTCAGCCTCACCCACCGTCACTTCCTCCCGGCAGAGGATTGCCAGGTCACGGGTGACAGCAGGGTACTTGGGCAGGGGCACATAGGTGGCCTCCGGCAGCTGCAAGGCAAGGAGCTTGTCAAACCGGATTTCGGCGCAGTAAACTTCACAATCCATGCCGTAATTGGCAGCCACCAGGGGGTGAATCTGACCCAGGCAGCCCACATCCTCACCGCCAATGGTAATCCGGGCACACCGGCCGGGATGGTAGGAGGGATTGGCAGTGTCGGCGGTGTACTGGGCTGCCGGCAGTCTCAGAGCCTCCAGCACTGCATCCAGCTCGCCCTTCAGGGAGAAGAAGTCCTCCCCGGCACCGTAGGTGCCCAGCATCAGATACTTGGGCTCCTGGGGAAGCACCTGGCCTTCCACCGGCAGATAGACCTTTGCCAGCTCATAGAGCTTGGCGGCCTTGTTGTGATTGGCGGAGTTCCGGGCCAGAATGTCCAGCATGGAGGGAAGGGCAGTGGTCCGCATCACAGAGGTGTCCTCCCCCAGGGGGTTCTGAATCTTCAGGGTGTTCCGCAGGGGAGAGTCGGCACCCAGGCGAATCTGGTCAAAGATGCTGGGGGACACGAAGGAGTAGGTGATGATTTCGCTGAAGCCCACGGCGCGGCAGGCAGCCCCGGCCTTGGCCTCCAGAAGCATCTCCGGAGAGTAGCCGCCCTGGGTGGCGTTCTTGAAGGCGGTGATGGGAATCTCGTTGTAGCCGTAGGAGCGGCCCACTTCCTCGGCAATGTCTGCCATCAGGTTCAGGTCAGGCCGCCAGGAGGGGACATGAATGGTGTTGCCCTCCACGGGGATCTCCAGCAGGTTCAGATACTTGACCATGTCCTCTCTGGGAATGTTGGTGCCAAGCAGGGCATTGATCTTCTCCGGCTCCAGCTCCAGAGTCTTGGGGGCGGGGACATAGTTGAGGATGTCCACCATGCCGTCCATCACATCGCCGCAGGAGAGCAGCTCCACCAGCTCGCAGGCCCGCTGAACCGCCGAAACGGTCATCATGGGGTCCAGATTCTTTTCAAACTTGCCGGAGGACTCGGTACGCATACCCAGAGCCAGGGCGGTCTGACGGATGGAGGTGCCGTCGAAGTTGGCAGACTCAAAGACCACGGTGGTGGTGTCCGGCAGAATTTCGGAGTTCTCGCCGCCCATGATGCCGGCAAGACCGATGGGCTTTTCTTCGTCCGCAATCACCAGCATACCGGGCTTCAGGTTCCGCACATTGCCGTCCAGGGTGGTGAGGGTTTCACCCTCCCGGCTCTCCCGGACAACGATTTTGCCGGAGCCTACATACCGGTAGTCAAAGGCGTGCATGGGCTGACCGTATTCCAGCATCACATAGTTGGTGATGTCCACAATGTTGTTGATGGGCCGCACACCGTTGGCACGAAGCCGCTGACGCATCCACTTGGGAGAGGGGCCGATTTTCACATTGGCCACCATCCGGGCGGTGTAGCGGTTGCACAGGTTCTCCGCCTCCACCTCCACATCCAGCTTGTCGTACATGGAGCCGGCATCGCTGCCCTTTACCACCGGCTCGTGGTGGCGCATGGGCTTGCCGAAGGCGGCGGCAGCTTCCCGGGCAAGACCCATGATGGAGTAGCAGTCGGGCCGGTTGTTGGTGATTTCAAAATCCACCACCGTGTCGTCGTTGCCGATGACCTTGTTGATGTCGTCGCCGGGCTGGCAGTCCTCCTGGATAATCCAGATGCCGTCCTCGATGGCGTAGGGGAAATCCCCCAGGGTCAGACCCAGCTCCTTCAAAGAGCAGAGCATTCCGTTGGACTTTTCCCCCCGGAGCTTGCCCTTGGTGATGTGAATGCCCCCGGGCAGCCAGGAGTTGTGGAGGGCTGCAGGCACCAGATCGCCCTGGTGGACATTCTGGGCACCGGTGACAATCTGCACAGGCTCATCCTGTCCCACATCCACCTGGCAGATCCACATATGGTCGGAATTTTCATGGCGGACGATGGAAACCACCTTGCCTACTACCACATTCTTGATTTCCTTGTCCATGGGCTCATAGGTTTCCACCTTCTGGCCGAAAATGGTCATTTTCTCCACAAATTCCTTGTCGGAAACGGAGGAAAGGTCCACAAATTCTTCGTTAATCCATTTTCTGTTCAGCTTCATCCTGGTATCCTCCTTAGAACTGATTCAGGAATCTGACATCGTTGTCGAAAATCAGACGCAGGTCGTTGATCCGGGTGCGGCGCATGGCCATCCGCTCCAGGCCCATGCCGAAAGCAAAGCCGGAGTACTTCTCCGGGTCGATACCGCAGCCTTCCAGCACCTTGGGGTGCACCATACCGGCACCCAGCAGCTCAATCCAGCCCTCGCCGTGGCAGGTGGAGCAGACCTGACCATCCACCTCGCCGGTGCCGTGGCACTTGTGGCACTGCATATCCATTTCGCAGCTGGGCTCAGTGAAGGGGAAGTGGTGGGGACGGAACCGCATCACCGCCTCCTCGCCGTAGAGCTTCTTCATGAGGGTCACAAGGGCACCCTTCAGGTCGCCCATGGTGATGTGCTCGTCAATTACCAGACCTTCAATCTGGTGGAACATGGGGGAGTGGGTGGCGTCTGCCTCGTCCTTCCGGTAAACCCGGCCGGGAGCCAGGATGCAGATGGGGGGCTTGGCGTTTTCCATCACCCGAATCTGCATGGGGCTGGTCTGGGTCCGCAGGAGGACGGAATCGTCATCGGTGAAGTAGAAGGTGTCGGAACGGTCCCGGGAGGGGTGTCCTTCCTCAATGTTCAGCTTGGTGAAGTTGTAGTCTGCCAGCTCCACCTCCGGGCCGTCCACAATCTGATAGCCCATGCCCACAAACAGATCCTTGATCTGCTGCAAAACCTGATTCATGGGGTGGGCGTGGCCCAGCACCACGCTCTTGCCGGGGATGGTCACATCCAGCGCCTCGGAAGCCAGCTTGGCTTCCAGAGCGGCAGCGTGGGCAGCAGCTTTCTGCTTTTCCAGCATTTCCTCAATCTCCGCCCGGACGGCGTTTGCCAGCTGTCCCATGACAGGACGCTCCTCCGGGGAGAGCTTGCCCATCTGCTTCAGCACTGCGGTGAGCTCGCCCTTCTTGCCCAGGAACCGAACCCGCAGCTCCTCTAGCTGGGCAGGGGTCTGGGCCTGCTGCAGGGCTTCCATAGCCTGCTGCTTGATTTGTGCCAATTGTTCTTTCATTTTTGAATCTCCTTCCCTTGAGATAAAACATATGGGGTAAAAAAAGAAACCCCCGTCCCCCTGGGGACGAAGGCATTGACCTCCGCGGTACCACCCGCAATTCGCCGTTCGGCGCACTCTCGGTGCTGCTACACCAAAGACCCATAACGGAGTCACCCGGCACACCCTACTTATCTTTCAGGCGGCAGCTCCTGGGAGAAGGCCCGTCCGCACCCCCAAGACGGCTCACACCAATCCGTCTTCGCTGTATGGGAGTTACCGCCTGGGGCAGCCCATTCATAGCCATTACATATCAACAAAAATAGTACCACAGTCCGCCATAAAATGCAAGTCCTTTTTGAAATCCCGGGAAAGAAGGCGCCGTTTTTCAGGGCCTGCCGGGTGCTTTGTGAACGAAATGTAAAGATAAAGCCGTTTTTTGTAAAGAGGAAAATAGGATACCAGGCAGGAAAAAGGAGAAAAACCATTCTGAAATCATTTTGCAGGAAATGGGGAAATCCCTGTTGTTTTTCTTTAATTCCAGAAAAATACAAAGGGAAAAGTTCTGAATTTCCAAAAGCATTCAGACGATATTTTCCAGGGAAAAAGTGAAAAAGAAAATTTAATTACATTTTACTGCCCCAAGATAGAGAAATTTACATCCCATGGCTATACTTGTAGGCGTGTGAGCAACACCACAAACATTAGGAGGAATTCTTGTATGAACACCGTTTCAAAAAATGCTACCACACAATCCCAAAAGCTGATGATTTTTGTGCTGACCATGTCTTTGTATGGTCTGTCCACCCTCTTTACAGAGTTGATTCCCAAATTCCAGGTGGGTTTGGTAGAGTTTTCTGTTGAGTACTTCCTGTTTATCCCCCTGACCCTGGGTATGCTGTTTGACCCGCTGTCCGCAGCCCTGGGCGCTGCCACCGGTGAGCTGGTATTCAGCGAAATCATGCTGGGTCAGTTCGGCGGCCTGGGTGAGCTGGAAAAGTTTTTGACCGTGACCATCGGCGTTTACATCGCCGGACGTATGGTGAAGAATCCCAAGAACCATGTTATGGTAGGCGTGGCCGCTCTGGTGGGTACCGCAGCCCAGCTGTTTATGGGTATGTTGGTGGACATTGCCAAGGTGCAGTTCGCTGTGGAGGATTTTGAAGCCGTTGCCGGTCTTCCGGAGAGCGTCTTCGCTACCGAGGGCTTTGCTTTTGCCAATGACCTGCTGTTCTCCGGCATCCTGTTCTGTCTGCTGCCCACCTTGTACCTGGTGCCCCGGCTGTACGGCAAGATTGAGCCCCTTCTGGGTATGGCACCCCGTACGGCAGAAAGCCCCGTTGCCGGACTGAACGCAAAGGTTTGCATTGTGTGCGTACTGGGCTTTGCCTGTGCCGTTGCCGCTGAGATGCTGGCCTCCTCCGGCACCCCCCTGATTGAGTGGGAAGCCGAGTGGGCAGAAAGCGAAACTGCTCTGACCGTTGGCATGGTGGTAGCCGCCGCCCTTGCCGTGGTTGCCATTGTGGGCATCCTGGTGAAAAAGAATCGGGAAAAGAGAGTAGCGTGCTGATATGAATGCGGTTGAGATTCAGAACCTGACTTATACATATCCAGGTGCCTCTCAGCCAACCCTCAAAAATATCTCGCTGGAAATTACCAAAGGAGACTTCCTTGCAGTGGTTGGCAACAACGGCTGCGGGAAGTCCACTTTGTGTAAGGTGATCAATGGGCTTATTCCCCACTTTATCACCGGGGATTTTCAGGGAGAGGTGCGAGTGGATGGACAAAATACCCTGGATAGCCAGGTGGGGGATTTGGCCCGGAAGGTAGGCTATGTGTACCAGGACTTTGAAAATCAGATTGTCCGGCCTACTGTTTTGGACGATGCTTCCTATGCCTGTCTGAATTATGCTTACCCGGACTATCTGGAGCGGGGTAAGACAGCCCTTCGTCAATGCGGCCTGGAGGGACACGATGCAGAGTATATCTGGCAGCTGTCCGGCGGACAGACCCACCTGCTGGCACTGGCGGGAGCGGTATCCCTCCAGCCGGATGTGCTGATTCTGGACGAGCCCATTGCCCAGCTGGACCCCATGCACGCAGACCGGATTTACGAAGTGCTGCGGGAGCTGAACCAGAAGTACGGCAAGACCATTGTAGTGATTGAGCACCACACCGAGTATATTGCGGATTACTGCAAACATGTGCTTTTGATGAAGGACGGAGAAGCCCAGTGGCTCCTGCCCACCCGGGAAGCGCTGCAGCATGTGGAGGAACTGGAGGCCTGCAATATTTTTCCGCCCCAGGTAACCCAGGCGGCCCACCGCCTGCAAAAGGAAGGGGTGCTGCCCCGGGATGAAGCCTTGCCCACCACCGTGGAAGAGGGCCGCAAAACCTTTGGAAAGCTCACCTATATGCCCCAGCCTGCGGAAGGGTATAAAGGAAATGACAGGGAGGCAACAGCAGTTTCCTTCCGGGATGTGTCCCTTGCCTATCGGTCGGTGAAGGGAGAGCCCAGGACCATTTTTGATGGGCTGAACCTGGACATCCGGGAAGGGGAGCGGGTTGCGCTCATTGGCTCCAACGGGGCGGGCAAGTCCACCCTGATGAAGCTGATGGTGGGGCTGCTGAAACCCCAGTCCGGCACCGTTTCCCTCTTTGGGAAGAATGTGTCTGATAAAAAACCGGAGGAGATTTCCCGGCAAATCTCGCTGGTGTACCAGAACCCGGAGGAGATGTTCATCAAGGACTCCATCCGGGGGGATATCTCCTATGCCATGAAGGTGCGGGGGGTTCCCCAGTGGGAAGCACGCACCGATGCCCTGCTGGAGCGGTTCCGCCTCCGGGAGCTTCAGCACCGGGACGGCAGGCTTATGTCCGGCGGTCAGATGCGCAGAGCCAGTCTGGCGGTTGGGGTGGCGCTGGAACCGGGGATTCTGCTGCTGGATGAACCTACCGCCAATCTGGACATTGCCACCCGCCGGGAAATTCTGGGGGTACTGGAGGATATGAAGGATATTATCAAAACCGCCGTGATTGCCACCCACGATATGCAGCTGGTTTGCCAGTGGGCGGAGCGGATTATTGTGCTCAGCGGCGGCAAGGTGGTGGCAGACGGCAGCCGGGACGAGATTTTTTCCCAGACCCGGCTGACCCAGCTGGTGGGTATCCGACCGCCGGAGATTTTTACCATGGCCCAGGCCCTGAACCCCCAGGCCCTGTGCTATACCATAGATGCGTTCACCCGGGCATTTCAGGAGGCAAAAACATGCGTAAGATGAAGAAAAAACTCTCCGAAAACATATTGGAGAAGTTCTCTATGGACTTTCTTCGGAATCAGGTGCTGAAAAACGCCTATGGCAATGACGATACGGTGATTGCCGGCCTGGACCCCCGGGTGCTGATTGGTTGGTACCTGTTTTTCGGCCTGGTGCCCTGGTTTGCCAACGACCTGTATTTCCTTCTGGGAAGCTTCATCCTGGTGATGGTTACTACCATTTTGGCCCATGTGGCGGGCCTGGTGCTGTTTCTGTTTGCTTTGGGTGTGTTTTCCCAGACGGGCTATCTGTTTTTGGTTACCCTGGTGTTTGGAGGAGACGCCTCTGCCATTGTACCCCTTCTGATTCTGACATTGAAAGTGGCTACCATCTCCCTGGCCTCTGTGACGGTGTTTTCCGGACTGGACCCGGATAAGCTGTCCAACGGCCTGATGTGGTACGGCTGTCCGGAGCGGCTGAGCTTTTCCATCTCCTATGCCTACCGGATGCTTCCCATGCTGATGGAGGAATTTCAGAATGTGCTGCTGTCCTATCGCTTGCGGGGCAATCCCCCTGCCCGGGACACCTTTGGGGGCAAGGTGCGGTATCTCATCTATGAAATCAAAATCATTATGGAGTCTTTCTACCCCCTGATGCTCAATACCGCCAAGCGCTCCCGGACCACGGTAGAGGCTCTGGAGCTGCGGGGCTATCGGTATGCGGCCACCAATAAGGCGGTAAAGAAGATCAAACTGTCCCACCTGAAGGTGACCAGCAACGACCTGCTTTTCCTGGCGGTTTCCTTTTTGTGGGTGGTTCTGTCTATTCTGTGTTCCACTTTGTTTTGAAAGAAGGTTTTTCTTTGCGACTTGATTTTCATACCCATGGCAAGCTTGCCAAGAAGCTGCCCTTTTCCACCACCTATACGGACTGGCTTTTTGCAGAAGCCCGGAGAGCCGGGCTGGATGCTCTGTGCCTGACGGAGCATTTCAACACCTTGCAGTTTGGTAGGCTTTATGGCTACCTGGCTTCTGTCAGCAGCCGGGTCGGGGACTGCCTGGAGCTGGAAAACGGACTGCGGATTTTTCCCGGCATGGAAACGGATGTGGCAGAAGGGGGACACATTCTGTCCATCGGCCCTCTGGAGGCGATCCTGGAGCTGAACAGCCGCCTGGAGCTTCATAAAGAAAAGGGGAATTTTCTGCCCTTTGAAAGCCTTATGAACCTCTTTGACCAGTACCCGGTTCTGGTGGGCTGCGGTCATCCCTATCGGGCACCGGGGCATGTGCCTCAGCTGCCTCTGGAGCAGCTTCAGCGCCTTTCCTTCCTGGACCTGAACGGAAAGGACCTGGCCCAGGACCGGGAACGGACGGAAACCCTGACCCGGGAGCTGGGCAGGAAGCTGGGAATCCCGGTGGTGTCCGGAAGCGACACCCACCAGGCGGTGCAGTATGGCTGCGTCAGTACGGTGTTTGAAAAGGACTGTACCTCCTTGGATCAGCTGAAAGCCCAGATGGATGGGGGCAGCTATGAGATACAGCTTTCTCCCACGGCAGCCTTCCAGGTGCGTACCGCAGGCCTTTTGAAGCGGGCACTGAAGGAGATTCATGCCCTGGGAGGAGACTATGTTTCCGTTCTCACCCGGGAGGGAACAGAATGAGCCGCCTGAACCCTGTGCTGATAGAGCAGGTGGCGGAGGCAGTGAAGCAGACCGGAAGGCTGCTGACAGACCCCTGCTGCCTGGAAAGGGTGGAGGCCAAAAGCCCCACGGACTTTGTAACCAATGTGGACTTTTCTGTGCAGCACCGGCTGGAAAAGGCGCTTTTGCAGCTGACCCCCTGGGCCCAGTTCTGGGGGGAGGAGGGAGAGAAAATCCCGGTGGATACCGCCAAACCCTATTGGCTCCTGGACCCGGTGGACGGCACCACCAACCTGATTCACAGCTTCCGGCACAGCGCCATCTCCCTGGGGTTGGTGGAGGAGGGGCGGGTGACCTTTGGCCTGGTGTACCAGCCCTATACCCATGAATGCTTTGCAGCGGTGAGAGGAAAAGGGGCATACTGCAACGGAAAGCGGATTTGTGTGAGCAAGGCGGAAAAACTGTCCCAGAGCCTGCTCTCTGCCGGGACTGTCCCGGGTCGGAGAGATCTGGCGGATCTGGCGTTCCGGCAGATGCGCCGGCTGTATGACTGTTGCCAGGATGTGCGCCGAACCGGCTGCGCTTCTCTGGATTTGTGCTGGGTCGCCTGCGGACGTCTGGAAGGCTTTGTGGAGCTGTCCCTTCAGCCCTGGGACTATGCCGCCGGAATGCTCCTGGTGGAGGAGGCCGGAGGAATGGTGACCGGGCCGGAGGGGAAACCACTGTCCCTGCAGGCGGGCGGTGGCGTGCTGGCCTCCAACGGCTTGCTTCACAGGGACCTGCTGGAAATGCTGAAATGAGGTGTAATTGTGGTACTTTCCCTGAACGTGCCTGCGGCAGAGCTGACCCGGGCGGAGCAAAAGATTCTTGATTATATCAACACCAATCCCGACGGTTTTCTCTTTTCTTCCATCGGACAGCTGGCCCAGCGGCTGGAAATTTCCGATGCCACTGTTTCCCGCTTCGCCCGCCATGCAGGCTGTGCCGATTTCAAGGCCCTGAAAGGCATGGTAATGGAGCAGGCCTCCGGGCCGGCAGCCAAAATTGCCGGAACCCTGTCCCAGGATGGGGCCTTTTCCCCGGCAGCATGGCTGGAACGCCAGAGATTGTATCTGGAAAAAACCGCACAGCAGCTCCGCCCGGAGGAATTTGACCGGGGGGTGGAGTCACTGATTTCCGCAAGACGGATTTTCCTCCACGGCAAAAACGCCTCCTGCTCTTTGGCTCAGATGCTGGCATTTCGTCTGCGGCGGCTGGGCTTGCCGGTTGTGCTGCTGCCGTCCGGCGGCTCCGAGCTGTTGGAAGGCCTGGTGCAGGCTGGACAGGGAGATCTTGTGGTGATGTTCAGCTTTTCCAAGCTGTCCCGGGAGGGACGGATTATCCTGGAACACGGGAAGGATGCGGGCTACCAAACCATGGCATTTGTCAGCCGTACCATCATTCCTGCCCGGGAGCGGACGGATATCAGCCTGTTTGTGTACCGGGGCGAGGAGAAGGAGTATCATTCCCTGACTGCCCCGGCAGCCATGGTGGATGCCCTGGTGGTTGCCGTCAGCGACCGCCTGGGACAGCGGGGCACCGAGTCTTTGGAAACACTTCACCAGATGAAGAAAAAATACTTTCCGGAAAAAGGCTGAATCCCAGCGATTCTCCATAGCAAAACACCCCCACAGCTTCCAGACTGTGGGGGTGCAGTACTTTTGCGGAAGCTACCGGCATTGACATTGTGCTGTATCAGTCTGAAATGGATGCAAGTGGGAATTTCCAGGGCGCCCAGGGCCAATTCAAAAGAGGCGAACCCGGCACCATTTACATCGATATCAACGCAGGCCTCAACGGCAAGCACGATGTTGGCAATCTGGCAAAATATACAATGCTGCGCACCTTTGCCCATGAGTTCACACATTTTATTGAAAAGTGGAACCCGGTGCAGTACAATGAATTCAGAAAGGTGGTTTTCGATACCCTTCGTGAAAGAGGGGAGAATGTGGACGACCTGGTGGAGGCAAAGCAGGCAGCCGGCCTTTCCTATGACATGGCAAGCCGGGAAGTAGTGGCGGAGGCCATGACGGATATTCTGCCGGACAGTCATTTTGTTCAGAATCTTGCGGAAAAACATAAGAGCATCTTCCAGAAGTTAATGGAAAAACTGAAGGAATTTGTTGAGGGCCTGAGAAGCTATTTCGATTCCCTGGGAAAGAACCGTTCCAGAGAGGCAAATGCCTTGAAGGAGCAGGTGGGGGAAACCGTCCGCTATGTGGAGAACATTGTAAAGATGTTTGACCAGGTTGCCGAACAGGCGGTGGAGAATTACCAGCTGACTGTTGCAACTGAGAAGACGACTGAATTTGCCCAGGGACAAAACAGAGGAAATTCGGAGAGAGGAGAAAGGTATGACGAAGGAACAAATGGTGAAAATTCTGAGAAAGATTCACCCGGATTGGTCGGAGAAGGAAATACAAAAAGGAGCGGAAGTAGTCTATCAAAGGCAGAACCTGCGAAGAGCTGGAAAGAGATCGGAGGAGAGCGACAAGAACAAATAGTAGATTGTTTTGACCTTTATACCTATGGTAGCGATGAGGCAGAGTTGTACTTGGGGAAAATTGCAAAAGGAGATATTTCCGATGAGGACATCCGCAGGGAAGCCGTTACGGAAATGGCCCGGCAGTTCTATGAGGCTATGCAGGGAGACCGTGTCCTCCTGGAAAACGATGGTCGGTTCAGATGGCTGGGAGATATGGTTGGTCTTCTGATTGAAGATGTGCAGGCGATCCAGGATGGCACCTTTGTTGCAGATGATTTCTGGGAGCAGGAGCAGCGCAGAAAATATGAGAACCCCAATGAGCCCAAAGGAGCACGGGAATGGTCGGTATTCAACCGTTCCCTTGCCAATAAAACCAGCAGCTTAAAAACCGGACAGACGAAAAGAATTGTCATAAGTACAGCAAATCATATCTATCTTGTGGAAGCAACCGGGTATATGTCTTACGGAAAGATTGAGAAGTATAAGATTGCTGGCAATGAGAAATACTTGCGGAAGTTGCGAAAGGAGTACGAAAGTGGAGCTTACACCGGCACAGAAACATTTAGTCAGATGGCTCAAGATTATGGGGTGCAGCGAGGACGAAACGATTGGGATAATGTTGGCGATGGATACGCCAAAGAAGCGAGACCGGCTGATGTCCTGGATGGCGGAGAATCGGAGGGCGACACCGCAGGATATCTTGATGATTACTATGGATTTGGCAGCGGAGAAGAACTAAGCGAAGCCATTCGGGGCGGCGCCCTGGTCTTGGACGATGACGGGAACCTCATTCAGCTTTTGGATGATGAGGTTCAGGAGCAGCGCCGGGACTACATCGATGAAGGATATGCCACAGATTCCACAAATTGGGCTTATGAAAATTTCATCATTGATGAGACGGATCGAGCCAGATTCTATGAAGTGATTGCAGACCTGAACAAGCGCAATTACAGTGTTCCCCGGAATAAAAATGGCGTATACATGATAGAACACAATAACAAAATCATGTTCACAGATGGAGATTTTAATGCGCCAACCCTGAGCAAAGTGATTGTGTTTGCAGAGAACTATGATGCCAATATGGCTTATGTGAAAGGACGGATTTTTGATGAAGAAAGGCGTACGGCCGGGCACGGAGAAGCGGTTGAGCTTCTCAATCACATGTACGGAGATGGGTTTATCCATGAGTACAATGCTAGAAATTACCAAAGAGATGATTGGCAAGACAGACGAGGAGAAGGAAGCAATCGCCGAAGCACTGGAAAAGCGGGTTCGGGCCGGAGAATTTTCAAAGGACAATACCAAGAGCGAACCTCCCCTCTGACTGACCGGGATGTTCTGGAAGCTGCCGCCAACGATGCTGGTTTTTCCGACATGAGCGATGCAGAACAGGCTGCGCTGCAAACCTTCAAGGACCGCCTGGCGGAGCTTCACGAGCTCCAGGAGAAGCGTGCAGAAGCCGGACGGCTGTATAAAGAACAGCAGTTTGGAGCCAATGTAGACAGACAGGCGGCCTCTGTTATAAATTATCTCTGGGAGCAGGAACAGCGCCGGGATTACCAAAAGTATTCCTATAAATGGTTTGTAGCAAGGCCTTGATCGCAGAGAAGAAACCGTAGGCCCGGTTGTGGAGCGTGTTGGTGATATACTGAAAAATGCAATTCAGATAAACGAACTGCTTCCTCGTTATGAGCATATCAAAGATTCCTATATCCTGATGTCCGCCGCAAAAAATAAAACGAACGAGCATTATGTCATCTCGTTCGTTGTAAATCGCTATTCAAATGAACTTGTGGATATGGATGTTATATACTCTGTAAACGCAAAAACGGAACCAGCCGGGAGCTTATCCCCAAGCACTACGGTGCAAAGCACCGGTTACTTTACTGGTTCCACTATCAGTATAGCGAATTATCTGGATGTTGTCAATAAGTTTTTCCCGGATGTTTTGCCGGAGGATGTGCTGAAGCACTATGGCTATGAGCGCAGGCCTGACGGTGTACTTGGCGAAGATACGCTATGACAGCTGCGGCTGTCGGCGGTGTTTCGGGTTTGGCCGCAACTGGCCTGCACCAGGCGAAAAAGCAGTTGAGCGAATAATGCGTAACCCCCTCCTGGGCTATCCCGGCCCAGGAGGGGGCAAAAATATGCCGTTGTCATTTTGTTGTCATTTTATGGGATAGATGGCCCATATATGAAACATCCGTTTCAAAAAACAAATAACAAAAAGTTGCGAAATCCCAGAAAAATCAAGGAAAACAAGAAAAAACAGAGCAGATAAAACTTTCTGCTCTGTTTTTTAGTGGTGCGAGAGATGGGACTCGAACCCACACGGCGTTGACCACACGCACCTCAAACGTGCTTGTCTACCATTCCAACACTCTCGCAGCTACGCCAAGCTATTATAGCTTAGGTGTAAGGATTTGTCAATAGATTTTTCAGGAAAAATCCGCCGGGGCTTGCGGTTGTTTTCCCGGGGGAACTGTGGTATACTGGAAAAAACTGCGGAAAAGGAGCGTTTTGATATGACCCGATTTTTTGTGACGCCGGAGGAGATGGCTGGGCCGACCCCTTGCCTGACAGGGGATAACGCAGCCCATGCCAGGGTCCTCCGCCTGAAACCGGGGGAGCAGGTGCTTTTATGCGACGGGCAGGGGCAGGAATGTCTTTGCCAGGTGGAGAATCTGACCCCGGAGGGGCTGGCGCTTGCGGTGCTGGAGCGCCGGGAGAGCTGTGCGGAAGCCCGGGTTCGGGTAAGTGTATACATGGCCTTTCCCAAGGGGGATAAGCTGGAGCACGTGATTCAGAAGGCCACGGAGCTGGGGGCTTACGAGATTGTGAGCTTCCCCTCCGCCCGGTGCGTCTCCCGCCCGGATGCCAAGAGTCTCCAAAAGAAGCTGGAGCGGTGGCAGAAGATTGCCGCCTCTGCTGCCGAGCAGTCCGGCCGGGGGCAGATTCCCCAAGTGCTGGTGCTGGGTAGCTACCGGGAGGCCCTGGAGCGTGCAGCCCAGGCAGATTCCGGATTTTTGTTTTACGAAAACGAGCAGGCCACCACCTTGCAGATGGCCATGACCGGGTTCGCCGGCACCACGTTGAGCCTGCTCACCGGCCCGGAAGGGGGACTGGAGGCTTCCGAGGTGGAGAAGGCTCAGGAGGCAGGGCTTCAGGTCTGCACCCTGGGGAAACGAATCCTTCGGTGTGAAACGGCGCCCCTTTGCGCCTTGTCTGCGGTGATGTACGCCACAGGGGAATTTTGAAAAAAACCGGCGGGGGAATCCGCCGGTTTATTTATGGTATTTGCTTCCGGCCTGAATGGCCTCCGCCCGGTACAGCTGTTCCAGCACCATCACCCTTGCCAGGTGATGGGGAAAGGTCATGGGGCTCATGGAGAGCTTCAGATCCGCCCGGGCCTTTACCTGGGGGGCAATGCCGAAGGAGGAGCCGATCAAAAAGCAGGCGCTGCCTTTGCCGCTGAGCTTTACCTGCTCCATCTGCCGGGCCAGCGCCTCGGAGGACAGGAGCTTCCCCTCCGGGGTCAGGACACAGAACCAGGCACCTTTGGGGATTTTTCCCAGAATGGCCTCCGCCTCTTTGTCAAGACCTGCGGCAATCTCCGCCGGGGAAGGATTCTCCGGCAGCCGCACCTCCGGAAGCTCCAGAAGCTTGAACTGGCAGTAGCCCTGCAGCCGCTTTTCGTATTCCGATGCGGCAGCGGTGTAGAATTTTTCCTTCAGCTTTCCCATACAAATCAGGGTAACAGAAAACATACGCTCACCTCTTGTGGGGAAGTATAGCATATTTTCGGC
Source organism: Candidatus Faecousia excrementipullorum (assembly GCA_018712825.1). Classification (GTDB taxonomy): domain Bacteria; phylum Bacillota; class Clostridia; order Oscillospirales; family Oscillospiraceae; genus Faecousia; species Faecousia excrementipullorum. The sequence continues at coordinate 64,376 of DVGG01000026.1, read as the reverse complement.
GGAAAAGCAACAAAAGGGTATAAAAAACGTCAAAAGCGGCATCCTTTTTACCGGGAGGTGGGCATATGGAGAAGAAAAAGAAAAAAATCAACACAGACCCCCAGGGCAGCTATACCGGCCGGCCGGAGGAGCCTTACGAAAAGCCTGTACAGGATGCAGATGACCTGTAAGGTCAATGGGACTGCCTTCCGGCAGTCCCATTTCTGTGTTCACGGCTTTTCCAGGGAACGGTATTTTTTCTGGGTGGCCAGACCGCCCCGGATGTGCCGTTGTGCCTTGTTGGTTTCCAACACCTGCCGCACCTGCTGATAAAGCCGCCGGTTGCATTGAGGCAATCGCTGGGAAAGATCCTTATGCACCGTGGATTTGGAAATTCCAAAGCGTTTGGCGGCGGCCCGGACGGTAGCACCGGTCTCAATCATGTACACAGCCAGTTCGCAGGCTCTATCCTCAATCGTATCTGCCATGATTTCCCCTCCCTGCTGTGTTCTGCCATGGAAAGATTATGAAATCCCCGGGAAGAATATGAGAGGAAATTGTGCAAATGGCAAGGGGGTATTTCCCGGGAGTTCTTGACAGGTGCGGGGAAAACCGATATGATAGGGAAAGAATACAAAGGGGGCGCAGAGTTTGCTCTATTTTCAAAACGATTATCATGCCGGCTGCCATGCGGAGATTCTCCGGCGGCTTGACCGGTTTTCCCAGAGAGACTTCCCCGGCTACGGACAGGACGAACTGTGCGGAAAGGCTGCGGATACCATCCGGCGGCTGTGCGGCCGGGAGGATTTGGCGGTGCACTTCCTGGTGGGAGGTACCCAGACCAACCTGACGGTGATTGCCGCAGCTCTGCGGCCCTACCAGGCTGTGACAGCAGCCCAGAGTGGCCACATCCATGTCCACGAAACCGGCGCCGTGGAAGCCACCGGCCACAAGGTGCTGGCCCTGCCCTCCCGGGACGGCAAGGTTACGGCGGCCCAGGTGGAGCAGCTGATGGAAAGCCACCAAAGCCAGGAGGACCCTGCCCATGAGGTGCAGCCCAAAATGGTTTACATCTCCTATCCCACGGAGCTGGGAACCCTGTATACCCGGCAGGAGCTGGAGGCGCTGCACCGGGTCTGCCGGCAGTATGGCCTGTATCTGTTCCTGGACGGGGCCCGGCTGGGCTACGGCCTGACGGCGAAGGACTGCGATGTGAATTTGCAGGATTTGGCCCGGATGTGTGATGTGTTCTACATAGGCGGCACCAAGGTGGGCGCCATGTTCGGTGAGGCGGTGGTGATTGCCAACCCGGAGCTTGCGGGAGATTTTCGGTATATGATCAAGCGCCAGGGAGGCATGCTGGCAAAAGGCTGGCTTCTGGGGCTGCAATTTGAAGCCCTACTGGAAGACGGACTTTACTTCCGCATTGCCCAAAAGGCCAATGACCAGGCAGACCGGATCCGCAAAACCCTGGAAGATGGGGCCGTTCCCATGCTGGTCCCCGGCAGCACCAATCAGATTTTCCCCATATTGTCTGACAGCGCTTTGAAGGCCCTTTCCCAAAAGGTGCTGTATACAGACATGGGGCCGGCGGACGAAACCCACCGGGCCATCCGCCTGTGTACCAGCTGGTCTACCGGCGATGAGGCGGTGGAGGAGCTTTGCCGGCTGCTGGAAGCTGCCAAGAAATAAGGAGGTATTCCCTTGGAATTGGATAAAAAGAATTTCAAACGCCTGCTGGCGGTGGTATGTACCGGAATCATTTTATACTGGCTGTTGAACGAGCCCCAGCTTGCCAGCGGCGTGTGGAGCTTTGGCATTCGCACCCTGTCACCCTTCATTGTGGGTGCGGTGATTGCCTTTATATTGAATGTTCCCATGCGGTTTTTTGAGCGGCATCTCAAATTCGTTCAAAAAGCAGGCTTGCGCCGGAGCATTGCATTGCTTCTGACCCTTGTTTGCGGGGCCCTGGTGATTACGGCGGTATTTTCCCTGTTGATTCCCCAGCTGGCCAAGACCATTGCCTCTTTGTACCCGGCAGTTGCTGCATTTTTGAAAGAGGTAGAGGCGTGGGTGAATCGGACGCTGGCGGAGAATCCCCAGCTTATGCAGTGGATTCAGGAAAATACCGAGCTGAGCAAGCTGGATTGGGCGGGACTGGTGCAGCAGGGACTGACCCTGGTGGGCAACAGCCTGTCTACCATTTTGACCACGGCCCTGACTGCCATTGGCGGCCTTGTGGGTGTGCTGATGGATGCCTTCATCGCCATCGTCTTTGCGGTCTATGCCCTGTTTCAGAAGGAACTGCTGGCCCGGCAGGGAAGAAAGCTTGCCTATGCTTTCCTGAAAGAGAGCCATGCGGACTATGTGGTGAAGGTGCTGCGGCTGAGCAACGCCACCTTCTCCAACTTCCTGTCCGGACAGTGCATTGAGGTGTGTATTCTGGGCGCACTGTTTGCGGTGGCCATGGCTATTTTCCGGATGCCCTATATTCCCCTGATCAGCGTGCTGGTGGCGGTCACCGCCTTTATCCCGGTGGTGGGTGCCTGGGCCGGCTGTATCATCGGTGCATTCCTGATTCTCATTTCCGACCCGGTGCAGGCCTTCTGGTTTGTGATTATGTTCCTGGTGATTCAGCAGATTGAGGGCAACATGATTTACCCCAAGGTGGTGGGCACCTCCATCGGCCTGTCCGGTATGTGGGTGCTGTTCGCCATCGGCATTGGTGGAGAGCTCATGGGCGTTCTTGGTATGTTCTTGATGATTCCGGTGGTTTCCGTCCTGTATACCCTCCTGCGGGAGTGGACCCACAACCGCCTGGACAAACGGGACGTGGCTGGGGATAAGCTGCAGGAGCAGCCGCCGGAGCTGGTCTCCCGGTTCAAGGAAAAGCGGAAGCAGTCCAAGGCCAAACGGGAAATGATGAAGGGCCTGAAAGCCATGGAAAATTTCACCCATAAGCATAAACCGGAAGATAAGGAAAAATAAGACGTAAAAATCCCCCATTTCTCAGGAAATGGGGGACTTTCTTACATTTTTTCAGGGGCGGAGAAGCCCAGCAGATCAATGCAGGTTTCAAGGACATTTTTGGCCAGTCCCATAAGGGCGATGTAGCCCGCCTGCAGCTGCTTGTTTTCTTCACCCAGAATCCGGGTCTCGTGGTAGAACTTGTTGACGGCGCCTGCCAGCTCATAGATGTAAGCGCAAATCTGATTGGGGGCGGAGCCGGAAAGGGCGGCCTCCAAAGCCGTGGACACTCTGGGAATTACCAGCATCAGATCCCGGGCATAAGGGTTGGCGGGGGGCTGAATGGGCAGATTCTCCCAGGGGCCGTACTTGGCAAGAATGGACTTGATCCGCACAATGGTGTAGAGGATATAGGGGCCGGTGTTGCCCTCGAAGGCGGCGAACCGGTCCATGTCGAATACATAGTCCTTGGTGGGCTGGTTGCTCAGGTCGCCGTACTTGAGGGCGGCCATGGCAATCTTCTTGGTGGTCTCATCCACCTGGTCGGCGGATACAATCTGGTTTTCCACCACCTTGGAGCGGACGAAAGCGGTGATGTCTGCAATCAGCTGCTCCAGCCGCATGACGCCGCCGTCCCGGGTCTTGAAGGGCTTGCCGTCCTTGCCGTTCATGGTGCCGAAGCCCAGATGCTCCAGCTCCACATCCTCCGGCACAATGCCGGAGAGCTTGGCGGCCCGGAATACCTGCTCAAAGTGCAGGCTCTGGCGCTTGTCCGTCACATACAGCATCTTCTGGGGGGCAAAGTCCTGCATCCGCTGGACCATGGTAGCCAGGTCTGTGGTGGCGTAAATGGAGGCGCCGTCAGACTTGACCAGAATACAGGGGGGCACTTCCTTCTTGTCATCCTCCCGGGCTACGGGAATGACCAGCGCACCCTCGCTTTCCACCGTCAGGCCCCGGGCCTTCAGGTCTTCAATCATGGGAGGGATATAAGGGTCGGCGTCAGACTCACCCAGCCAGCTTTCAAAATGCACATCCAGGTTGTCATAATTTTTCTTTAGGTCGGCAACGGAGATTTTCATAATGTGCTGCCACAGCGCCCGGTAGCCCCGGCGGCCCTGCTGAAGCTGGAAGGTGGCGTTGTGAGCCTTTTCCGCAAAATCCGGGTCTTCCTTCTTCTTGGCAGAGGCGGTGGGGTAAATCTCCTCCAGTTGGGAGATGGTGAAGGGGGCTTCCCCCGGGTACTCTCCCGTAAAGTCCGGGTCAAAGTAGGGAAGCTCCGGCTGCCGCTCCTGAAGCTCTGCAATGATCAGCCCCATCTGTAATCCCCAGTCACCCAGGTGAATGTCACCGATGGTGTTGTATCCGAAGAAACGGTAAATCCGCTTCAGGCTCTCGCCAATGATGGCGGAGCGGAGATGGCCGATGTGCAGAGGCTTTGCCACATTGGGTCCGCCGTAGTCCACCACCAGGGTCTTGCCCTCGCCGGTTTTGGGAATGCCCAGACCGGGGGCGGTGCGCATCTGCTCCAGATAGGAGGCCAAAAATTCGTCGCTGACATTCAGATTCAAAAATCCGGGCATCACAGCCTGAATCATGGAAAAGTCCGGGGACTGGAGCTTTTCAGCCACAGCGTTGGCAATCTGAATGGGAGCGCACTTGTACTGCTTGGCAGCAGACAGGGCGCCGTTGCACTGGAACTGGCACAAATCCGGCCGGTTGGATACGGTGACCTTGCCGTAGGAAGCTTCGTAGCCGGCCTCCCGGAAAGCCTCCGATACCTTTTGGGTAATCAGATCCAAAATCTTTTCCATGGTTACTTTCCTTTCTGCTCAGACATCCATCTGAGATAGTCGTCATAGGTGCCGTACCGGTCCACAATGGTGCCGTCGGGCTGGAAGGCAATGACCCGGTTACACACGGAGGTGAGCATCTCGTGGTCGTGGGAGGCCAGAAGCACCACACCGGGGAAGGCTTCCAGACCCTTGTTCACTGCCTGGATGGATTCCATGTCCAGATGGTTGGTGGGCTGGTCCAGCAGCACCACGTTGGCACCGGAGAGCATCATCTTGGAGAGCATGCACCGGACCTTCTCACCACCGGAGAGGACGTTTACGGGCTTGAAGGCATCCTCGCCGGAGAAGAGCATCCGTCCCAGGAAGCCCCGGAGGTACACGTCGTCCTTCTTGGCGGAGTACTGCCGCAGCCAGTCCACCAGGGGCTCGGTGTTGCCCTCAAAGTAGGGGGTGTTGTCCTTGGGCAGATAGCTCCGGCTGGTGGAAATGCCCCACTTGATGGAGCCCTCGTCCGGCTCCAGCTCTCCCATGAGAATCTGGAACAGAGCGGTCTGAGCCAGCTCGTTTTCACCCACAAAGGCAATCTTGTCGGTCTTGCCCACCACAAAGTAAACGTTGTCCAGCAGCTTCTGGCCGTCCACGGTGACGGAAACATCCTTTACCGTGAGAATGTCCTTGCCCAGCTCCCGCTCCGGCTGGAAGCCCACGAAGGGATAACGGCGGGTGGAGCAGGGCATTTCCTCTACCGTCAGCTTGTCCAGCAGCTTCCGGCGGGCGGTAGCCTGCTTGGCCTTGGCCTTGTTGGCGGAGAAACGCTGAATGAACAGCTGCAGCTCTTCAATCTTCTCCTGGTTCCGCTTGTTCTTGTTCCGGATCAGAGCCTGCACCAGCTGGGAGGACTCATACCAGAAGTCGTAGTTGCCCACATACATCTTGATTTTGCCGTAGTCAATATCTACCGTATGGGTGCAGACGGTGTTCAGGAAGTGGCGGTCGTGGGACACGGCAATGACCGTGCCGGGGAAGTCCAGCAGGAAATCCTCCAGCCAGTTGATGGCCTCAATGTCTAAGTTGTTGGTGGGCTCGTCCAGCATGACGATGTCGGGATTGTCGAACAGAGCCTGGGCCAGCAGCACCTTCACCTTCAACCGGGGGTCGGTATTGCCCATCATATCATAGTGCAGCTCCGTGGGAATTCCCAGACCCTGGAGCAGCCGGGAGGCGTCGGACTCGGCTTCCCAGCCCCCCATTTCCGCAAACTCCGCCTCCAGCTCCGAGGCCCGGATGCCGTCCTCATCGGTGAAGTCGGGCTTTTCGTAAATGGCGTCCTTTTCCTTCACCACATCGTACAGGTGCTGATTGCCCATAATCACCGTGTCCAGAACGGTGTATTCGTCATAGGCGTTCTGGTTCTGCTTCAGAACGGACATCCGCTTGCCCGGCTCGATGGATACGCTGCCGGTGGTGGAGTCCAGCTCGCCTGTGAGAATCCGCAGGAAGGTGGACTTGCCGGCACCGTTGGCGCCGATAATGCCATAGCAGTTTCCCGGCAGGAATTGCAGGTCAACGTGCTGGAACAGCCATTGCCCGCCAAATTGCATACCTAAATTGCTGACAGTAATCATAACTTCTCCTTCATGGTGGTGAATTGATTTTGGACAGAAAAGGGTGTTTCCGCCCCGATACACATAACTATACAGTATAATCATAGCACAAAGTTATGAATAAAGAAAGAACTTTTTTCCAGGGGGTTGCTTTTTTCCGGGAGTGTGGTATAATTTTAGCACTCAGATAAATTGAGTGCTAAAAATCAGAAGGAGTGAAAATAGCACTATGGAAAGAAAACAGTTTCAAGCGGAGTCCAAACGGCTTTTGGACTTAATGATTCATTCTATCTACACCCACCAGGAGATTTTCCTCCGGGAGATTATTTCCAACGGCTCCGACGCCATGGACAAGCTGGCTTATACCGCCCTTACCGACGATAAGGTCTCCGTGGACCGGGAGAAGCTGGCCATCACCATCACCCGGGACCCCCAGAACCGTACCCTCACCGTATCCGATAACGGTATCGGCATGACGAAGGAGGAGATGGAGGAGAACCTGGGCACCATCTGCAAGTCCGGGTCTCTTAGCTTCAAGCAGGGCATGGAAAAGACCGAGGATGTGGACATCATCGGCCAGTTCGGCGTGGGCTTCTATGCAGCCTTTATGGTGGCGGATAAGGTCACGGTGATTTCCAGAAAGTACGGCGAGGATTCTGCCTGGAAGTGGGAGTCCGGCGGGGAGGACGGCTACACCGTAGAGCCTGCCGAGAGAGACACCGCCGGTACCGATGTGATTATGACCCTGAAGGCGGACACGGAGGAGGAGAAGTACTCCCAGTTCCTGGAGGAGTATGAGATCCGCAGCCTGGTGAAGAAGTATTCCGACTATATCCGCTACCCCATCCGCATGGAGGTGAGCAAGTCCCGCCTGAAGGAGGGCTGCCCCGAGGACAAGCCGGAGTACGAGTCCTATCAGGAGATGGAGACCCTGAACTCCATGGTGCCTTTGTGGCAGCGGAACAAGAAGGATGTGACCCAGGAGGAGTACGAGAGCTTCTACCGGGAGAAATTCTTTGACTATACCAAGCCCCTGCGTACCATCCACTTCAGCGCCGAGGGTACCGTGTCCTTCAAGGCTTTGCTGTATATCCCCGGCAGAGCCCCCTATGACTTCAACACCAAGGACTTCAAGGCAGGCCTGCAGCTGTATTCTTCCGGCGTGATGATTATGGAAAACTGCGAGGATTTGCTGCCGGAGCACTTCCGCTTCGTCCGGGGCGTGGTGGACAGCCAGGATCTGTCCCTGAACATCAGCCGGGAGATGCTGCAGCATGACCGGCAGCTGCGGGTGATTGCCAAGGGCGTGGAGAAGAAGATCAAGTCCGAGCTGAAAGCCATGCTGGAAAACGACCGGGAAACCTACGAGAAGTTCTACGCCGTGTTCAACCGCCAGCTGAAGTTCGGCGTGGCAGGGGAGTACGGCGTCCACAAGGAAGCCACCCAGGATTTGCTCATGTTCTACAGCCACAAGCAGGGAAAGCTTATCACCTTGCAGGAGTATGTGGATGCCATGGCCGAGGGCCAGGAGAAGATTTACTACATCTCCGGCGAGAGCACCCAGCGGCTGGGCAAGCTCCCCCAGGTTCAGACCCTGGACAATAAGGGCTATGATGTGCTGCTGTTTACCGACGAGGTGGACGAGTTCATCCCCCAGACCCTCCAGACCTACGCAGAAAAGTCCTTCTGCAATGCGGCCACGGAGGATTTGGGCCTGCAATCCGAGGAGGAGAAGAAGGAAATCCAGGAGAAGGCGGAGGAGCTGAAGGGCTTTATCACCTTCGTGAAGGAGAGCTTGGGAGATCAGGTGAAGGAAGTGCGCCTGTCTGCCAACCTGGGTGACCACCCGGTCGCCATGGTGCCCGGCCCCGGCATGAGCTTCGAGATGGAGAAGTACATGAAGCGGGTGAACCCGGAGATGGCCTTCCCGGTGGACAGAATCCTGGAGCTGAACCCGGAGCATCCTCTGGTAAAGGCCATGGAGGGTGCCATGACGGAAAACCCCGAGAAGGCAAAGGACTACGCCAACCTCCTGTGCTGCCAGGCACAGCTGATGGCAGAGCTGCCTCTGGAAGACCCGGTGGCCTACACGGACCTGGTGTGCCGTCTGGTACAGGGCTAAAAGAATCAAAAGGGAGCGTGCAGCCGCACGCTCCCTTTTTTGGCCATGATAATAAAAAATCAGCCATCCGGGCGGATGACTGATTTATGGTGGACGATAACGGACTCGAACCGCTGACCCTGCGCACGTCAAGCGCATGCTCTACCAGCTGAGCTAATCGTCCAGACGCGAGATGTATTATAACGAAAGATTGGCTGTTTGTCAATAGCTTCCGGGAAATTTTTTTGTATTTCCCAGATTTGCGAAAAAGGCACCCCTCAACCAAGGAAACCAGCATGAGGAGAAAAATGAAGCATATTACATATTTATTACAAATTATGAAGGAAAAGTTACGGCAAAATTCATAGAAATTTTCCTTTTTTTAGGTTGCAAAAATGGGAATTTTGGGTTAACATAAGTAGCGCTAAAGATTCTCCCCATGGGAAGTCACGGAAATCAAAAATAGAAAGAAGTGGATTGCATGAAACACATTCAACGCACCGTTGCCTTGCTGTTGGTGCTGGCGTCCGTATTGGGACTGACTGCCTGCAGCAACCAAAACGATGCAAAAAAGACCACGGATCCCCAGGCGGCTTTTCAGGCTCTGCTGACCCAGCTGGAGTATGACACAGAGCTCAAGGACGTGGGAGACAGCGGCGCTATGTATTTCCCGGATCTGCCGGAAGGGGCCACGGTAAAGATGTATGCCGGCAGCGGCTACTATGCCGACAAGGTCGCCCTCATCACCGTCTCTCAGGAATCCGAGGTGGAGGCTGCCATGAACAGCGTAAAGACCCATGTTCAGCAGCTGCGGAGCCAGTTCCAGAGCTATATCCCGGAGGAGGTGCCCAAGATTGACAATGCAGTTATCTGGCAGCAGGGTACCGCCATTATCCTGTGCATCAGCCCGGACTACCAGAAGGCCCAGTCTGTGATTGATGGCGCAGAGGCGTTGGGAACCCAGCCCACGGAAACCACCCAACCCACGGAGGAGACTGCCCAGCCTACGGAGGAGACTACCCAGCCCACAGACCCTACTGCGGAAGTCCCCGCCAGCTACCCCACCCTTACCAGCAAGTCCGGCACCTATTCCTTCCGCAGCCCCATCTTCCAGGTGGACGACAGCGGCTTTGACGGCTTCCGGTATATTGAAAAGTCCACCCAGGAATATGCGGATATTGTGAACAAAATTGCGGAGAACCTGAAGGGTACCACCAAGGTGTACGCCCTGCCGGTGCCCACCTCCATCGGCATTGTGCTGCCGGACGATATCCGGGCCCAGATGAAGGACTATGCCGACCAGGGAGAGGCCATTGCTTCCCTCATGTCCATGCTGTCGGAAGATGTAGTTGGCGTGGACTGCTATGACAACCTGATGCAGCACAGAGATGAGTACCTGTATTTCAAGACCGACCACCACTGGACTGCAAGAGGTGCCTACTATGCCTACGAGGCTTTCTGCAAAGCCAAGGGTGTGAATCCCTACACTCTGGAGCAGCGGGAGAGCGTGGACTTCACCGGCTTCCGGGGAAGCCTGACCCAGTATATGGACATCAGCTCCGATGTGTCCGATACCATCACGGCCTACTACCCCTATTTCCGGAATGCCACCATGACCTTTACGGACAAGAATGGCACCAAGATTGACTGGCCCATCATCAACGATGTAAGCGACTACGGTGCGGCCATGAAGTACAGCACCTTCGCCGCCGGAGATAACCCCTTCACCGAGTTCCACAACCCCGGTGTCACCGACGGTTCCGTGTGCATCGTGGTAAAGGAATCCTTTGGCTGTGCCCTGATGCCCTTCCTTGTGGACCACTACTCTACGATCTATGAGATTGACTACCGTTACTGGGACGGAAGCCTGACGGAGTTTGCCAAAGAGGTTGGGGCAGATGAAATGATTTTCGCCAACAATACCATGCGCCTCAACGAAGGTCTGGTAGCCGGTGACCTGAACCGGATTGCCTGATTCTTATCCCTGATCCAAACGGCTCTTTTTCTGGGAGATTCCCCGGGAAAAGAGCCGTTGCTTTTTGGGCTGTCCATGTGGTATGATGTAAAATGTATGTCTTGTTATGGAAAGAAGATAGGTAGAAAATGGATAAAATACAGGAACTTCTCAGTAAATACTTTGGCTACGAAGCCTTCCGGGAGGGGCAGGAAGACCTGATTCGGGCCCAGCTGGCCCGGCGGGATGTGTTCGGCATCATGCCCACAGGGGGCGGAAAGAGCCTGTGCTATCAGATCCCCGCGCTTATGATGGAGGGCATTACCCTGGTGGTATCCCCCCTCATTTCCCTGATGAAGGATCAGGTGATGGCCCTGAAAAGCGTGGGAGTGGCTGGAGCCTATATCAACAGCTCCTTGACCCCTGCCCAGATTCGCCTGGTTTACCGGAATGTGGCTGCGGGGATGTATAAAATCATCTATGTGGCCCCGGAGCGGCTGCAAACGGAAGGATTTTGCCGGGCAGTGGCGGGAATCCGGATTTCCATGCTGGCGGTGGATGAGGCCCATTGCATATCCCAGTGGGGACAGGATTTCCGCCCCAGCTATCTGCAAATCGTGGATTTTCTCCGGCAGCTTCCTTACCGTCCGGTGGTTTCCGCCTTTACTGCCACAGCCACCCGGCAGGTGCAGGAGGATGTAATCCGGCTGCTGGGGCTGGAGAATCCCCTGACGGTGGTCACAGGCTTTGACCGGCCTAACCTCCACTTCCAGGTGCTCCGACCCAAAAGCAAGCCGGAAGCGCTGTGCAGCCTGATGGCACAGCGGCGCCACCAGTGCGGCATTGTCTACTGCTCCACCCGAAAGGAAGTAGAGAAGGTCTGTGACCTTCTCCAGGAGCAGGGCTTTTCCGCAACCCGTTACCATGCGGGGCTGGAGGATGCCGAGCGGCGGCAGAATCAGGAGGATTTTGTGTACGACCGCCGGAGCGTGATGGTGGCCACCAACGCCTTCGGCATGGGCATCAACAAATCCAACGTGGGCTTTGTGATTCATTACAATATGCCCCAGAGTATGGAGGCCTACTACCAGGAGGCAGGCCGGGCCGGACGGGACGGCTCCCCGGCGGACTGTATACTCCTCTATGCTCCCGGGGACGTTTACACGGCAAAATTTCTCATTCAGCACCCGGGGGAAAACCCCATGCTCACCCCGGAAACCCAGCAGCTTCTCATGACCCGGGACTTGCAGCGGCTGGAGAAAATGATTGGCTATTGCAAAACGGAAAGCTGCCTCCGGGGCTATATTCTGGGCTACTTCGGCCAGCCCCACGAGAAGCGGTGCCATAACTGCGGCAACTGCAACCGCCAGGGGGTGCAGGTGGAAATCACCCCCCAGGCCCGGCAGATTCTGGAGTGTGTCCGGCAGATTCATAAAATGCTGGGCTATTACATCGGCCCCACGGCAGTGATTGGGGTGCTGGCAGGCAGTGCCGAGAAGCGGATTTTGTCCCTGGGGCTTGACAGCCTGAGTGCCTACGGCAGCCTGAAAAGCCAGAACCGCAACGACATCCGCACCTGGGTGCAGACCCTGGAAAGCAAGGGCTATTTGCGAACCCACCCGGAGCATGGAGGCCTTTTCCCCACGGAAAAGGCCGGAAAGGTTCTATCCGGGGAGGAACAGGTCTTTATGTTTGCAGAGAAAGCCCCGGCCCAGCCCAAGGCGGCCCCGGCGCTCCAGCCCGAGGGAGGACTGCTGGGGACTCTGAAAAGCCTTCGCTCCCGGCTGGCTCTGGAGGCGGGGGTTCCTGCCTATATCGTGTTTTCCAACGCCGCCCTGGAGGATATGGCCCGGAAAGCCCCCTGCACCATGGAGGACTTTTTGAAGGTCAAGGGCGTGGGCCAGTACAAGGCCCAGGAATACGGAGAGGTTTTTCTGGCAGAAATCCGGAAATATCTGGGAAAATAAAGAAAATACGCCGCCGGTTTGTCCAAAACAAACCGGCGGCGCTTCGTATCTGTGGTTATTCCTGGGGCTGTGCATGAATGATGGCAAAATTGTCGGTGTAGTAATCTGCCTTGGAGATGATGTACTGGTGGGGCAGAAAGTTATCATCCAAAACCTCTCCCACAAAGAAGCTGGTGCCCTCCCAAAGAATCCGGAAATAAACGGATAGGGTTTCGCCGCTGTTTTTCAGCCGGGTGGGAGTGCCGCCTTCCAGATCCACATAGTACAGCCGCAGAAGGGGAGAGGACTGGCCCAGGGGGGTGTCCTTCACGGCGAAGAACACCTTGCCGTCGGCAATCCAATAGTTTCGGATGCTGCCCATGGTGATGATTTCCCGTTTTTCCTGAGTGTTCAGGTCGTAGACATACAGGGTGTCCCCCTCCAGAATGGCCATCTGATTTCCATAAAAGGAGCAGGGGTCCATGGAGCGCCGGAAGCCGTCTTTTTCCTGGGAGGAAATGACGGTGTAGCTGTCATCTTCCAGGGAATACAGCCGCAGCTCCTCCTGCTGCTTTCCCGGTGTCTGGGGATCATCTATGAGGGCAGTGGTCAGGGCACTGTCCCGGTTGAACATTAAAATCCACAGAGAGGTGCCTTCCTCCTCCCAACTGATTTTCTTCTCGGCGTGGGTATCCAGGTCATACAGGGCCTTCCAGGAGAGGGACTCCTCCTGAGCCAGTCCGTTCTTGTCTACCAGCTGGGTCTGGGAAAAGCGCACGAGCAACAGATTGTGGGAAGCCTCCTCTATGGAGCATTCCAGTTTTCCCTTCTGGGGATGATCCCATTGGGTTATGACCTGGATTTCCCCGGTTTCCGGGTCCTTGGTGCATAGCTGGGCACCGGTATCCTCTGTCCGGGTGAAATACAATACGCCATGATATTCTATCATGGAGGTTGTCTCTCCCAGCCAGGCTTCACAGCTGCTGTCCTCGTGGGTGCAGCCCGGCTTCTGGCACAATACCTGGGTTTCCCCTGTGGCACCGTCGTAGAACATAAGCACCTGGCTGCCGTAGTAATAGCCGTCCCTGACTGAACTGGGAGCCATCTGCATTTCGTTCTCTCTTTGTACCAGCCGATTCTCCTCCGGGGGCGCATAGCTCTGGGGTGGTTCCTCCGGCTGGGTGGGGTAGGGGTCCTGATATTCCGTGGTGGGCTCCGTGGGCGGAGCAAAGGTGGGCTCCGTGGTTTCCGACGGTTCCGTGTTGACCGGCGGCTCCGTATTGTCCGGGGTGTCGTTCTTACAGCCCGAGAGAACGCCCAGAATCAGCACCAGACTTAAGGCCAGACACAGCCATTTTCGCAGCTTCATAGAATCACTCCTTCTTGTCCACATCCCCGGCTGGATTTTCGCCGGGGACGGCATCCAATTTCCGGGCCAGTGTCCATTCTGCCAGCAGCATAAGAGAAATGCCGGCACCTACCAGGGAATAATTTTGCAGACTAAGCACAAAGGGCATAAGGGAGGTTCCCAGGGCAAGCAGGGCCACTGCCCTCAGCTGCCTCACCCATTTGTCTTTCCAGAGAGCCAAAATTGCCAGAATCAGCAAAACACAGGTAAGAATCCCGGTCAAAAGGGGTCCGAAATTGGCATTTCCAAAGGGAACCATATCAAAATAGGAATAGGTTTCCCGGAAAGGCCTGCCTTTCGGATTGAAATGGCACATCACAGCTCCGTAGGGCAGCACTTCCAGAATCAGGGAAACGGCGGGAAATACCAAAAGCATAATTTTCTTTTTCATTTTCCTGCCCCCTTTCCGTGTTTCAAAATCCTCGGTATCCGCTGACCAGGTGTTTTTGGCGGGATACCATCAAGGCCATTATAGTATATTGTGAAAGCTGTGTCAATTCCGGGCGGATAAGTACTGCCTTTTTGTTAATAGACACAAAAAATAAGCTGTATTTCCGACAACTCTGCCAAAATGTATTCTAACAGCTTCCCTGAAGCTTGCCGTATAGACGCAACTGCCACCATTCTGTTTTCAAAAAACAGGTCAGACGTTTTCTCCGTCTGACCTGAGGAATATTATACATTTGCCGCTTTTTCAGCCAGGGCACAGATTTCCTCTGTGGCTCTGGGGTTAATATATTGGCGCTGACGAACCTGCATGGTTTTGGCGCTGATGGGCTGGGACAGCTGCACCAGGGCGTCCTCCAGCTGGTTCCAGTGGGTGTCCACTGCCAGGCTCATGCCCTTTTGGGAGAAATACTCCATGTTGCGGATTTCGCAGCCGGGAATGGGGGCAATGTGGATGAGAGGAATCCCCATTACCGCCGCCTCCGTGGAGGACAGCCCTCCCGGTTTGGACAGATATACGTCGCAGGCCCGAAGATAGCTTGCCATTTGGTTGGTGCTGGCAAGAAGGGTAATCTGCCCCTGCTTTCCGAATTTCTTTTCCAGCCGGGCAAGCAGCGGCTGATTGTTGCCGCAAATCACAATCAGGTGGTGCTTCGGGTGTTTTTTCAGATACCGGGAGAGCTTTCCCACTGCCTTTTCAATCTGTCCGCAGCCGATGCTGCCCCCGGACAAAAGAATATAATGCTTATCCGCCTCCAGCCCCAGACGGCCTTTGGCCTCCTCCCGGGAAAGGGGCTCCCGGAAGGCCCGGCGTACCGGGATTCCCGCCGGCACCAGCTTATCTGCGGGAATTCCCCGGCGGGTAAAGTCCTTTGCCATGTCAGAGCCGGGAATCACATAGTAGTCGCAGTCCGTCTCCTCCGTAAAGGGGATGCACACATAGTCCGTGGCAATGAAAATCTGCGGGGGGAGAGCAACGCCCTTCCGTTTCAGATGGGTCAGCATCTGGGCAGGGAACAGGTGGGGCATGATTACCACATTAAAATGGTGATGCTGGAAAAACTCCCGCATGGTGCCAAACATGGCCTTGTTCACCGCATACACAGGGGAGTGGACCGGCAGCTTCCGGTAGCCGTCTCCCAGCTTATAGAGGAAGCCAAAAAAATGGGGAGCCTTCTGGGCAGTTTTGATGTAGCCATTTCCCACCAGCTTGTCAAGGCTCTTCCCCGCCAGGGTATAGGGGTCCAGCATGGTGACCCTATGGCCCCGCCGCTCCAGCTCCTCTTTCACCGCAAAACCTGCGGCATTGTGACCGCCGCCGGTACTACAGGATAGAATCAATGCGTCCATAAAAGCTTTACCTCCAGGTCGTTCTTTTCCTCCCGGCTGGTAAACATCCGGAAGCCAATTCCCAGACAAATCAGGGAAAAACCGGTAATGATTGCCGTGTTGTGGGCAAAAAGCAGCAGTGCCGCTTCTGTGCAGACATAGGCGGCAATGGTACGGTAGTAGTTGGGGGAAATCCGCAGAATCAGAGAGAAGAACAGGAAAAACAGCACCATGTATGCAAGAGGACGCACGGTGGGCAGCAGCGCCAGAAGGCAGCCGAAGGTGGTGGCAATGCCCTTGCCGCCCCGGAAGTGGGAGAATACCGGAAACACATGGCCCAGTACCGGCGCCGCCATCACAAAGCCCAAAGCCGGTCCGGAGCCGGTGCGCAGATAGAGAAATACCGGCACAAAGCCCTTCAGAAGGTCGCACACCAGGGTGAGCAGACCGCAGAGAACCCCGCCGTTGCGAAAGGCGTTGGTGGTGCCGGGATTCTGGTCAGGGGCATCCTGGGTGATGTCCTTTCCGGCCACAACCTTGCCCCAAACCCGGGCAAAGAGAACGCTTCCCAGCAAATAGCCCAGCAGAATAAAGCACAAATCTCGGAACATACCTTTTTCACCTCTTAATTATCTGATACGCTTAGTATACCTTCCCACTTGCAATTCAATTTCAACTTCACCTCAACAATTGTTGAAAAACAAATTCCGGTCAAATCCTCTGACCGGAATTTCAGCGTGTCAAAAAACTTTTTGACACGCTGCCAGACTGTCAAGAAAGGCACAAAGACAAGCAAACGCCGCCCGTCGGCGTACATGGAGTACGGTAGGGCGGCGTTTGCGCAGTAAGGCAAAAGCGTTGCGAAGCAACATTTTTCGCTTTTATTGGGAGAACCACACCTGGTATTCTTTCCAATCCTCCAAAGAGGAAAAAGCCCGTTTTCTTTTGCTTTTGCCGGTTTGGGACTTTATTGACAGTCTGAAATCCCGGTCAGATTTTCTGACCGGGATTTTTACCCTTGATATGTGTGAATGATGTTTTTGGCAACCTGGGCTTTGGAGATGCGCAAATCCATAGCCTGCTTTTCAATGTACCGGTGGGCGTCAGACTCTGACATTCCCAGGGTTTCAATCAAAAGCCACTTAGCCCGGTTTACCAGGCGGATTTCCTCCATTTTCTGTTCCACGGAGAGCTGTTTTTCCTCCATCTGCCGCAGCCGTTCCCGGGTGGCACACAGTACCCCCAGGGTTTGGGTAATCATCTGAGAACTGGTGGGCTTGGGCAGGGTCAGCACCCCATAGGAAAGCACTTTGGCGCTGGTTTCCGTGTATCGGTCGTTCTTTACCAGCAGCAGTACACCGGCGGTTGTGTTGCTGCTCACATAGCAGGCAAGTCTCAGCCCAAAATCGTCGGAAAGCGGCGTGTTGATAATCACAATGTCATAGTTGCTCTCTGCCAGCAGCCGCTGGGCTTCACCGGAACTTTTGGCGTATACCACAGGATAGTAGTCCGTGGGCGGAAGCAAAGGCGCCATGGAGGTGCCAAAGCTTTCGGTGGAGGAAACCACCAATACACAATAGGTCTTTTCCTGAAATACCATGACACCCCTCCTTTCCCTGGAATCGATGGTCTTAACGCCGCTGACAATAGGCATCCATCACCTTCTGGGGAAGATAACGGCGAAGGAAGTCACTCTCCCGGGCAACTTCCATGGCCTCCGTAAGAGAAACCGGGAGTTTTCCATACCCTTCCAGGGCCTGGGGAGAGGCGGTAAGCAGGTTAAAATCCGCCGGCTCCGGCAGGGGCAGCTTCCGGGCAATGCCCTGAAGTCCGGCATAGATGAGCAGGGCATAGGCAAGATAAGGGTTGGCCTGGGGGTCGGGAGAGCGAAGCTCCGCCCGGATACGCCCGGAGGGGGTGGCGGGAATCCGAATCAGTTGGGAGCGGTTTTCCCGGGACCAGGAGATATAACCCGGCGCCTTGTCACAGCCCAGACGGGCATAGGAGCCGGCAGTGGGATTGAGGAACAGGGTAATATCCCGGATTTTGTCCATGATACCCGCAATCACATGGCCCAGGGCCTCTTCTCCCTGTCCGCCGGATACGGAAATATTGATGTGCATACCGTTGCCGTCTTTTCCCGGCAGGGGTTTGGGAGAAAAGTCCGCAGCCAGTCCGTTGCGGTAAGCAACAGTCTTTACCACGGTGTGAAAGGTCACCGCCTGGTCTGCGGCGGTAAGGGGCTCGGAGTAACGGAAATCGATTTCGTTCTGACCCGGGCCGCTTTCGTGGTGGGAGCTTTCCGGGGCAATGTCCATCTGCTCCAGCATGAGGCAGATTTCCCGGCGGATGTTCTCCCCCTTATCCTCCGGGGCAATATCCATATAGCTGGCGTTGTCGTAAGGCTCCTTGGTGGGGCAGCCCTTCTCGTCCAGCTGGAACAGATAAAACTCCATTTCACTGCCGAAATCAAAGTGATAGCCTGCCTCCCGGGCGCAGGCAATGGCCTTCTTCAGAATCCGCCGGGTGTCGCATTCGAAGGGGGTTCCGTCGGGATAGGTCACATCGCAGAACATCCGTACCACCTTTCCCTGCTGGGGCCGCCAGGGCAGCTGAACCAGGGTGGAGGCGTCGGGATGAAGGAACAAATCCGAACGGATTTCTCCCCCAAAGCCGGAAATGGCGGAGGCATCGATGGCGATGCCGTGGGCGAAAGCCTGGGGCAGCTCACTTGCCATAATGGCCACATTCTTCTGCTTGCCGAAAACATCGCAGAAGGCCAGCCGGATAAACTTGATGTCCTCCTCGGCTACGTATTCCAATACCTCAGACGGCGAATATTTCATAGAACCCCTCTTTTCTTAGTTGCTGACATACATCTGGTGATAGGGATTTTGGCTGTCCGGTACCACCAGGGTGAAAGGTGCGCTGCAAATTTTCTCATAATCCTCCCCAAACAGTTGGGCAAAGGTTTGAAGATACGGCAAAATTTCCTCCATATCCTTGGGCGTGGCAGCCCGGGGGGCAACCTGCTCCGGGAATAGGACATTTTCGCAGGCGGAGCGGATAAACAGCTTTCCGCCATGCATTCCGGTGCAGGGGAAGTTCCGAACGATGGGCTCGGTGCTTTCGGTCAGCCCCAGCACAATGAGGATTCCGCCGGCCTGATACTCTCCCAGAAAGCTGCCGGTTCTGCCTCCCACCACAATCACCGGGAACTTATCTCCGTAGGCCTTCATATGCACACCGGTGCGGTAGCCTGCATCTCCCCGGACATAGATTTCGCCGCCCCGCATGGCATAACCCGCCGTATCACCCAGGCTTCCGTGGACCACAATCCTGCCGGCGTTCATGGTGTCTCCCACCGCGTCCTGGGCGTTTCCCAGCACCTCGATGCAGGCACCGTTGAGGTAAGCTCCCAGGGCGTTGCCGGGGGTTCCCTGGATGCGGATGTGTTTTTCTCCCATGCCGGTACCCAGGAACCGCTGTCCGCAGCAGTTTTCCAGGAAAACATCCTCCTGACAGCTGCGGATTTTTTCGTTGAGCTGCTGATAGCTCAGGCCGGATGCATCAATATGTATCATTTTAGCATACCTCCGTTTTTTTTCAACCCAAAGATTGGCTTATTCTCCTGCGTGGCGGATTCCCAGAATTTCCAGTTCCTTTCCGGTCAATCCCAGCCCCCGGAGCATACTGCGGTTTCCCCGGAGGGCTTCGATGGCGTTGATGCCCATACCGCCCATCATTTCCTTGATTTCCTGCTTCCAGGCGGTAAGCAGCCCCGCCAGCCGCTGGGCACCCTCCTGGGGGTCCAGTCTGGCGGTGAGCTCCGGCACCTGGGTGGCAATGCCCCAGTTGCACCGGCCGCTGTGACAGGAGCGGCACAGATGACAGCCCAGAGCCAGCAATGCGGCGGTACCGATGTAGCAGGCGTCGGCACCCAGAGCGATGGCCTTTACCACATCCGCCGAGGAGCGGATGCTGCCCCCTGCAATGAGGGATACCTGATTGCGGATTCCCTCATCCCGCAGCCGCTGATCCACCGCAGCCAGGGCCAGCTCAATGGGAATGCCCACATTGTCCCGGATACGGGTGGGGGCTGCACCGGTGCCTCCCCGGAAGCCGTCGATGGCAATGATGTCCGCACCGCTGCGGGCAATGCCGCTGGCAATGGCGGCGATGTTGTGAACCGCAGCCACCTTCACAATCACCGGCTTTTTGTAGCCGGTGACCTCCTTCAGGGAGCAGACCAGCTGCCGCAGATCCTCGATGGAGTAAATGTCGTGATGGGGGGCAGGGGAGATGGCATCCGTTCCCTTGGGAATCATCCGGGTTTTGGACACGTCCTCTCCTACCTTGTTTCCGGGCAGATGGCCGCCGATACCGGGCTTTGCCCCTTGGCCCATTTTGATTTCAATGGCAACGCCTGCGTTGAGATAGTCCGGGTGTACCCCAAACCGTCCAGAGGCCACCTGGACAATGGTGTTTTTTCCGTAGCGGTAAAAATCCGGGTGAAGGCCTCCTTCTCCTGTGTTGTAGAAGGTTCCCAGCCTTTCGGCAGCTTCTGCCAGACTGGCGTGGGCGTTGTAGCTGATGGAGCCGTAGCTCATGGCGGAAAACAGCACGGGAATCTCCAGCTCCAGCTGGGGCGGCAGATTCCATTGGAGCTTGCCGTCCTCCCCCCGCTGGATTTTCTCCGGCTTCTTCCCCAGAAATACCCGGGTTTCCATAGGCTCCCGAAGGGGGTCCACCGAGGGGGTGGTCACTTGGGAGGCGTTGAGGAGAATCCGGTCCCAGTATACCGGCAGGGGATTGGGATTTCCCATGGAGGAGAGCAATACACCTCCGGTTTTCGCCTGACGGTAAATCTCCTGGATGGTGCCGCAGCTCCAGTTCTCGTTTTCCCGGAAAAAGGGAGGGGATTTGAGAATTTTCAGAGCATGGGTGGGGCAGAAGGCCACACACCTGCCGCAGTTTACGCACAGCTCCTCCCGGACAGACAGGAGCTTGCCGTCCTTTTGATAGAAGTGCACCCCATTTGCGCACTCCTTCACGCAGATGCCGCAGTTTACGCACCGGGTGGGGTTCCGAAGAACCTCAAATGCGGGATACATATAATCCATACCCATTAAAATGCACCGCCTTTCACCTGCACAATCACAGGCTCACCGCCTGTGGGATAAAAAATCCGGTCCGGATTGGGTTCCATGACCCGGATGGCCGCTTCCTCGCTGGCCAGATACACCATATCTCCCTTTTCCGCTCCCACCAGACTTCTCAGCTTCAGCCGGTCGTTCAGGGCCATAAGTCCCCCTTCGTAAGCCAGGATAATGGAGAAGGGGCCGGTGACCAGAAAACCGGGGAACATGGTGCGAAGATATGAAAGCTGCTTTTGCTCCTCCGGACTTTTCCGGGAGATGGTGGTAAAGAAGGGGGCAGCCATCACCTGGGCCAGCTCCTGCAAGGTAAGCCCTTGCTTTCGCAGCAGATAGTCGGCAATGTAGGTGATAACCTCCGTATCCGTCTGGAGGGTACAGCGGTAGCCGTACATCTCTATGGAGCGGCGGTTGGCATCGTAGGAGGAGATTTCTCCGTTATGTACCACGGTGTAGTCCAGCAGGGCAAAGGGATGGGCGCCGCCCCACCAGCCGGGGGTGTTGGTGGGGTAGCGGCCGTGGGCCGTCCAGCAGTAGCCCTTGTAGTCCTCCAGCCGGTAAAACTCTGCCACATCCTCCGGATACCCCACACCTTTGAATACGCCTACATTCTTTCCGCAGGAGAAAATGAAGGCCCCGGAATTACCGCCGTTGATTTCCATTACCAGTCGGGCAATCAGCTCCCGCTCATCGATTTGCAGCCGCTTCAGGGTAGATTGGAGGGGGGCGGCAAAATACCGGTAGATGAGGGGTACCTGGGTAATGGCCTCAATGGCTCTGGTGGGTATCGGCTCCTGATGGACAATGTCCAGGGACTCCCGGAGCAGGCTTTCACATTGCTTCCGGCAGCTTTCTCCAGGGTAGAAGATATGCAGGGCAAAAAAGTCCTTATACTCAGGATAAATGCCGTAGCCGGCAAAGCCGCCTCCCAGACCGTTGGAGCGGTCGTGCATGGGCACCATGCTGGCGGCGATGGTTTCTCCGCTGATTTTCCTGCCCTCCCGGGAAATAAGGGCAGATATGGCGCAGCCGGAGGGGATGCGAATCTGTCCTTCCAAATACTTCATGCTTACCAGCTCCCAAATAAAAATTGGGAGCCCCCAATGGGCAGAAAGACACTGTCCATAGGAACTCCCTTGTTCTTAAAGGTTATTATAACCTACGGGCTTTTTCAACGCAAGGGAAAGATAGCAAAAAAATAAACCCCTGAAAAAAAGAATTTTTTGCAGAATTACCAGTTGATTTTTGGGCTTTTCCGGGAGTATACTAAGCACAGTTGCGAGACACTGGCGTCTCGGAGGATTTTTCCTCTGGGGGCCAGTGTCTCTTTTTTTATAGGGAAACTCTGAATAAATCGTCTGCGGCTGGATAGCGGATCTTTTTCGCCATAAATCCCTCGCTGCCAGCTCTTGCCTATTTCAGAGTTTCCTAAGGATTTGAAAGGGTGATGGTAATGAAAACAGTACCGGAGTTTTTCGGCAGCAAGGTTTTTGACGAGCGGATGATGAAGGCCAGACTGTCGGCAGAGGTTTACAAATCCCTGAAGCAGACCATCCAGAAGGGCAAGAAGCTGGATGCCTCCGTGGCGGATGCGGTGGCGGCAGCCATGCTGGATTGGGCGGTGGAAAACGGCGCTACCCATTTTACCCATTGGTTCCAGCCCCTCACCGGCGTGACGGCGGAAAAGCACGACAGCTTTATCTCTCCCGCTCCTGACGGCCGGGTGATTATGGAGTTCTCCGGCAAAGAGCTGATCAAGGGCGAGCCGGATGCCTCCTCCTTCCCCTCCGGCGGCCTGCGTGCCACCTTTGAAGCCCGGGGCTATACCGCCTGGGACCCCACCAGCTATGCCTTTATCAAGGGCAAGACCCTGTGCATTCCCACGGCCTTCTGCTCCTACGGCGGCGAGGCTCTGGATAAGAAAACACCGCTGCTTCGTTCCATGGAAGCCCTGAACACCCAGGCAATGCGGATTCTGAAGCTGTTTGGCAATACGGAAGTGAAGCGGGTCACCACCTCTGTGGGCCCGGAGCAGGAGTACTTCCTGGTGGACCGGGCCATGTACGAGAAGCGGAAGGACCTGATGTTTACCGGCAGAACCCTTTTCGGTGCCAAGCCTCCCAAGGGACAGGAGCTGGATGACCATTACTTCGGCACCATCAAGCCCCGGGTAGAGGCTTACATGGAGGAGCTGAACGAGGAGCTGTGGAAGCTGGGAATCCTGGCCAAGACCGAGCACAACGAGGTCGCCCCGGCCCAGCACGAGCTGGCTCCCATCTACACCACCACCAACATTGCCACGGACCACAACCAGCTGACCATGGAGATTATGCAGAAGGTGGCCTGGAAGCATGGCCTGGTGTGCCTGCTCCATGAAAAGCCCTTTGCCGGGGTGAACGGCAGCGGCAAGCACAACAACTGGTCTTTGGTGACGGATACGGGGGTAAACCTCCTGTCTCCCGGAGAGACCCCCTATGAGAATGCCCAGTTCCTGCTGTTCCTGGTGGCAGTGATTCAGGCTGTGGACGATTACCAGGGCCTGCTGCGGATGAGCGTAGCCACCGCCGGCAACGACCACCGGCTGGGTGCCAACGAGGCGCCTCCTGCGGTGATTTCCATGTTCCTGGGTGATGAGCTGACGGCAGTGCTGGAGGCTGTGGAAACCGACACCCCCTACAACGGCGTGGAGAAGAAGAAGCTCCGTCTGGGCACGGATGTGCTGCCCCGGTTTGTGCGGGACACCACCGACCGGAACCGTACCTCTCCCTTTGCCTTTACCGGCAACAAGTTTGAGTTCCGGATGCTGGGCTCCAGCAACTCCA
Source organism: Candidatus Faecousia excrementipullorum (assembly GCA_018712825.1). GTDB lineage: Bacteria > Bacillota > Clostridia > Oscillospirales > Oscillospiraceae > Faecousia > Faecousia excrementipullorum. The sequence continues at coordinate 40,867 of DVGG01000026.1, read as the reverse complement.
TTGCCTGCGCCAACATCATGCTCAATACCGCTGTGGCTGAGTCCCTGCGCCAGTACGCAGACATTCTGGAGCAGGCAGAGGACTTCCACGATAGCCTCCACACTCTGATTCAGGATACCATCAAGAAGCACAAGCGGATTATTTTCAACGGAAACAGCTATGACGAAGCCTGGATTCGGGAGGCCACTCAGGTGCGGGGACTTCTGAACCTGCCCACCACCCCGGATGCCATGGCAGTGACCCTGGAGCCCAAGAACATGGAGCTGCTCATCTCCCATAAGGTAATGAGCGAGGCTGAGATTCGCTCCCGCCATGAGATTCAGCTGGATATTTACTGCAAGACCGTCCGCATTGAAGCCCTGACCATGCTGGATATGGTGCAGAAGGACATTTTCCCGGCGGTGGAGACCTACACCTGCCACATTGCCCGGGCCATTGACACCAAGCGGAAGGTGATGGCAGACCTGCCCTGCAAGGCAGAGACCACACTTTTGAGCCGCCTGGGAATGCTGCTGGACTCCATGGCTCAGCGGGTGGAGCTTCTGAAGGATGCTCTCCACCGGGAAGCGGAGTGCGGCGACTGGGTAAGCAAGGCAGATTGCATCCGGGATGTGGTTCTGCCGGAGATGAATGCCCTGCGGGCTGTGTGCGATGAGGCAGAGACCCTGACGGATGCAAAGGCATGGCCGTTCCCCACTTATGGAGAGCTGCTGTTCGGGGTAAAATAATCAGGTAAAAATATAGAAATAGGGAAATAGGAGCACGTTTGTTTTATGGAAAAGAAAGAGATGCTTTACGAGGGCAAAGCCAAAAAAGTGTACGCAACAGAAGACCCTCAGCTGCTGATTGTGGACTACAAGGACGATGCCACCGCCTTCAACGGTCTGAAAAAGGGCACCATTCAGGGCAAGGGAATTATCAACAACCAAATGAGCAACCGGCTGATGCAGCATCTGGAGAAAGTGGGTGTCCCCACCCACTTTGTCCGGGAGCTGAGCGACCGGGAAACCCTGGTGAAGAAGGTAAGCATTGTACCTTTGGAGGTGATTGTCCGTAACATCGCCGCCGGTTCCTTCTCCAAGCGGTACGGCGTGGAGGAGGGCAAGGTCTTCGCCCGTCCTGTGGTGGAGTTTTCCTATAAAAATGACAGCCTGGGAGATCCCCTCCTGAATACGGACCATGCCCTGGCATTGGAGCTGGCCACGCCGGAGGAGATTGAAACCATCAAAACCTACGCCCGGAAAGTCAATGATTTCCTCCGGGACTTCTGGAGCAGCTGCGGCGTCACCCTGGTGGACTTCAAGGTGGAGTTTGGCCGCCTGAGTGACGGCACCATTGTCCTGGCAGACGAAATCAGCCCGGACACCTGCCGCCTGTGGGACAGCAAGACCGGGGAAAAGCTGGATAAGGACCGCTTCCGCCGGGATCTGGGAGGCGTGGAGGACGCCTATGCCGAGGTTATGAGAAGGCTGGTTGCCCATGATCAATAATTTCATTCATTCCAAAGCCATACACCACATTCACGAAGAGTGTGGTGTCTTTGGCGTTTATTCCCCAATGTCCATGGATGTGGCTTCCATGGCTTACTATGGGCTGTTTGCTCTGCAGCACCGGGGACAGGAGAGCGCCGGCATCGTGGTGAACGACGACGGATTGTTCCGGGACTGCCGGGGCATGGGTCTGGTAAACGAGGTGTTCAGCCAGGAGAAGCTGCAGGCCCTGGGAAGCGGCAACATGGTGGTCGGCCATGTGCGCTACGCCACCACCGGCGGCAGCAACATGGTAAACGTCCAGCCCCTGGTGATCAACCACCACAAAGGCCGCATGGCTCTGGCTCATAACGGCAACCTGACCAACTCCTATGCCCTCCGCTCCCAGCTGGAGGAGAAAGGCTCCATTTTCCACACCACCACCGACTCCGAGGTGATTGCCTATGTGATTGTCCAGGAGCGGCTGAAATGCGGCAGCATAGAAGAGGCGGTGTACCGGGCCATGGAGCGGCTGGAAGGGGCATACTGTCTGGTGATTTCCTCGCCTGCCAAGCTCATTGCCGCCAGAGATCCCCAGGGCTTTCGGCCTCTGTGCATGGGCAAAACCCGGGAGGGGGCCATCTGCTTTGCCTCCGAGACCTGCGCCCTGGATGCGGTGGGAGCAGAATTTGTCCGGGACATCGCTCCCGGCGAGGTGGTTACGGTGGATGCCCAGGGGGTTCACAGCCAGCGGGGACACTGCGGAAAAGTACCCAAAAGCCTGTGCGTGTTTGAGTATATCTACTTTTCCCGGCCGGATTCGGTGGTGGACGGTGCCTGCGTGAGCCTGGCCCGGCAGCAGGCGGGACGGTTTCTGGCCATGGAGCATCCGGTGGATGCGGATGTGGTCATCGGTGTGCCGGACTCCGGCCTGGAGGCTGCCATCGGCTATGCCGCCCAGTCGGGAATCCCCTACGCCATCGGCTTTACCAAGAACAAGTATATCGGAAGAACCTTCATTGCCCCCAGCCAGGGCCAGCGGGAAAACGGCGTGAACATCAAGCTCAATCCCATTGCCCCGGTGGTTGCGGGGAAACGGGTGGTGCTCATCGACGATTCCATTGTCCGGGGCACCACCTGCCGCCGGATTGTGCGGCAGCTGCGGCATGCCGGAGCAAAGGAAATTCATATGCGGGTCAGCGCCCCCACCTTTGTGGCGCCCTGCTACTACGGCACGGACATTGACAGTGCGGAGAATCTCATTGCCAACCACCGGTCGGTGGAGGAAATTGCCCAGATGATCGGTGCGGATTCTTTGGGATTTCTCACACTGGAGCATGTGAAGCAGCTGACCGGCTCGGATACGGGCTTTTGCACCGCCTGCTTCGGGGGCGGCTATCCTACCTCCGTCACCATGGCGGACCGGAAGAATCGATTTGAAGAAAAAATACACAAGTAAGAAATGGAGAATCATAGGATGGAAAACTGCGCGATTGTAGGAATCAACTGGGGCGACGAAGGCAAGGGCCGGATGGTGGACCTGCTGACGGAGGAGTACGACATTGTGGTACGGTACCAGGGCGGCGGCAACGCCGGCCATACGGTGGTCAACCAGCTGGGCAAATTCGCCCTGCACCTGCTGCCCTCCGGCATCTTTCATTCCGGCGTGGTGAATGTGCTGGGCAACGGCGTTGCCCTGGACTGCGAAAACCTGTGGAAGGAAATTGAGGAAGTCATCTCTCAGGGCGTGGCAATCACCCCGGAAAATCTGAAAATCAGCAGCCGTGCCTCCCTGCTTCTGCCCTGGCACCGGGAGCAGGACGCTCTGGAGGAGGCAAGACTGGCAAATAAGAAGTACGGCTCCACCCGCCAGGGCATTGCCCCCTTCTATTCCGATAAGTACCAGAAAAAGACCATCCAGGCAGGAGAGCTGCTGTACCCGGAGGTGCTGAAGGAGCATCTGAAGGATTTGCTGGAGTGGAAGAACCTGACCCTCACCGGCGTGTACGGCGCCAAGGCCTATACCCTGGAGGAAGTGCTGGAGTGGATTGACCTTTACGGCGAGAAAATCAAGCCCTTCCTCTGTGATACAGGAGATTACCTGCGGAAAGCCCGGAAGTCCGGCAAGCGGATTCTCTTTGAGGCCCAGCTGGGAGCCCTGCGGGATCTGGACTACGGCATTTATCCTTATACCACCTCCTCCAATTCCATTGCCGCCTATGCCCCGGTGGGCTCCGGCTTCTCCGATGCCAAGGTGGACAGAGTGGTAGGCGTGGTGAAGGCCTATTCCTCCTGCGTGGGCGAGGGCCCCTTCACCTGCGAGTGGTTTGGGGAAGAAGGGGAGCAGCTGCGCCAGGCCGGCGGCGAGTACGGCGCCAAGACCGGCAGACCCAGACGGGTGGGCCCCATTGACCTGGTGGCAACCCGGTACGGCGTTCAGGTGCAGGGTGCCACGGAAATCGCCCTGACCAAGCTGGATGTGCTGAGCTATATGAAGGAAATCCCTGTCTGCGCCCACTATCAGCTGGGAGGGGAGCAAACCGATGAATTCCCCATCCCTGCGGTGCTTGCCCAGGCAAAGCCGGTGACGGAGGTTCTGCCCGGCTGGGGCTGTGACATCTCCGGTGTCCGCCGCTGGGAGGACCTGCCCCAGGCAGCCCGGGACTATGTGGAGTATGTGGAAAAGAACATTGGCTGCCGCATTTCCTATGTGTCCGTAGGCCCGGAGCGGGAGAGCATTATCAGAAGATAAAAAGGAGAAACCACCATGTTTGAAAAATATGAATCCCCCTTGTCCTCCCGGTATGCCTCCCGGTATATGCTGGAGCTGTTTTCCCAGAAAACCAGAATCGTCACCTGGCGGAAGCTCTGGGTGGCCCTGGCCCGGGCGGAGATGGAGCTGGGTCTGCCCATCACCCCGGAGCAGGTGGCAGAGCTTCAGGCCCATGTGGAGGATATTGACTTTGAAATGGCTGCCCAGCGGGAAAAGGAAGTGCGCCACGATGTGATGGCCCATGTCTACACCTATGGCAAGGCCGCTCCCTCTGCTGCGGGAATTATCCACCTGGGTGCCACCAGCTGCTATGTGACGGACAACGCAGATGTGATTTTGTACCGGGATGCCCTGGCCTATGTGCGGAAGGGGCTGCTGGGTGTTATGAAGAACCTGGCGGACTTTGCCCGGCAGTACAAGTCCCTGCCCACCTTGGGCTATACCCACTACCAGCCTGCCCAGCTGGTGACGGTGGGCAAGCGGGCGACCCTGTGGCTCCAGGACTTCCAGACGGATCTGGAAGAGCTGGACTTTGTGATGGGACAGATTCGCTTCCTGGGCTGCCGGGGCACCACCGGCACGGAAGCCAGCTTCATGGAGCTGTTTGAAGGGGACGGCAGCAAGATTGACCAGTTGAACGGGAAGCTGTGCCAGGCCTTCGGCTTTGACGGCTGCTTCTCCGTATGCGGACAGACCTACCCCCGGAAGCTGGACAGCCGGATTCTGAACTGCCTGTCCTCCATCGCCCAGAGTGCCTACCGGATGGCAGAGGACATCCGCCTTCTGCAGCACGACCGGCAGCTGGAGGAGCCCTTTGAAAAGCACCAGATTGGCTCCTCCGCCATGGCCTACAAGCGCAACCCCATGCGCAGCGAGCGGATTTGCTCACTCTCCCGGTACCTGATGGCGGATGCCATGAATGCCGCCATGACCGCCTCCACCCAGTGGCTGGAGCGGACCCTGGACGATTCTGCCAACCGGAGAATCTCTCTGCCGGAGGGCTTTTTGTGCGCCGACGCCATTTTGCGCCTGTGCCAGAATGTGACCGACGGAATCCATGTGAACGAAAAGATTGTTGCCCGGACGGTAGAGGAATACCTGCCCTTCATCGCCACGGAGAACCTGCTTATGGAGGCGGTGAAGCAGGGCGGCGACCGGCAGGAGCTCCATGAGGTGATTCGCACCTGCTCCATGGAGGCTACTGCCCGGATGAAGGAAGGGCTGAACTGCGACCTGCTGGAGCGGCTGGCAAAGCATCCCGCATTCCCTTTGAGCCAGGGGGAAATGACCAGGCTCTTGCAGGGTGAGCTGTACATCGGCCGCTGCCCGGAGCAGGTGGAAAATTATCTCAAAACCCTGGAGCCCATTCTTGCCGATGCCCAGCAGGGCAAAGCGGAAATCAACGTATAAGAAAGGCGGGGCATGTATGACCAAGTATATTTTTGTAACCGGCGGCGTGGTGTCCGGCCTGGGCAAGGGCATTACCGCAGCCTCCTTGGGACGGCTGCTGAAAGCCAGAGGCCTGAAGGTAGCGGCCCAGAAGCTGGACCCCTATATCAATGTGGACCCGGGCACCATGAGCCCCTACCAGCACGGCGAGGTGTTTGTCACCGAGGACGGTGCGGAGACGGACCTGGATCTGGGCCACTATGAGCGTTTCATCGACGAAAATCTCAATCGCTTCTCCAACCTCACCACCGGACGGGTGTATTGGAATGTGCTGAACAAGGAGCGCCAGGGTGAGTACCTGGGCTCCACCGTCCAGGTGATTCCCCACATTACCGGGGAGATCAAGGAGTTTATCTACCGGGTGGGAAAGCAGACGGATGCGGACGTGGTGATTACGGAAATCGGCGGCACCACCGGCGACATTGAGTCCCAGCCCTTCCTGGAGGCGGTGCGGCAGATTGGCCTGGAGGTGGGCCGGGAAAACAGCCTTTTCATCCATGTGACCCTGGTGCCCTTCCTCCGGGGCTCCGACGAGCACAAGTCCAAGCCCACCCAGCACTCCGTGAAAGAGCTGCGGGGCCTGGGTGTGAACCCGGATATTATCGTGCTGCGGTGCGATGAGCCTCTGGAGCAGGGGATTTTCGACAAGATTGCCCTGTTCTGCAATGTAAAGCCCGACTGCGTATTTGAAAATATCACCCTTCCCAACCTGTACGAAGCCCCCCTGATGCTGGAAAAATCCAACTTTTCCGGGGTGGTCTGCCGGGAGCTGGGGCTCAATACCCCGGAGCCGGATCTGACAGAGTGGAAGAGCCTTGTAGACCGGATTCACAACCGGAGCCGCCATGTGAAAATCGGCCTGGTGGGCAAGTATGTGCAGCTTCACGATGCCTATTTGTCGGTGGCGGAGTCTTTGCGCCATGCCGGCTACCAGCTGGATACCCACGTGGATATCCAGTGGATTGACTCCGAGACCCTGACGGAGGAAAACTACCAAAGCACCCTTGCAGGGCTTGGCGGCATTCTGGTGCCCGGCGGCTTCGGCAACCGGGGCATTGCCGGTATGCTGCTGGCAGCCCGGTATGCCCGGGAGAACCAGGTGCCTTATTTTGGCATCTGTCTTGGCATGCAGATTCTTGTGATGGAGTTTGCCAGAAATGCGGCGGGAATCCCCGATGCGGACTCCGGCGAGTTTGCTCCCCAGTGTGCCCATAAGGTGATTGACTTCATGCCGGGACAGAGCGACGACATCAACAAGGGCGGCACCCTGCGCCTGGGCAGCTATCCCTGCCGGATTCTGCCCGGCAGCACCATGGCCCGGTGCTACGGAGCCCAGGAGATTCAGGAGCGGCACCGCCATCGCTACGAGTTCAATAACCAGTACCGGGATCAGCTGGAGGCGGCCGGCCTGTGCATCAGCGGCACCTCGCCCGACGGACGGCTGGTGGAAACGGCAGAGCTGCCGGGCCGCAGCTTCCATGTGGGCGTCCAGTTCCACCCGGAGTTCAAGAGCCGCCCCAACCGTCCCCACCCCCTGTTCCTGGGCTTCGTGGCAGCTTCCCTGGAAAACGCCGGGGAGAATGGTTAAGTAATGCAGGGAGGGCATATGAGAAACAGCGAAAATCTGGACCGGAAAATCGTCCTGGAGGACGGTACGGAAATTTACGGCGCCGGCTTCGGCTGCCGGGACAGCCGGGTGGCGGAGCTGGTATTCAACACCTCCATGGTGGGCTACCAGGAGATTCTCTCCGACCCCTCCTATACGGACCAGGCGGTGGTGATGACCTACCCCCTCATTGGCAACTACGGCATGGCGGAGGCGGACTATGAAACCCTCCGTCCCACCCTGGGGGCCTTTGTGGTGCGGGAGTACAATCCCCACCCCTCCAATTTCCGCAGCACCAAAACCCTGGAAGAGGTTATGATGGCCTGCGGCATTGTGGGCATCTCCCAGGTGGACACCCGGATGCTCACCCGGAAAATCCGGGACAAGGGCAGCCAGCGGGTGTATATCACCGATAAGGATGTGCCCCTGGAGGCGTGTCTGAACATCCTGGCCCAGACCCCCGTACCCCACGATGCAGTTTCCCGGGTCACCACTCAGGAAATCCGCCAGGTGGCTCCCCAGGAGGAGAAATACCATGTGGTGGCGGTGGACTGCGGCATGAAGGAAAACATTGTCCGCTCCCTGGCAAACCGGGGCTGCCGGGTGACCATTGTGCCTTGGAATACCACAGCGGAAACGGTGCGCAGCCTCAGCCCCGACGGGGTATTCCTGTCCAACGGCCCCGGCGACCCCCAGGATGCCACCCCGGTAATCTCCCTGGTGCAGGCGCTGCGGGGCAGTGTGCCCATTTTCGGCATCTGCCTGGGTCATCAGATTCTGAGCCTTGCCTACGGCGCCAAGACCTATAAGCTGAAATTCGGCCACAGAGGCGGCAACCATCCGGTGCGCTGCCTGGAGACCGGGAAGGTGGAAATCACCTCCCAGAACCACTCCTACGCCGTGGACAAAGAAAGCCTGACAGATACCCCCCTGGAAATCACCCATGTGAATCTGCTGGACGGTACGGTGGAGGGGGTATGCTGCCGGAAGGACGGGGCATTTTCCGTCCAGTACCACCCGGAAAGCGCCCCGGGACCGGAGGACAGCGGCTACCTGTTTGACCGATTCATAGCCCTTATGGAGGAGTGGAAGCATGCCTAAGAGAACGGATTTGAAAAAGATACTGGTCATCGGCTCCGGCCCCATTGTCATCGGTCAGGCAGCGGAGTTTGACTACGCCGGAACCCAGGCCTGCCTTGCTCTGAAGGAGGAGGGCTACCAGGTGGTGCTGTGCAATTCCAACCCTGCCACCATTATGACCGACACCACCGTGGCGGACAAGGTGTATATGGAGCCCCTGACCCTGGAATACCTGGCGAAAATCATCCGCTACGAGCGGCCGGATGCCATCGTCCCCGGCATCGGCGGCCAGACCGGACTGAACCTGGCCATGGCCCTGGAGGAAAAAGGGGTGCTGCGGGAGTGCAGGGCAGAGCTGCTGGGCACCAGCCGGGACTCCATCGCCCGGGCAGAGGACAGAGAGCTGTTCAAGGAGCTATGCCAGAGCCTGGGAGAGCCGGTGCTTCCCTCCCGGATTGCCACCTCTGTGGAAGAAGCTATGGAGGCGGCAGAGGAAACCGGCTATCCTGTGGTGCTCCGTCCGGCCTTTACCCTGGGGGGCACCGGCGGCGGTTTTGCCGACGACCCCCAGCAGCTGAAAGAACTGATGAAAACCGCCCTGGAGCTGTCTCCTGTGCACCAGGTTCTGGTGGAGAAAAGCATCCGGGGCTTCAAGGAAATTGAGTACGAGGTGATGCGGGACCATAACGACACCGCCATCACCATCTGTAATATGGAGAATCTGGACCCGGTGGGTGTCCACACCGGCGACTCCATCGTGGTGTGTCCCTCCCAGACCCTCACCAACAAGGAATACCAGATGCCCCGCAACAGCGCACTGAAAATCATCCGTGCCCTGAAAATCGCCGGAGGCTGCAATGTCCAGTTTGCCCTGGACCCCAAATCCTTCCAGTACTACCTCATTGAGGTGAACCCCCGGGTCTCCCGTTCCTCCGCCCTGGCTTCCAAGGCCAGCGGCTATCCCATCGCCCGGGTGTCGGCAAAAATCTGCGTGGGCATGAACCTGGAGGAAATTCCTCTGGCCAATACCTCCGCAGCCTTTGAGCCTACCCTGGACTATGTGGTCACCAAAATGCCCCGGTTCCCCTTTGACAAATTTGCCGATGCCAACAACCACCTGAGCACCCAGATGAAGGCCACCGGCGAGGTGATGAGCGTGGGCAGAACCTTTGAGGAAAGCCTCCTGAAGGCTGTCCGCTCTCTGGAAATCGGTGCCAACCATCTGTACCTTCCCAAGTTTGACACATGGAGCCGGGAGGAATTGCTGGACTATGTGGCTATCGGCACGGACGACCGGATTTTTGCCATTGCCCAGCTGCTGCGCCTGGGCTGTGCCCCGGAGGAGATTGGGGCGGTCACAAAAATTGACGCCTTCTTCCTTCGCAAGCTACAGAAAATCATTTTCAAGGAGCGCTCCCTGCTCACGGAGCCCAAGACCGTGGAAGCTCTGTACCAGGCCAAGCGCATGGGCTTTGGAGACAAGGCCATCGCCCGTCTGTGGCATACAGGGGAGAAGGAGATCTTCTCCATGCGGCAAAGAGCCGGAATCATGCCGGTGTTCAAGATGATTGATACCTGCGCCTCCGAGTTTGAAAGCTATGTGCCTTACTTCTACTCCACCTACGAGGAAGAGAACGAGTCCCGCCCTTCGGATAAGAAGAAAATCGTGGTGCTGGGTGCCGGCCCCATCCGTATCGGACAGGGCGTGGAGTTTGACTACTCCACCGTCCATGCGGTCATGACCATCAAAAAGGCAGGCTACGAGGCTATTATCATCAACAACAACCCGGAGACCGTGTCCACGGATTATACCACTGCCGACAAGCTGTATTTTGAGCCCCTGACCCCGGAGGACGTGATGAACATTATCGCCTTCGAGCAGCCGGAGGGTGTGATTGCCTCCCTGGGAGGCCAGACCGCCATCAACCTGGCTCAGCCTCTGGCAGACCGGGGTGTGAAAATCATCGGCACCGACTGCGCAGCCATTGACAAGGCGGAAAACCGGGAGTCCTTTGAAAAGCTGCTGCAGGAGCTTCACATTCCCCAGCCTAAGGGCCATGCGGTCACCAGAATTGCCGACGGCATCGCCGCCGCAAAGGAGATTGGCTACCCGGTGCTGGTGCGTCCCAGCTTCGTTCTGGGTGGACGTGCCATGCAGATTGTGGCCAACGAGGAGCAGCTGGGGCATTATCTGAAAACCGCCGTGGAGATTGACGAGGACAAGCCGGTGCTGGTGGACAAGTATATCCAGGGCCGGGAAATCGAAATCGACGGCATCTGCGACGGCCGGGATGTGTTTGTGCCGGGAATCATGGAGCTGGTGGAGCGCACCGGCGTCCACTCCGGCGACTCCATTTCCGTGTATCCGGCCTTCTCCATCAGCCCCCGGGTAAAGAAGACCATTCTGGAATACGCCCGGAAGCTGGGATTGGGCATTGGCATTGTGGGACTTTTCAACATCCAGTTCATTGTGGACAAGGAGGAAAATGTCTATATCATCGAGGTCAACCCCCGATCCTCCCGGACGGTGCCCTTCCTGTCCAAGGCCACCGGCTATCCTCTTCCCGACATTGCCACAGAGGTGATTCTGGGAAAGAGCCTGAAGGAGCAGGGAATCTTTACCCTCTATCCCCAGGAAAAGGAGCGGTGGTACGTGAAGGTGCCTGCCTTCTCCTTTGCCAAGCTCAGCGGCATGGATACCTACCTGTCCCCGGAGATGAAGTCCACCGGCGAGGCCATCGGCTACGATACCACCCTGCCCAGAGCCATGTATAAGGCTCTGATTGCTTCGGGCCTGAAGCTGCCCAAGTACGGCACGGTGATGGTCTCCGTGGCAGACGTGGACAAAGAAGAGATGCTTCCCCTGGTTGAAAAATTTTACCGGCTGGGCTATAATATTGAGGCCACTGCCGGTACCGGAAACTTCCTGAAATCCCACGGCATCCGCACCCGGATCCGCCGCCGTTCCGACCATGAGCGGGACGAAATTCTGGATTCCATCCGCAGCGGCTATGTAAGCTACGTCATCAACACCCGCCCGGTGACCGCCGGCTGGCACGACGGAGACGGTATGGCCATCCGCCGCTGCGCCATCGAAAACGGTGTCACCCTGTTCACCTCTTTGGATACGGTGCGGGTGCTTCTGGAGGTGCTGGAGGAAATCACCATCGGTATTTCCACCATTGATAAGGGAAGGATCTGCTAAAATGGAACCGAAGAAGAAACTTGGTTACCCCCTGTCCATCCCCCTGGGCATGGTTCTTGCCGCCTCAGCCGGGTACATGGACGCCTACTCCTATCTGGCACGGGACAAGGTGTTTGCCAATGCCCAGACCGGCAATATCATGCTTCTGGGCATATCCCTGGCGGAGGGCAGGTGGGACCAGGTGCTTCACTATGCCTGCCCGGTGGCGGCTTTCGGAATTGGTATCCTGCTTGCCTATTTTCTGACCCAGCTGGTGTGGCGGGACGGACACGGGCAGGGCACCTGCATGATTCTGGCGCTGGAAATTGCAGGGCTTTTTGCTGTGCCCTGGATTGGGCCCAACCTGTATGCCAACGCCCTGATTTCCCTGGTGTGCGGCATGCAGCTGCAGGCGTTTTCCACGGTAGGGGGCAACGGTGCAGCCACCACCATGTGCATCGGCAATTACCGTCTGGCTCTCCAGTGGGCCACCAACGGTCTGCAAACCCAAAACCCCACCGCCAAACAAAAGGCGGCGGTTCACGGGGGTATCATCCTGTTCTTCGTCCTGGGAGCCGTGGGCGCTTCCCGGGTGATTGACGCAGCAGGGAGATGGGCCATCTGGGGCAGCTGCGTGCTGCTGCTTCTGGCTGTGGGGATGAAACTCCTGAGCCTAAAAAGAAGCGCCACCCCCAATGCCCCATCGGAAATCGGATAGCACAAAGAAAACCGGACTTTCCCGAAAGTGCTCATAGGCTTATGATATTATTTTTATATTCAATTTGAATAAAATTGACTTCAAAGCAAATCTGTGTTATCATAAAAATGTAAAAAAGCTGAACGACTGGAACGATAAAGAGGAAAATAAAGACAAAGTTTGATATGAGATGTGTAGATGGAAACGGTTGAGAGTACAGATGCGTTTTAGGAGGTGGCATTTGTGAATACAGACTATGTGTTGCTTACAGAAAAAGAAGCTATGTGGGCAGAGATGTTGGTTCAGGTATTGAAAGATAACCAGATTCCATATGTGACACAACCTGTATATGGGGCAGGATTTGCAATCAAAACAGGTGCGCAGGAAAGATTGAAGGTATATGTTCCAAAGGAAAAGGAATCTGAGGCGAGAAGGCTGTATGACGAGCTTTTCACATCTGAATGGGTGTCAGACCACCAAACAACCGATTATAAATGATTTCCTAAGGTGACATTCAAACAGATGTCCCACTGTTCAGGAGCACTATTTGTTGAAAAATAAATTCCATATTTATCGAGTCAGTCATGATAAGAACTAAATAAACCACCCAAAAGAGCAGTCGAGAAAACGGCTGCTCTTTTTACGCTTACTGGCGGAAGAGATACCCGCCATAATATGATGAATAAGTCCTCGATAACTGATACAGGGAGAGGCAGATTGGAATATATGAAAAGTCTCCCATACCGGAAGTCTGGTATGGGAGAAGCTTTTTGCCTATTGTTCAATTTTCCTGCTGATTGGCAACTTCCACGCAGTAGCCCTTCCTGCCGCAGTGGGGGCAGGGAAGGCGGCGGGTCTGGGTGGTGTGGTACAGGGCAAACATCTGGCGGAACCTGGGCCTGAAAATCCCGTGGCAGGCAGGGCAGATGTAGGACACCCGGCGAGCATAAAACCGGGTCACCCACAGCCCCAGGGCGATGACCACCGCCATTCCCAGAAGGAAGGGCCAGAAGATTCCGGTTTTCCACCAAAGGACGGCGGTGGCAATCTGGATGATGTCCATGACGATTCCCACGGCAATGAGAACTCTGCGAAGATTGGTGAGCTTTTTTTCACTTTTCATTTGACAGGCTATATCCCCAATGGATTCGGGGGAAAACTGCCCGGTCAGGGAGATTCCCCGGCGGAGAGCCTCCAGCATATTCAGCCGGGCCTGCTGCTGGTTCAGAGCCTCCCGTGCCGCAAGAATCTGCTGCTCCAGCAGAAGGGAAAGGGTGCTGCCGGAATTCTCCTCCTGCAAAAGCTCGAAGATGCTGTTGATGGACAGCCCCGCCTCCCGAAGAAAGCAGATGATCCGCAGCCGCTTCAAATCCTCCTCCGAGTAGAGCCTCCGCCCACCCTCCGACAGTGCGCTGGGCACCAGAATGCTTCTGGAATCATAGTACTGCACCGTCCGGACGGTAACGCCGCAGAGCTTGGCAATCTCTCCCGTTGTATAGATGGACATAGCGTTCGCCTCCTTACGCCCTCATGGTAGCACATGACCCAGCGTCACAAGCAACCCCTTACCCAGGGTAATGTAGGAAAAATTTTTATACAGGCATATCCTTTTTGCAAAAGACCAGGATAGATACCGAGGAACACAGAAGGGCCAGGGCTAAAAGCACGCCCACTCCGCCCCAGGCCCCGCCTTCCAAAAGCTCTGCGGGTCGGAACAAAGTAAAGAAGGTGGCGTATTTCAGATTTTCCAAACGGCCTCCCATGTTTGCCAGCATCTGCAGCAGATAGGAGACGCTCAGAACTCCGGCGCTGACCCCCAGCGCATATTTGCTCTCGTTAAAGATACAAGAGCAGAGGAAGGAAAACCCGGCCATAAACAGATGAAGGGCCAAAAGCCCGCCGTTCAGGCCCAGCAGCTGGGAAAGGGCCAGCTCCCCCGGAAACATAAGTTGAGCGGCGGCGTATTCCAAAGCGGTGCAAAAGGCCACCAGCAGCACCACCCCGGTGAAAAGGGAAGATAGCTGAGTGAGGACAATCCGCTGCCGCTTCACCGGAGCGGACAGAAGCTGAGCCATGGAGCCCTGCTCCACATATCTGGCAACCAGTCCGTTTGCCCGGATGATGGTATAGACCATGGGAAAAACCAGCAGAATCATGCCGTAAAGATATGCACTGAGGAAGGAGGCCAGGGTATCTCCCGGATTGGTCATACCCACAGCTGCCATAACCTGGGGCATCAGCTCCTGAAACTGGGCCATGGCCTGAGCCAGCTCCGGGTCAAACATGCTGACAATGACACAGATATACATGGCAAGGATTCCGGAGAAAATCACCAGCAGCTTCCAGGAGCCCTTCATTTCTTTTTTGTATAAGGGAAAATTCATTTCTGCTCCTCCCCATAGTAGTGGAGGAAAATCTCCTCCAGAGTCTTTCTTGCGGTGAGCCGTACCTGCCGGGGATTTTGGGGTTCCACCGTCCCCTGAAAATCCCGGGCAAAGTCCAGGGCGGCAGCTTCCTCCGGCAGGGTTACGGTGTAGCTGCGGCTGTAAAGGGCGCTGAGGGTCTGGGGGTCATCCAGAGCGGCGATTTTTCCGTCCTTGATCATGCAAATCCGATGGCAGGTCTTTTCCACTTCCTCAAAGATGTGGCTGGACATAAAAATGGTTTTGCCCCGCTCCCGTTCCTCCTGAATCAGCTGGGTAAATCGGTTCTGCATCAGTGGGTCCAGCCCGGAGGTGGGCTCGTCCAGAATCAGCACCTGAGGATCGTGCATGAAAGCCGCCACAATGGCGATTTTCTGCTTCATGCCCTTGCTCATCTTCCGGATTTTTCCCCTGGCATCCACCTCGAAACGCTCCATCAGCTCCTTCATCCGGGAAGTGTGGGAAAGCCCCCGGTAGGAACGAAGAAAATCCAGGTATTGGAGCCCGGTCATCTCCGGGAAGAAGGCAATCTCTCCCGGGATATACCCCAGACTTTTTTGAATCTCCGGGGCGTTTTTCCAGCAGTCCAGACCGTTTATGGAGCAGCTGCCTCCCTCCGGCCTGAGAAAGCCCATAAGGTGGCGGATGGTGGTGGTTTTACCGGCACCATTGGGCCCCAGAAATCCAAAAACTTCCCCCTGGGCGATGGAGAAGGACACCTGAAATACACCCTTCCCGCCGCCGTAATCTCTTGTGAGATTGTTCACCGTAATCATTTCCAGCCCCTCTTTCCAAGGTGTTGTTTCCGGTAGCATATCACAGGAAAAACCGCCGGTCAATATGGGAATTGACTTGCAGAGGATATTGCCCTATACTGAAAGAAAAAAGTGAAAGGATGAATACCATGAAACAGGTAAGCATCGGCGGCAGAAACGTACCTGCCATTATCCAGGGCTGCATGCGAATCGGAGGCCTTTCTGAGGAGCAGCTGGAAGGCCTCATTCAGACCCAACTGGATTTGGGTGTCAACTACTGGGACCATGCGGACATCTACGGACAGGGAACCTGTGAGGAGCTGTTCGGCAGGGTTCTGAGCCGGAACCCGGGGCTGCGGGAGAAGCTGATTCTCCAGAGTAAGTGCGGCATCCGGGTGGGACGGTATGATTTTTCCAAGGACTACATTCTGGAGAGTGTGGATGGGATTCTCAGCCGACTGAAAACGGACCGGCTGGATTATCTGCTTCTTCACCGTCCGGATTTGCTGATGGAGCCGGAGGAGGTGGCAGAGGCCTTTGACGAGCTTGCCCAGCAGGGAAAGGTTCTCCACTTCGGTGTCAGCAACCACACCCCCAGCCAGATTCAGCTGCTGAAAACCTGTGTCCGGCGGCCTTTGGAAATCAATCAGATTCAGCTGTCCCTGGCCCATACCCTGGTGCTGGACGGCCCTGCCTACTTCAATACCACAGACGTGCGGGGCATCTGCCGGGATGAGGGTATTGTAGATTACTGCCGGATGGAGGGCATGACCATCCAGTGCTACAGCCCCTTCCAGTATGGTGCCTTTGAAGGGACGTTCCTGGGAAATCCCGACTACCGGAAGCTGAACCGGGAGCTGGAACGCCTGGCAGAAAAATACGACACCACCACCAACGGCATTGCAGTAGCCTGGCTTCTCCGCCATCCTGCCAATATGCAGGTGGTGGTAGGCACCACCAATCCCCGGCGGGCCCCGGGCATTGCCCAGGGGGCGGACATTGTCCTGACCCGGGAGGAGTGGTACAGCCTCTACCGGGCAGCAGGAAACATTCTTCCGTAAAAAAAGATCCCCAAACCGGCGATACCGGCTTGGGGATCTTTCATGGGGAAATCAGCCTACATAACCTGCGAACAGGAAGATGGCAGCCATGGCAAAGGCAATCTCCTCCTCCTTGGCCTTCACAATCCTGCTCAGGGTGGCAATGGCGGTGCCGCCGCAGATGCAGGTGCCGCCGCCTACCAGAATGGAGGTGTTCTCAGACACCTTCAGAGCCTTCCGGCCCACCAGCAGGGCAATGGTGAAGGACAGCAGGATGGCAAATGCCTTGTGTAAACTCTCTCTCTCTTCATTTCTATGTCTCCTTCAATCAGCAGGTCGCGCCGCCCTTGACTACCTTGTTCAGGATGGCTTCTTTATTGACAGGCTGGGTCAGGAGCTTGTTCTCCACATATTCGAAGCCCAGACGATCCACGGTATCTGCCAGACGCTCGCCGGTGATGCCCTCATCCCGGAAGAACAGGATGACCCGCTCGATCATGTCCATGACCTCTTCCTCGGAGGTGAACAGCTTGTTCAGAGCCTGACCGTGGGCAATCTTCTTGCCCCAGCGGCCGCCGATGTAAATCTTGTAGCCGTCCACGTGCTCTTCCATAGCGCCGAAGGGGCACTTGCCCTTGCAGCGGCCGCAGTTGTTGCACTCGTTGGGGTTGATCTGAATCTTGCCGTCCACCATCTTGGCGATGTGGATGGGGCAGTTGTTCTCCACCTGGCAGACCTTGCAGCCATGGCACTTGGACAGATCCACCATGGGCATTCTCTGGCCAACGATACCCACGTCATTGAGGGTGGGCTTGACACAGTTGTTGGGACAGCCACCCACGGCAATCTTGAACTTGTGGGGCAGGGTCACGCCGTGATAGCCAATGTAGAAACGCTCGTGAATCTTCTCGCTGAGGCCGAAGGAATCCAGCAGACCGTACTGGCAGGTGGTACCCTTACATGCTACCACAGGCCGCACCAGAGAGCCGGTGCCGCCGGTCAGCAGACCATGCTCGTTCAGGAACTCAACCAGAGGCATGATGTTTTCGTACTTGACGCCCTGAATCTCCAGAGTCAGACGGGTGGTCATGGTAACGGCGCCGCTGCCGAACTTCTCGGCGGCTTCCGCGATGGCACGATGCTCATCGGTGGTGATGTAGCCGTTGCGGGTGATTACCCGGACATTGAACACATCAGGGTAGCGCTTGTCCTGCAGGCAGCCCAGACCCTTTACCCGCTTGATTTCCGTAGCGCTCAGTGCGGTGGCAGGAACGGAGATCTTCACGGTGTTGACGAAGGCGCCGCCTTCCAGCACCCGGGTGTTGGTGTAGCCCAGAGCCTTCATGCGGTTCTGGAGGAAATAGCCACGCTTGCCCTTGGCGCAGACCAGCAGCAGCTTGTCGTCCAGGTTGGTGCCCTCAATGGGAGCGTTGACCTTGGCCAGATCCACCCACTCAGCACCGGGGAGGGTAGCTGCGGGATGGGCGTCCAGCACCCGGTAGCCCTTGGCGGCACCGGCGGCATACTCCACAGGGGTGAAGGTCTCGAAGGCGCCGGACATCTTGTTCTCCAGAATGTAGCAGGCCTGAACGAAGGGATGGATGGCGGTGGAGAAGGGAGGTGCATAGGCAAAGTCCAAGGTGTCGAAATCAGATACCTTGGCGTTCATGGCAATGCCGGTGACGGCAATGTCCACCATCTTGTCCACAGCGCCGCCGCCCAGCACCTGAATACCCAGGAGCTTGCCGGTGGTCTTGTCGGCGATGAGCTTGGTGACGAAGGTGGAAGCGTCGGCATAGTAGTGAGCCTTATCGTCGGTGACGCACAGAGCGGTAATCACATCGAAGCCTGCATCCTTGGCCTGGGCCTCAGTCAGACCGGTACGGCCGCCATTGAGGTCGTCAGCCAGCTTCACAACGCCGGTACCCATGCAGCCGCCGTAGGGGGTGTCGGTGCCGGTGAGGTTCTTGGCCAGGCAGCGGCCGGTGATGTTGGCGGTGGAGCCCATGGCAGACCACTGACCCTTGCCGGTAATCCGGTTGTGAACCATGGCGCAGTCGCCCACGGCGTATACATCCGGCAGGTTGGTCTGCTGGTGGTCGTTCACCACAATGGTGCCCTTGAACATCTCAATGCCGGAGTCGGCCAGGAAGCCGGTGGCAGGACGGATACCGATGGCCAGTACCACCACATCAGCGGGCAGCACGCCGGCGCTGGTGTCCACGCCCTCAGCCTTGGCGGTGCCGGTAATGCCCTTCAGAGCAGTGCCGGTGCGAATCCGCATACCCTTGGCCTGGAGCTTACGACGGACATAGTCGGCCATTTCCGGGTCGAAGATGTTGGGCATCAGCTGATTTGCCATGTCCACCACGGTAACGGACAGGCCCTTGGCCATCAGGTTCTCGGCGATTTCCAGACCGATGAAGCCGCCGCCTACCACAACGGCATTGCGGCAGTGGTTCTCGTCCACATAAGCCCGGAGTCCGGTGGCATCGTCGGGGGTACGCATGGTGTAAACGCCGGGCAGGTTCACGCCGGGAACACCGGGCACGAAGGGCTCAGCGCCTACAGCCAGCACCAGCCGGTCGTAGTTTACCACGCTGCTCTCGCCGGTCTGGGTATTTCGGACGGTCACAGCCTTGGCGGCGGCATCCACTGCGGTAGCCTCCATGGCGGTGAACACATTTACCCCGGTAAGACCCTGGTACTTTTCGGGGGAGTTGACAATCAGCTCCTCCCGGGTTTCGATGCTTCCGCCCACATAGTAGGGCAGACCGCATCCAGCGTAGGAAATATCCTGACCCTTGGTGTAAATGGTCACATTTGCGCTGCGGTCTTCCCGCTTCAGCTTGGCGGCAGCCTTGGTGCCCGCGGCAACACCGCCGATTACGATGACATTCATTGGCAAATCTCCTTTTCAAAAAGTATTTTCGTACTGATTATAGCATATTATCTCAAAAAGTGCGATAAGGTTTTGTTATGGATTGATAAAATATTCCCGGGAGGTGGGGGATTTTCGAAAAAAATACCGGAAAATCTGTTTACAAATCTTCCTGCTTCCACTATAATTACCGGGAAAAATACCCTGGGGATAGGGGCAATCAGCCTTTTCCGGGAGAGCTTGAGAGGAGTATTCGGTGAAACAACAGCTAAGACGTTATATTCTTCCCAACATTCTGGCTATGTTGGGAATCTCCTGCTATTTGTTGGCAGATACCTTCTTTATTTCCCTGGCGGCCGGTGCCAACGGCATGACCGCCTTGAATCTGGTGCTTCCGGTGTACGGATTGATGTTTGCCATCGGTGCCATGATTGGCATCGGTTCTGCCACCCGGTACAGTCTGGAAAAAGCGGCAGGCAGGGAGGAGGCCCGGCATTATTTCTCCAACGCCTGCTGGTTTGCCCTGCTGGCCAGCCTGGTGTTTCTTTTGTGTGGTGTGCTTTGCCCGGATCAGGTACTGACCCTTCTGGGAGCGGACCGGGAGATTCGGGGTGTGGGAGAGCCCTACCTGCGGACGGTGCTGCTTTTTGCACCTTTCTTTATGCTGAACTATACCTTTACAGCCTTCGTCCGCAACGATAACGCCCCCAACATTGCCATGGTGGCTACCCTGTGCAGCGGCTTTTTCAACATTATCTTTGACTATGTGTTCATGTTCCCCATGAACATGGGCATGGTGGGAGCGGCGCTGGCTACGGGGATTTCTCCCATTGTAAGCATGTCGATCTGCCTGTTCCACTACCTGTCCCGGAAGAATACCATTCCCTTTACCTGGAAGTGGCCCTCCTGGAAGCGGCTCACCGGCTCCTGCGTGCTGGGGGTGTCCGCCTTTGTGGGGGAGCTTTCCAGCGGCATCACCACGCTGGTATTTAACTTCCTGCTTTTGTCCCTGTCGGGGAATGTAGCGGTGGCGGCCTATGGTGTGGTTGCCAATACGGCACTGGTCGCCACGGCCCTGCTCAACGGCGTGTCCATCGGCCTTCAGCCGGTGGCCAGCAGCGCCCATGGTCAGATGGACAGGGCAGGAGAACGGAAAATCTACCGTTACAGCGTAGGTACCGGCCTTGTGATTGCCTGCCTGGTGGTGGCTGGGGTGTGGCTGTTCACGGCGCCGGTGGTATCCCTTTTCAACAGCCAGAACTCCCGGGAGCTGGCAGCGCTGGCAGAGCCGGGGCTGCGGCTGTATTTTCTGGGATTCCTTCTGGCGGCGGTAAATATCATCAAATCCGGCTTTTTCAGCGCCGTGGGGCAGGGGTTTGCCTCCTCTGTCATTGCCCTGTCCCGGGGTGTGGTGTCCATTGTGGTGATGGCGCTGCTTTTGTCCCGTCTGCTGGGGGTGACCGGCGTGTGGCTGGCCTTTCCTGCCTCGGAAGCCATTACCTGGCTTTTGGGCTTTTTCGTAGAAAAAAGTTCACAAAAAATCAAAAATTGACCGGTTTGGCTCAGCTTGACAATTTTAGGTCCTTGTGCTATTCTATGTCGGGTAACAATCTGGCCCTAATTTTACAGTCGCCGACCGGGATTCGCTGCCCAGGTCGGCGCTTATTTTGGAGGACACTATGCAGTACGATGTGGTTATTATTGGAGCAGGCCCGGGGGGCATTTTCTCTGCCTACGAGCTTTGTCAGACCAATCCTTCCCTGAAGGTGGCGGTATTTGAAGCCGGGCATCCCCTGGAAAAACGCCGCTGTCCCATTGACGGAGAGAAAATCAAAAGCTGCATCGGCTGCAAAAGCTGCAGCATTATGAGCGGCTTCGGCGGAGCAGGTGCCTTCTCTGACGGCAAATACAATTTCACCAACGACTTTGGCGGCACCCTTTACGAATACATCGGCAAGAAGCAGGCTCTGGACCTGATGCGCTATGTGGACGATATCAATATGCGCTACGGCGGCGAAGGCACCAAGCTCTACACCACCGCCGGTTCCCGGTTCAAAACACTGTGTATTCAGAACGATTTGCACCTTCTGGATGCGTCCGTCCGGCACCTGGGCACGGATATCAACTACGTGGTGCTGGAAAACCTCTATGCCTACCTGAAAGACAAGGTGGATTTCTACTTTGACACCCCGGTTCGTTCCCTGGCTGCGGAAGGGGAGGGGTACCAGGTGACCACCGACGATGGTGCCTATACCTGCGGCAAGTGCATTGTTTCTGTGGGCCGCAGCGGCAGCAAATGGATGGAGGAGGTCTGCAAGAGCCTGGAGATTCCCGTCCATTCCAACCGGGTGGACATCGGCGTCCGGGTGGAACTGCCGGCAGCCGTATTTGAGCACTTGACAGATGAGCTGTACGAGAGTAAGATTGTGTACCGCACCCAGAAGTATGGGGATTTGGTCCGCACCTTCTGCATGAATCCCAAGGGCGCCGTGGTAAACGAGAATACCAACGGCATCATCACCGTCAACGGCCACAGCTATGAGGACCCGGCCAAGCAGACGGAGAACACCAACTTTGCTCTGCTGGTAGCCAAGCACTTCTCCGAGCCCTTCAAGGACTCCAACGGCTATGGCGAGAGCATTGCCCGGCTCAGCAATATGCTGGGGGGCGGCGTAATCGTCCAGCGGTTCGGCGACCTGATTGCCGGACGCCGCTCCACCCCCAGCCGGATGCAGGAGGCCTTTATCACCCCCACCCTGAACGCCACCCCCGGTGATCTGAGCCTGGTGCTGCCCAAGCGGATTCTGGACGGCATTATCGAGATGATTTACGCCCTGGACAAGATTGCCCCCGGCACCGCCAACGAGGATACCCTCCTTTACGGCGTGGAGGTTAAGTTCTATAATATGGAGGTAGAGGTGGATCATCACCTCCAGTTCCGCTACCCCGGCCTTTATATCATCGGCGACGGCAGCGGCATTACCCACTCTTTGTCCCACGCCTCTGCCAGCGGCGTGTACGTGGCCCGGGCCATTTCCGGGCAGGTGTAACCTGGTTTACAACTGATTTTTCAGTTGCAAATAGATATTTTTATTAAGGAGGGAAAGAAATGGTCATCACCATTAGCCGACAGTTTGCCACAGGCGGACATACCATTGCCCAGCGGGTGGCGGAAAAACTGGGAATTGCCTTTTACGACAAGGAACTGGTGAACCGGGTAGCAGAACAAAGTGGTTTTGATGTGGACTTTGTGACCCGACAGGGCGAGTACATTGGCAGCAAATCCTTGCTGTTTGACATTGTAACGCGTAATCGGGCCAGCTATGAAGACCCCACAGACAAGTTGTTCCGGATTCAGAAGCAGATTATTCTGGAGCTGGGAGCAAAAGAGGACTGTGTGATTGTGGGCCGGTGCGCCGGATTTTTGCTCCAGGAGGCGGGAATCGACTGCCTGCGGGTATTCATCGGTGCCGATATGGATTACCGGAAGGCCTACGTTCAGAGCCACTATGAGGACACGGGCGTGCCTGTGGAGAAGCGCCTGAAGGAGCGGGACAGCCACCGCCAGAGCTATGTGCAGCACTATACCGGCGCTGTCTGGGGCGAACGGGAAAACTATAACCTGTGTCTGGACAGCGGTAAGCTGGGCGAGGATGCCTGCGTGGATATCATTGTCCGGGCTGCCCAAAAATAACCCTGGTAGTTTGATCTGGAGAGAAAAATATGATGAGTCAAATTGTAGCATTGTCAATCTTTGTGGTGATGTTTGCCTTCATTATCAGCGGTAAGGTGCATCGTCACATTCCTGCGCTGGTGGGCGCAGCCTGCACCCTGGTTCTGGTGTTCCTGGTGTGCATGCACAGCCCCGAGGCTGCCTGGAAAACCCTGAATCTGGAGTGCTTCCTGAATGGGGAATTCTGGTATGCCCCGGGGGCGGCGGAGAGCTCCTCCTCCGGCATCAACTGGTCCACCATTGTGTTCTTCATCGGCATGATGATCATGGTGGAGGGCATGGGCATTGCCGGCTTCTTCCGGTGGCTGTGCCTGGACCTGGCAAAGAAGGTACATTATAAGGTGGCGCCTCTGTTTATCAGCTTCATGCTCCTTTCTGCGGTGCTGGCCATGTTCATCGACAGCATCACCGTGGTGCTGTTTATGGCTGCCATTACGGTGGAGCTGTCCCTGATTCTGAAGTTTAATCCTGTGTACATGATTTTGCCGGAAATTTTCTGCGCCAACCTGGGCGGAGCCGCTACTATGAGCGGTGATCCCCCCAACATTATTATCGGCACCTCCCTGGGCTTTACCTTCACCGACTTCCTGTTCAATACCGGTCTGGTGGTGCTCATTGCCCTGGTGCTGGTGGTGCTGTTCTACTATTTCCGCTATCACAAGAAGCTCAAGTCCGGCGGCCCGGTGGATCATCTTTCCGGTGACCTGGATCCTGCCAAGGCCATCAAGTCCAAGCCGGCCTTTGTCAGCAGCCTGATTATCTTCCTGGTGACGGTGGTGCTTCTGGTAACCCATGCCCAGACGGGCATCACCGTGGCTTCCATCGGTGCATTGGCCGGTGTGCTGACCCTTGTGGTGTTCAACCGCCACAGCGGCAAGATTCTCAAGGGCGTGGACTGGGAGACGGTTCTGTTCTTTACCGGCCTGTTCGTTGTGGTAGGCGGCCTGGAGGAGACGGGAATCCTGGAGATTCTTTCTCAGTTCATCGGCAATATCAGCGGCGGCAATCCCATCGTTATGATAATGGTAATCCTGTGGGTATCTGCCGTAGCCAGCGCATTTGTGGACAACATTCCCTTTGCAGCTACCATGGTGCCGGTAATCCGGTCCCTGTCTGCAACCTCCGGTGTGGAGCTGTCTGTGCTGGCCTGGGCGCTGGCCCTTGGTACCGACATCGGCGGCAACGGCACCCCCATCGGCGCTTCCGCCAATGTGATTGGCTGCGCCATTGCGGAGAAAAACGGACACCGTATCGGCTGGGGCTCCTACCTGATGAGTGCAATTCCTGCAACCCTTCTGGTTCTGGTGGTCTGCTCCATCTACCTCATTGCCCGGTATCTGTAAACCAAAACTCCCTGAGCTTTCCGCTCAGGGAGATTTTGCTGCCATAATCGTGTTGTATGGAAAAGCCCCTCCGGTTTGCCGGAGGGGCTTAACGCTATCAGATTTCCACATCCATACGGGAGATGACACCGGCACAGCGGGGGCACAGGCCGTTTTCATCAGCCTGGGTGCTGTGCATCCAGCACCGGGGGCACTTGGTGCCTCTGGCCTCGGTGACACCGATGGTAAGACCGGACAGGTTGGAGCCGGTGCCGGTGGTGGCATTCTCCGGCACAGCCTCCCAGTCGCAGGAGGAGACGATGAAAATCTCGGCAAGATTCAGACCTTCGCAGGCGGCTTTCAGGGCCTCGTCCTCCGTCTGCAGGCTCACATGGGCTTCCAGAGCCTTGCCGATGCGCTTCTCACTTCTGGCAATCTCCAGGGTGCCGTTTACATCCTGGCGCAGCTTCATCACCGTATCCCACTTGGCCATGGCAGCCTCCGGTAGCACATAAGCTGCGCAGTCGGCGGGCATCTGGTTCAGGAGAATGTTCCGGGTGTCGTCTCCGTCCCGATGGGGCATGGCCTGCCAGATTTCGTCACAGGTGAAGGCCAGAATGGGGGCAAAGAGCTTGGCCATGGCGTCTACAATCAGGTAGAGAGCCGTCTGAGCGGAGCGGCGGCGCAGGCCGTTGGCATCCTCACAGTACAGCCGGTCCTTGATGATATCCAGGTAGAAGCTGGACAGCTCCACCACGCAGAAGTCGTTGATTTCGTGGGACACCACATGGAATTCGTAGTTCTCATAGGCCTTCCGGCAGGTGAGAATCAGGTCGTTCAGCTTGGTCAGGGCCCACTTGTCCAGCTCCTCCATATCCGCAGGAGCCACCAGGTTGTTGGGGTCAAACCCGGCCAGGTTGCCCAGGCAGTACCGGGCGGTATTGCGGAACTTCAGGTAGTTCTGGCTCAGCTGCTTGATAATCTCCTTGGAGCAGCGCACATCGGCATGGTAGTCAGAGGAACCGGACCAAAGCCGCACAATGTCGGCGCCGTATTCCTTAATGAGGTCTGCGGGGTCAACGCCGTTGCCCAGGCTCTTGTGCATGGCACGGCCCTGACCGTCCACCACCCAGCCGTGGGTCAGCACTTCCTTGAAGGGAGCGCCTTCTCCCAGAGCGCCTACGGAGGTCAGCAGGCTGGACTGGAACCAACCACGGTACTGGTCGGCACCTTCCAGATATACGTCTGCCGGCCACAGCTCCGGGGTGCGCTTCCGCAGGGAGGCATAGTGGGTGGAGCCGGAGTCGAACCAGCCGTCCAGGGTGTCGGTCTCCTTGTCGAATTCCTTGCCGCCGCAGTGGGGGCAGGTGAAGCCCTGGGGAATCAGCTCCTGAGCTTCCTTCTCAAACCAGATGTTGGAGCCGTGCTGGTCGAACAGCTCAGAAATATGGGCGATGGTTTCGGGGGTGCAGACGGGCTTGCCGCAGTCCTTGCAGTAGAATACGGGGATGGGCAGACCCCAACGGCGCTGCCGGGAGATACACCAGTCAGCCCGCTCCTGAACCATGCCGATCATCCGCTCCTCGCCCCAGGCGGGCAGCCACTTAAGACCCTGGCAGGCCTTCACAGCTTCATCCTTGAAGGACTCCACGGAGCAGAACCACTGGGGGGTGGCCCGGAAGATGATGGGGTTCTTGCACCGCCAGCAGTGGGGATAGGAGTGGACAATCTCCTCGGAGGCGAAGAGCATGCCGCTTTCCTTCATATCCGCCAGAATGATGGGGTTGGATTCGTCGGTTCGGAGACCCTGATACTTACCGGCGTAGTCGGTGTGCCGGCCCTGGTCGTCCACAGGCACCACCAGATCCATACCGTAGCGCATGCAGGTTTTGTAGTCGTCCGCACCGAAGCCGGGGGCGGTGTGAACACAGCCGGTACCGGAGTCCATGGTGACATACTCGGCGTTCACCAGACGGGAGGTCTTGGGCAGGAAGGGATGGTTTGCCAGCATATTCTCAAAGAAGCTGCCGGGGTAGGAGGCCAGCACCTGATAATTCTCAAAGCCGCCAATCTTCATTACCTTGTCCATCAGGGCCTCTGCCATGATGTAGGTCTCGCCGTTTTCTGCCTTCACCAGCACATAGGTGTCCCGGGGATGGAGGCAGATGCCCATATTGCCGGGCAGGGTCCAGATGGTGGTGGTCCAGATGACGAAGAAGGTCTTGGACAAATCAAACTGGGACAGCTTTCCCAGATCGTCTGCCATGGGGAACTTCACATACACAGAGGTGCAGGGGTCGTCCTGGTACTCAATTTCTGCCTCAGCCAGAGCGGTCTCGTCCTTGGGGCACCAGTACACGGGCTTGAGACCCTTGTAGATGTAGCCCTTCTGATACATGGCGCCGAAAATCTTCACTTCCTCCGCCTCAAAGTGCTTGTCCATGGTGCGGTAGGGATGCTCCCAGTCGCCGATGACGCCCAGCCGGCGAAAACCGGCCATCTGCCGCTGGATGTAGTTTTCTGCAAACTCCTCACAGGCGGTGCGGAACTCCGGCACAGGCATGGCCTTCCGGTTCAGCTTGTTCTTCTTGATGATGGCAGACTCAATGGGCATACCGTGGTTGTCCCAGCCGGGGACATAGGGGGTGTAGAAGCCCATCATGGCGTGGCTGCGGACAATAAAGTCCTTCAGGGTCTTGTTCAGGGCGTGACCCATGTGGATGTCGCCGTTGGAGAAGGGAGGGCCGTCGTGGAGAACGAAGGGGGGCAGGTCCTTGTTCTTTTCCAGCATCTGCGCATAAAGACCTTCCTGATTCCACCGCTCCAGCATACCCGGCTCCCGGTTGGGAAGACCGGCCTTCATGGGGAAATCGGTTTTTGGGGTGATAATGGTGTTCTTATAGTCCATGGGAAAATTACCTCCAATTAAACTTCAAAAAGAAAAATGCCTTTGTCTCCTAAGAGACAAAGGCATATTACCTCTGCGGTACCACTCTTGTTCCGGCAAAGCCGACACTTTCTGGCGCAATATCGGGCGCACCCGGCACAGCCTACTGCCCGAAAGGGGTTGGGTGTGCAGCTCCGAGGGGATATGGACATGACATTCCGCTGCCTCGCACCAACCGGCAGCTCTCTGAAGGAAGGGGTCAGGCCCACCTGTCCTCATCATAGCAGGATATGATATGAAATTATCCTTAGCGGGTGGTTCTGTTCTCGTAGTTCCGCCCGAACTGCAGGTTGGCAAACTTGCTGGTGGTGGTTTCGGAAAGGGGGTGCTTGGGGGCAGCCTTGGGGGCGGAGTCCTCGGTGGTGCCGATCTGGGCTTCCAGGTTGGCGGAAATCTCATCGGCCACGGCCTCAGCCTGCTTGCTCTCGTGGGGAGCGGATTCGCTGCGCTCATAGTCGAAGGGAGCGGGGGAGACAGGGGCAGGACGATTGGCGGTCTTGATCCGCTCCAGGGCCTGGACACACAGCTTCAGCTGCTCCTGCAACTCGGTAATCTTGGCAGCGGCGGCCTGCTTGGCCTCCTCAACCCGCTGATTCTCGGCGGCGATGAGGGAGGAAGCGTTCTTGGCGTTTTCCGCAGCGGCGGCGTTGGCGTCGCTGAGCATCTTGGTGCACTTGGCTTCTGCCTCTTTGACCATCTTGTCGCAGGTCTTCTGGGCATTGACAATGGCGTCCTTCATGCTGTTTTCGTTGTTGCGGTACTCCTCCAGCTTGCTGACCAGCACCTTCATCTTGCTTTTCAGCAGAGCGTTCTCCTTGTAAAGGGTGATATAGTCCTCGGTGAGGGGCTCCAGCAGCTCGTCCACGGAGTGCATATCATAGCCGCCGAAGGTAGCGCGGTTAAAGGAAATCTGCTCAATTTGTTGGGGTGTAAACATAAGAAGTCCTTTCTCCCGTCAGGGGCTCTCAGACATAGCTTTCTGCGTCAGTCTGAACGGTTTCCAGATCGCCAACCACACCCATGTTGTGGGGGCAGAACAGGTAAGTAGACTGGGCGACCTTCTTCACGCTGCCGTCCAGGGCATATACGCTGCCGGACAGGAAATCCACCACCCGGCGGGTAAGGGCCTTGTCCACATTCTCCATGTTGAGAATAATGGCACGCTTCTTCCGCAGTTCTCCGGCGGCCTTGGCGGCATCGTCAAAGGTCTTGGCGTGGAACAGCACAACCTCCTGCTTGCTGCCGGAGGACATATTCAGCACCTGACCGGAGAAGCCGGTGGAGGTGGAGCTGGCAGTGCTGGCAGGGGCAGAAGAGGTGCTGGCGGAGTAGCTGCTGGAGACGGACTCTGCAGCGGTGCCGGCAAAGGGAGAGGTGCGGCGCTTCCGGGAGGGAGCGGGAGCTTCCTGAGCGGGCTCCTCCTCGTAGGCATCTACTTCTTCGTCGTATTCATCATCGTATTCATCATCGGAATAGGGCTGGGCAAACTTCTTCACATTATCCCAAAAACTCATATGTCTGTATCCTCCTAAAATACGCACATCGGGTCAGATGGGCGATTGATAATTTCGCGGACCAAAAATTCCGGTACCGATTCGTACCATGGTGCTGCCCATGGCGATTGCCTGCTGAAAATCGTCAGACATCCCCATAGACAAAACTGTAACACATACATTATCGTATTTTTTTGCCGTTATGTCAACAGAAAGGTTGTACATTTTTTGAAAAAATTTGTCGTTATCTCCGTGATTTTGACAAATGGGAGGGATAGCCATAAGCCCGCGGACAAAAAGGTTGGGAAAATCACACATTTGTTCCAGCACTTCCGGGATTTCCCTTTCTTCAAAGCCGGACTTTGAAAGCTCCTGCCCGATATTTACCTCCAGGAGAATTTCCTGGCAAATGTTCTGTTTTGCGGCCTCTTGCTGGATTGCCTTCAGCAGGTGCAAAGAGTCCGCGCTTTGAATCAGGTCTACTTTACCCACCACCTGCCGCACCTTGTTGGTTTGCAGATGCCCGATAAAGTGTACCGGCTTTCCTTCGTAGGCATTGTCCTTCAGCTTGGCAGTCAGCTCCTGCACCCGGTTTTCTCCGCAGCAGTCCACCCCCGCGGCGATGGCCCGGCGGACGGCCTGGGTGTCGTTCATTTTGGTGGCGGCGCACAGCTGGATTTCCTCCGGCTTTCTTCCCGCTGCCAGGGCAGCTTCTTTTATTTGTTCCCGAATACGCAGTACATTTTCTTCAATACACATTCTTCCGTACCTCCGTTTGTTTGTATGTCCAGGCAGAAAAAGGCGACGAAGCGTTGCTCCGTCGCCTTTTTGCTAAGCAGTCGCTGCTGCGGCTTTCACAGGCCGGATGGGGGCCAGCGTGGAGATGGCGTGCTTGTAAATCATCTGCTGCTTGCCATCGGTGACCAGCACCACCACAAAGCTGTCAAAGCCGGTGATGGTTCCCCGGAGCTGGAAGCCGTTCATGAGAAACAGTGTGACAGGGACCTTGTCCCGGCGTACCTCATTGAGAACGGCATCCTGTAAGTTCATGGGTTCGGACATATGTGTATTCCTTCTTTCTTTTGGGATACACAAATCCTACCACGATTCACTTGTCAAAATCCCGAAGATATTGTCGGGCGCTATCAAGAATTTCCATGGAAGTCTGCCCATCTTCCCGGATGAGCCAGATGTTTTCCGGATTTCGCCGGAACCAGGTAAGCTGCCGCTTGGCATAGCGGCGGGAGGACTGCTTCACCTGCCCGGCTGCCTCCTCCAGAGAACAAGCCCCATGGAGGGCTGCCACAAACTCCTTGTAGCCGATGGCCTGCATGGCGGTGCACTTTTCCGGAATCCCCCGGGCAAGAAGTCCCTGAATCTCATCAATCAGTCCGGCTTCCACCATGGCATCCACCCGCCGGTCAATCCGGTCATAGAGGGTTTGCCGCTGCCGGTCGGTAAGAGTAAAGCGGATGGGATGATACTTGGGGGGAATCTCCTGGGTTTTCCGGTTGTGCTCCGTAATGGTCATGCCGGTTTCCAGATACACCTCCATGGCCCGGATAATCCGCTTCTGATCGGAGGGGTGGAGCCGGGCAGCAGACCCCGGGTCTACCGCTCGGAGCCTTTCAATCACCGCTTCAATGCCCTGACTGGCAGCCAGGGCTTCCAGCTCCTCCCGGCGTCCGGTGGAGGGACAGGGGGCAAAGGCGTTGCCCCGGATGAGAGCGTCCATGTAAAGCCCGGTGCCGCCTACGATGATGGGAGATTTCCCCCGGCGGAGAATATCTTCCACAATGGGGTCAGCCATGGCACAGTACCGGCTGACGGAAAAGTCCTCCCAGGGCTCCGCCACCGAGAGCATATGGTGGGGGATTCCTGCCTGCTCCTCCGGAGTGGGCTTGGCGGTGCCGATGTCCATGTCCTTGTAAACCTGCATGGAGTCGCAGGAGACGATTTCACCGTCCATTTCCTTGGCCAACAGAATGGACAGGGCGGTTTTTCCCGAGGCGGTGGGGCCTGCAATGGTTATGATTTGGGGCAATGGGGCACCTCCTTTTTCAGCTGCGCTTGAACTGCTTTTCCAGCTGCTTTTTGCTTAAGGTAATGCAAATGGGTCTGCCGTGGGGACAGTATTTCAGGTCCTCCCGCTCCATGACCTGCTTTACCAGGGCTTCCAGCTCCCGGTCGTCGGTTTTCCAGCCGGCCTTGATGGCAGCCTTGCAGGCCACGGTGTGCAGCAGGTTATCCCGCACGGTGTCGGGAGCTTCCTTCCGTCCAGCAAGAAGTTGAGAGGCCAGAGTGTCCAGAGCATCAGCCACATCCCCGTCGGACAAATCCATGGGAATCTGACGGACAAGCAGGGTGTTGTCCCCGAATTCCTCCAGCTCAAAGCCCAGGGAGTCCAAAACCTGCTTGTTGGCCAGCAGGATGCCTGCCGCCTCGGCACTTGTGCGGTAGGGCAGGGGCGTGAGGAGACTCTGGGAGCTGATGGCCTCCTGATTGGCCTTCAGCTTTTCAAAGAGAATCCGCTCATGGGCGGCGTGTTTGTCAATGAGATAGGCTTCCTCCCCCTGCTCCACCAGTATGTAGCTGCGGTACAGCTCTCCCACCATCCGCCAGGGTGCCTGGGCAGGCATGGAAAGAGCGGTCTGCTCCGGCTCCGGGGCGGTTGCCGCCGGTTCTGCTTTGGGCTTTTCCTGGGGGGCTTTGGGTGCTTCCACGGCTACCACAATGGGGGGAATGGTTTTCTGCCGCTCCATGGTGGGGACAGCCACCGGCTCCCGGAGGGGGGCAGGGGCACTGCGCTCCACTGCCGCTGCGGTGGCGGCGGCAGCCAGGGGACTGGGCTTGGGAGCCTGAGAGACGGCAGAGGTGAAGTTTTTGAACTCCTGAGGGGTCATGGTGCGGAAGAAGTCCTGCTTCTTTGCCGGAGCCTCCGCCGGCTTGACAGCAGGCTGGGAGGGGGCAGGAGCGGTCTTGAACTGCACCTGGGGCCGGTCGGGGGTCTTGTTCAGGGCTCCCAGAACGCCGTAGTGGATGCAGTCGAACACGCCGTTTCGGTTGAGGAAATTCACTTCAATTTTAGCCGGGTGGACGTTCACATCCACCATGTTGGCAGGTACCTGCAGGTGCAGCACACAGGCAGGGTACTTTCCCGTCATCAGCTGATTCCGGTAGGCCTCCTCCAAAGCGGACACCAGCAGGGCAGACCGCACCGGGCGGTTGTTCACAAAAAAGGTTTGCAGGCTCCGGTTGGGCCGGGCATCTGTGGGCTTGGATACGAAGCCTGTGAGGCTGTAAACATCCCAGCGGCTTTTCACCGGAACCATTTTGCTGCACTCTCTGCCGTAAACACAGTAGATGGCAGCGGACAAATCCCCGTTTCCCGGGGTGGAGAGGGTCTGCTTCCCGTCTTTCAGGAAGCGGTAAGCCACCTCCGGGTGAGCCAGGGCCTGCTGCTGTACTACGGCAGCAATCCGGGCAGACTCGGTGGCATCGGATTTCATGAATTTCATCCGGGCAGGGGTGTTGAAGAACAAATCCCGGACAATGATGGTGGTACCGTCGGGACAGCCGGCCTCCGACTGCTCCGTGATGGTTCCCCCTTCCAGATGAAGGCTGATTCCCTCCACGCTTCCGGCGGTTTTGGTGAGCAAATCAATCCGGCTGACAGAGGCAATGGCAGCCAATGCCTCTCCCCGGAAGCCCATGGTGGAAATGGCGGCCAGGTCCTCGGCACTTCTGAGCTTGGAGGTGGCATGGCGCAAAAAGGCGGTAGGTGCGTCCTCCGGGGCAATGCCGCAGCCGTTGTCCGTCACCCGCATAAAGGTCATGCCGCCCTCCCGGATTTCCACAGTGATTTGGGAGGCCCCGGCGTCCACGGCGTTTTCCAGCAGCTCCTTGATGACGGAGGCAGGCCGCTCCACCACCTCACCGGCGGCAATCAGATTGGCGATATGGGGGGAAAGCTGAATAATTTTGGGCATAAAATCACCTCATAGCCAAAATACCGATGGCGTTTACCACCATGTGGATGAGCATGGACGTGCAGATGGTGCCGCTGCGGTGATAGGCCCAGGCCAGGAAGATTCCGGCGGGCAGATACTGGCAGAAGCACAGGGCCAAAAGGCCCAGGGGGTACACCCCCACATAGCCTGCCACATGAATGGCGCAGAACACCAGGGTGGATACCAAATAAGCAAAGGGCAGACTTTTTTCGGAAAGACTGCCGAATAACAGTCCCCGGTACAGGGTCTCTTCGGCCGCGGGCACCAGGAAGATGGTGGAAATGGCCATGGGCAAAAAGTTCTCCTGCACCATCACCTGAATGGTCATGTCGTTGACGTTGCGAAAATTCGGATAAAACCAGGTGATGGCAAGCCCCACCAGAACCTGCCCCAGGTAATAAAGGCCGAAGCCTGCGGCGGCGGTGCCCAGACAGGCGGAAAGATTCTCCGCCAGACGCCCCAGGGAGGCTTTCAGATACCGGAAAAAGATAAGGGTGACACAAAAGAAATTCAGGACGAAGAAGACAACATTCTGTTGAGCTTCCGTCAGGGGGAAGGGAAGCAGGTTGAGAAGTAAAATAACGGCTGTGGGCAGCACCAGCAGCTGCAGGGCAAAGTAAACCCAGCCAATCCGCTGCTCCTTCCAGGAGGGGGTAATCATGGTATTATTCATATTATTCCAACATTTTCTTGAGCTTGAACAGCTCGTTCATGGCTTCAATGGGGGTCAGAGTTTCGATGCTGATTTTTTCAAGAGCGGCGCAAACCTGCTGGCTCCGCAAATCCAGCATACTGATCTGATCCTCCGGTTCCTTCACACCGGAAGCCTGGGGGCGGACACCTTCCTGGCTTTCCAGCTCCTGCAAAATCTGCCGGGCCCGGGCCACTACGGAATTGGGCAGCCCTGCCAGCTTGGCAACCTCCACGCCGTAGCTGTCGTCCGTGGCACCGGGAACGATTTTCCGCAGGAAAATCATCCGATCCCCCCGCTTTTTCACGGCGATGTTGTAGTTTTTTACATTGGGCAGTTCGTTTTCAATGGCGGACAGCTCGTGGTAGTGGGTGGCAAAGAGGGTCTTTGCTCCCAGCTGCCGGGGATTGGCGGCGTATTCCAGCACCGCCCGGGCAATGGCCATGCCGTCGTAGGTGGAGGTGCCTCTGCCGATTTCGTCCAGAATCAGAAGGCTCTTGGCGGTGGCGTATTTCAGAATGGAGGCCACCTCTGCCATCTCCACCATGAAGGTGGACTGACCGGAGGCCAGGTCGTCGCTGGCACCAATCCGGGTGAATACCCGATCCACAATGCCGATTCTGGCACTGCGGGCGGGGACGAAGGAGCCAATCTGGGCCATGAGCACAATGAGCGCCACCTGGCGCATATAGGTGGATTTACCTGCCATGTTGGGGCCGGTGATGATGGAAACCTGGTTGTCCTTGGAACCGATGTGGGTATCGTTGGGGACAAACAGGGAGTCCTTCAGCATCATTTCCACCACCGGGTGGCGGCCGTCGGTAATGGAGATCTCCCGGTCCAGGGTAATCTCCGGGCGGCAGTAGCCCCGCTGGGCGGCAACGCTGGCAAGGGAACAGAGCACATCCGCCTGAGCCACGGCGGCGGCACTGCACTGCACCCGGGCAGCCTGGGCTGCCAGAAATTCCCGCAGCTGGGTGAAAATCTGATATTCCAGGGCGGTGAGCCGTTCCTTGGCTCCCAGCACCTGATCTTCCAGGTCTTTCAGCTCCTGGGTGATGTACCGCTCGCAGTTGGTCAGGGTCTGCTTGCGGATATAGCCCTCCGGCACCTGATTCACAAAGGATTTGGAAACTTCAATATAGTAACCGAATACCCGGTTATAGCCCACCTTCAGGGTGCGGATGCCGGTCTTTTCCCGCTCGGCAGCTTCAATGGCGGCGATGGTTTCCGAGCCGCCCTTCATAATGCTCCGCAGATGGTCTGCCTGGGGGTCAGCCCCTTCCCGGATAATGCCGCCTTCCCGGACAGTCAGGGGCGGCTCATCCACAATGGTGGACTCAATCCGCTCTGCACAGTCCTCCAGCGGGTCAATCTCTCCGTTCAGGCTGACAAGGAGGGGAGACTCCAACTCCTGAAGCTGCCGCTTCACCTGAGGCAGTGCCCGCAATCCCTTGGCAAGCCCCAGAAGGTCCCGGCAGTTGACGGTGCCGGTGACGATTCTCGTCATCACCCGCTCCAGAT
Source organism: Candidatus Faecousia excrementipullorum (assembly GCA_018712825.1). GTDB lineage: Bacteria > Bacillota > Clostridia > Oscillospirales > Oscillospiraceae > Faecousia > Faecousia excrementipullorum. The sequence goes on along the minus strand of DVGG01000026.1, from coordinate 5,790 downwards.
CGGAAACATCCCGGAGGGCTTCCTCCAACTCGCCTCTCACAGCAGTGGCGGAAACCAGCTCCTCCACGGCGCTTTGCCGGCGGTAAATCTCCCCGCCGTCCAGCAGGGGCTTTTCAATCCAGCTGCGCAGCAGCCGTCCGCCCATGGCGGTGTGGGTCTTGTCCAGCACCCATAAAAGGGTACCTTTCTTTTCCTTGCTCCGAAGGGTCTCCGTAAGCTCCAGATTCCGCCGGGCATCCATATCCAGCTCCATGAATTTGCCGGAGGTGTAGTATTGCAGCTGACGGATGTGGGTCAGGTCGTTTTTTTGCAGGGTCAAAAGGGTGCGAAGCAAGGTTCCCGCAGCCAGTACCGCCTCCGGAAGTCCGGTAAGCCCCAGCTCCGACAAAGACTCCCCAAAGTGGCTTTCCAGCACCTCCTGGGAATCTGCCGGGGAGAACTGTCCCGGCTGCTCCTCGTCCACGCAGCAGGAAAGACGGTGAAACAGGGCATCCTCCAGCACCGGGTCGTGGGAGGCGGCACCTCCCCGGATGACCTCGCTGGGGGCAAAGCGCCCCAGCTCGCAGGCAGCAGAAGGGGCGTCGGGGCAGCTGGTGACATAGAAAGCACCGGTGGACAGGTCGCAGAAGGCCAGGCCGCAGCTCTGCTTTTCCCCGTAGATACAGGCGATGTAGTTGTTCTTGCTCTCCTCCAGCATGCAGCTTTCCGTGACGGTGCCGGGGGTGACAATCCGGGTCACCTCCCGCTCCACCAGCCCCTTGGCCAGGGCTGGGTCCTCTGTCTGCTCGCAGATGGCCACCTTATAGCCCTTGCTTACCAGTCGGGCGATGTAGGAATCCACGGAGTGATAGGGAACGCCGCACATGGGGGTTTGCTCCTCCTTGGGCTTGTTCCGATCCCGGGTGGTGAGGGTCAGATCCAGCTCCCGGGCAGCCAGCCGGGCGTCCTCGTCGAACATCTCGTAGAAGTCACCCAGACGGAAAAACAGGATACAGTCCTTATTTTGTTCCTTGATGGTATAGTATTGCTTGCGCATGGGGGTAAGCTCTGTGTTTTTTTCTTCCATGCCGATTCTCCTAAGTTTGTAGTTTTTACGGTTCCAGCTGTCCCGTCAGGCTCCAGGTGGTGGAGCCGGTAATGGTCACCTGGGCAAAGCTCCCGATAAGATTCGGGTCCCCCGGCAGACGAACCAGCCGCCCGCCCTCTGTCCGGGCGGTAAGCAGCTCCTTGTCGGTGCCGTCAATGAGGCACCGGAGGGTTTTGCCGATATATCCTTCATGGATGGTTTCGGAAATCTGATTTTGCAGGGCACACAGCCGGTCAAACCGGCGGTTCTTCTCCTCCTTGGGGGTGGGGTCCTCCATGGCGGCGGCAGGGGTGCCGGCTCTGGGGGAGAAGATGAAGGTAAAGAGGGCATCATACCCCACCTGGGAGATGAGGGAGAGGGTTTCTTCAAACTCCTCCTCCGTCTCTCCGGGGAAGCCCACAATCACATCGGAGGTAAGCACCAAATCCGGCATGACGCTTTTGGCGTAACGCACCAGCTCCAGATACTGCTCCCGGTCATAGTGGCGGTTCATAGCCTTCAGCACCCGGCTGGAGCCGGACTGGAAGGGAAGATGGAGCTGCTTGGCAATTTTGGGATAAGCCGCCATGGTGTCAAAGAGCTTTTTTCCCGCATCTCTTGGATGGCTGGTCATAAAGCGGATGAGAAAATCCCCGGGAATCTGGGCAATCTGGGCCAGCAAATCGGAAAAATCCATGCCGCAGTCCAGATCCTTACCGTAGGAGTTCACATTCTGCCCCAGCAGGGTAATCTCCTTGGTGCCACCGGCAATCAGCTCCCGGCACTCCTGCAGAATATCCTCCGGCTTCCGGCTCCGCTCCCGGCCCCGGACATAGGGGACAATGCAGTAGGTGCAGAAGTTGTTGCAGCCGTACATGATGGAGACCCAGGCCTTCAGGGTGTCGTCCCGGAGCTGGGGAAGTCCCTCCGCAATGGAGCCGGCCTCATCCTGGGTATAGAAGGTGCGCTTGCCGGTGGTGAGCACCTGATACAGAAGCTGGGGGAACTGCCACAGATGATGGGTGGAAAAGACACCGTTTACATGGGGATAGCTTTTGCGAATCCGCTCCACTACCTGCTCCTGCCCTGCCATGCAGCCGCAGAGAAAAATCTTCTGCTCCGGGTGGCGGCGCTTGGTGTGGGTCAGCGCCCCAAGATTGCCGAACACCCGCTGCTCTGCGTGTTCCCGGATGGCGCAGGTGTTCATCACCACCACATCCGCTCCCTCGGCAGAGTCTTGTATGGCGTAGCCGCTTTCGCTGAGCAGTCCCCGGATCTGCTGGGAATCTGCTTCATTCTGCTGGCAGCCGTAGGTCTCCACATAGGCGGTGGGAATCCGGTTTTTGTCCAGCCAGTACTGGCGGATTTTATGACAAAAGGCAAACTGCTGCTGCAGCTGCTCCTGAGAAATCACTGTGGTTTTGGTATTCATGGAAAAACTCCTTTTGGGATACTTACTCAATTATAAATAATAGCATTTTCCGCAGTTTTTTGCAAGGTCTGGCAGGGGAGGAGGAAAGGGAAATTTTCTGTGAACAGCCCGGTTGTGCCTTGCGTTTCCGGGAGAATCGTGGTAAGATGAATAAAATTCTGTCCCTGTTGAGGGAGAAAGAGGTTTGTATGAATTGTAAGCATTGCGGTGCAGAGCTGCAGGAGGAAGAACAGCTCTGCCCTGTCTGCGGAAAATCCCAGACGGAAGAAGTAACCCAGCCGGAAGCGGAAGCTCCGGCTCCTGAGGAGACCCAGGAGCAGCCGGAAGAGACCTTCTCCAAGCCTTCTGTGAAGCCAGGCGCCAAGCCCTGGCAGATTGTGATTCTAACGCTTGTGTGTGTGGCACTGCTGGCAGGTCTGGCATTTATGATTATCCGGGCGGTGAATGAGGCCCAGAAGCCGGCTGAGGAAGGCACTGAAACTACCGAATCTACCCTGGAGTCCCAGCCCAGCACCCTGGGAAGCTCTGTCCGGGGGGACTATACCGTATCTGACGAGGAAGCCACTGCCATGACCGATACGGTGGTAGCCCGGGTGGGAGATCTGGAACTGACCAATGCAGAGCTTCAGGTTTTCTACTGGATGGGCGTGTATGATTTCCTGGAGAACAACAGTGCCTACCTGGCCTATTACGGCCTGGACCTGACCAAGCCTTTGGGTGAGCAGGTGCAGAATCCCCAGACCGGGGACACCTGGGAGCAGTCCCTGCTGGAGTATGCCCTTCAGACCTGGCACCGGTATGCAGCCCTGTACCAGATGGGCAGGGAAGAGAGCTTTGCCATCAGCGAGGACACCCAGAAGATGCTGGACAGCCTGGCAGAGAATATGGAGGAGCTGGCAAAGGAAAATGACTATGAAAACGCCCAGGCGCTGATTGCAGCGGACATGGGCGCCGGCGCCAATATGGAAGGGTACGAGGCATACCAGTTTATCAACTGCTATGCCCTGGAGTACTTCCAGAAGCTCTATGAAGGGCTGAACCCCACCGACGAGGAGATTGAAGCCTTCTTTACGGAAAACGAAGCCACCTTTGCGGAAAGCGACATCACCAAGGAGAGCGGCTACACCGTGGACGTGCGGCACATCCTGATTATTCCCGAGGGCGGCACCAAGAGCGAGGATGGCAAGACCACCACCTATTCCCAGGAGGAGTGGGATGCATGTAAGGCTGAGGCTCAGAAGATTCTGGACGAGTGGCTGGCAGGAGAGGCTACGGAAGACTCCTTTGCCCTGTTGGCCGGGGAGTATTCGGAAGACCCGGACTCCAAGTCCAAGGGCGGCCTCTATACCGGCGTGACCCAGGGCTACATGGTGGAGGAATTCAACGACTGGATTTTTGACGAGACCCGCAAGCCCGGAGATTACGGTCTGGTAAAGACCAGCATCGGCTACCATATTATGTACTTCTCCGGAAGTGCAGAGATCTGGTACACCCAGGCAAAGCAGGCACTGCTTTCCCAGATGTCTACTGATCTCATTGAAGATGCCCTGGAAGTGTATCCCATGGAAGTGGACTACCAGGCCATCGGACTGGGCTATGTAAAGCTGTCCTCTGACGAAGAATAATAAATCGGGTGTGTCCCAAAGAGGGCACACCCGATTTTTAACCCATAAGACCCCAAAGCCAGTACAAAAGGCCGTAAATCACGCTGGCGGTGGTGCCGTACACAATCACAGGCCCGGCGATGGTGAACATCTTTGCGCCCACTCCCAGAATGTAGCCTTCTGCTTGTGTCAAGTAAACCCTAAAAGATTTTTTTATTTTCCTGTCGAAATTCGGCAGGAATTCTTTTTTCCATATTACGAAGCAAGCCCCGGAATACATTCTCCGATTATATCTGTCAGATACTTGCTTTTTAGTCCAATCTCAATTCGCCCACCTTCAAATACTCGTACTTTATCTATCAGTCGGCTTATAACCTCAGGGCGATACTCGGTCAAAGCCTGAATCCGTTCCGCATCCTGCCCTGCAAGAGTAAGAGCTTTTTGTTTTTGAATACACTCATTTAATAGCACATTCTTTTCTGCGATCTTCTGTTGAAGCCTTTCGTCTTCAGCCTTATTATCGGACTGAATTTTGATGAATCGCTCTCTGCTTATATGCCCATTCCTATACTCCTCATATAGAGAGCTTTTTCCATTCGCAATTTGCCTGCGCTTTCGTTCCATATCTGCGATCAGCCTTTCAAGCTGCGCCTGTTCTGTGACATCATATTTTTTCACAAACTTAGACTTGTCCAATAGAATTCGTGCGATTGCCTGCACAACACTCAGCGTCTTGTCCTGGAGTACTTCCAGACTTTCGTGGATAGCGGCACATTCCGCTTTGTTTTGACTGGATGCCTTCAAACAAAATAGGTGTGTATCAATCGCAGGTGCTTTCTGCAGCTTCCTTCCACAATAGCCGCAAACAAATAAATTGCCGGCTCTGTTACCGGAAGTATTCATATTGACTGTTTTGATTCGAGAAGTCAACGAAGCGGCAGCGGCTTGAAACTTTTCCTCTGAAATAATGGCCTCGTGGGTGTTTTCTACAACTATCCACTGTTCACGCGGAAGTACACGGCTGTTATTGGTTCGTATTCCTACCATCTCTCGTGTGTTAGAAATCATCTTACCTGTATATCTTCCATCATTGAGAATTTTTCGGATCGTGGAAGCCAGCCAAATACTCTCGTTGTCAACCACTCTGCCGTTATAAAACATTCCATTTTGCAGTTTGTACTGTCGCGGCGATAGAATATTTTTGTCATTCAGATATTGCGCAATGTCCTTAGTGCTGCGTCCTTCAATACACAAGTCAAATATCTTGACTACGACCTCACGGACATTCTCGTCCACAATAAGTTTGCGCTTATCTTTAGGATCAAGCTGATAGCCATAAAAGGCGTGGCCGCAGGAATGGTAAAATCCCTGCTTTCGCCGAGCCCGATTTGCACTTCGTATTTTCAGCGAAAGATCCTTACTATACATTCCATTGACGAGGTTGCGGATTGCCAGTTCCAGACCGCCGGTCGTCCCGACATAATCATTCGTATCGAAATTATCATTGACGGAAATAAAGCGTGTTCCGAACAGGGGAAACAATAATTCCAAGTACCCGCCGACCTCTAAATGGTCTCGTCCGAACCGTGAAAGGTCTTTTACCATAACCGTATCAATTTCTCGGTTACGCAGCATTTCAATCATTCTCGTGAATTGCGGGCGATCAAAGTTTGTGCCGCTGAAACCAT